>JBBQFO010000092.1:0-17974 GCA_038322035.1 Candidatus Obscuribacterales bacterium
CCTTTGGTTTATATGTTGGCGCCATTGACGCGCTCAATATCCAATCTCAAAGACGAAGAAATTGATTTGTTCGACAGCGACGTGCAAAGACACTTGCTCGAAGTAGCTAACTTGCGCATGATGCACTTGATCGGCGTCAAAGAAGGCGAGATCAGTGATTTCACGTGGACAACTTGCAAAGCTGTTGAAGGAAAAACGAAGCACGTTGATGCGACAGTGAAGTTCAATTGCGGTGGCAAAACTCACAACTTCGGAATCATCAATCACCCAGCTGCAAACGCTGAATTGGTCAGCAACATTGAAGGCGCTATCAAAGCTGGAGTTGATTCAGTGTTGATCGTCGCCCGCGATGAAGCTCATCAAACCGCAGTTCAAACAGCACTGGCTACTTCGAGCGTGAGCAAGAAGGTCTTCTTCTCGACTCACCATGAACTCTACAAAACCGGCATTGCCAAATCCATTTGGCAAACGGCAGACCAACGCGCAGCCGAATTGTTCAGCTCGAATGTTGTCGCTGCAGCTGGTTGGGTTGCTGCACCAACGTTCACTGCAGTGGCTATCTAACCGAACATACTGTCCTCGATTGATTGGGTTTAAAGGCGGCTTTGATGCCGCCTTTTTTTTTGCACTGACTGATGATCAGGAGTCGTACCGAACACTGAAGGATATCAATCAAAGGCGCACATTTCGGAAAAATAGTGATCAAGATTTCGTAAGCAAGGTTGGATTTATTGTTCCGACACTTGTGTGCTGTTCTTGAGCGCCAGTCTGATTGTCTTGGTCACATCATGACTAATTGATATTTGCTTCACGGTTTTGGGCTCGAAGGCGCTATCCGACGGCGGACTAAAGCGCAGTGAGTAAACACCAGCTGGAATCGTCATGTTGCAAACGCCATCGGGGTCAGTCAAAATCGAGCCCTTCGGCAGTGATTTACTGCTGCCATCACCAGTGATGGCGTTGCCGTATGGGCTGTAAGCAACCCTACAGCGCGGTACTTTCTGCCCAGACTCACTGACAACCTCGAATTTGACCTGACACCAACCGTGCCAATCAATATCCAAATTCTTAGGCTCAGTGCCAATTTCGATGCGTTGCGCATTCGACAGATCCGTATGAACGGCGAGCCAATACGAACCTGGTGCGATGAAGAAACTATACTTCCCTTCCGAATCAGTCATGCAGGTCGAGAGCGGAACATCCAGTTCTGACTCACTCAAATCCCTGTCATCATCGGCATAGACTGACACCTTTACGCCAGTTCGCGTATGACCAGCTTCGTCTGCGATGCGTCCATAGAGCGGCGTGCCTTGCACTAAACGTACGGGGATCTGGGTGTCGCCGCCGACTACAATCATCCGTGTCCAGGGAGCAAGACCGCTGAATTGAGAACCTTCGAGGGTTAGTGACGGTGAATGTTTAGGATGAGCAGAGACCACTAACTTATAAGTTCCACCGGGAACTCCAACAGAGAATTGTCCGTTTTCATCTGTCTTGGTGAGCAAATCAATCTTTCGGTCCAGTCCTTGAATACGGACCAAACACTGCGCCAAAAGCGTCAATTCATACTGCACTTGCCCACGCAGCCTAAATCCCTCGGCCAACTGAAAGTGTTTCTTTAAATCTACGAACACTTCTACATTGCTTTCAGTGGCAGCAAATAACAACCCTGCTTGATCAGGTTCAATGGAGATGTCGTAAACGCCCGACTCAACGAGAGCTCGAAACTCGCCAGTGGAATCTGTTACGCAAGTAACGTCGAGTGCCAACTCTTCGAGCAATTCATTGTCCTGAATGGCGGGTGTCAGCTTGACTTTTACATTCACTGCAGGAACACCGAATATGTCTGTGACGCGCCCTTCGAAATGGCACATGTCAGGCAAAACAAGTTCCAAACTATCGTCTGACTGCAAATCAAACGGAACAATAATGCTTGTCAGAAAAGGCAGACTGCTTGCACGTTGATCATCATCTTTAGCCCGTTTCGCATAACGAAGTCCAATGTTGAATCGACCTTTCGGCAAAGTCAAAGCATATTTACCATCACTACCGGCGGTGACAGAGGAGCGATATGATAGTGGATCATTAGCTATTGCTATTACCTCACCAGAAGTGACAGCAGCACCGGATTTGGTGACTGCTTTAACTTTAAGAATAGATCCCGTGACCAGTCCAACATTGAGTACGGTGTTGCCGTTGACGTTCATTTCATTGAACGTTCGCAAAAATCGAGTATTCGGGTCCGGTTCGATCTCGATTCGGTAACCGCCAGGACAGACGCCAAAAGTGAACTCACCGCGGCTACCGGTTCTTTGCCTTCCGACCAGTCCATCGGCTCCGGTCCCACCAAGTTCAAAGAGCGAAACGGTCACGCCGGATATGCTCAAACCCTGGTGACGCACACTGCCGGATAGATTGAAGGTGAAGACAGTCGATGTCAAAGTAACTCCTTTGTCGCGTCAACTTATTGACCGTCCCAAATTTTAACGCATTCGGGCCTTCCGTCTTCCACTGATTTCCATCCAAGTGCAATCATCACTTCTCTGACCGTGGCAAATGAGCCAGTTACAACAATGTGCCGATTTGACTCTTGTCTGGCCGCGTTGAAAGCATCCGCAATACTGGCAAAGGTGAATGCTGCTGCGCCTCGAGCTGTGCAGAAAGCAGCTAACTGCTCTTTGTCATAGGTAGCTCTTCGGGTCGCCGCCTGGCTGGCGTAAACTCGATCTCCTGAGCGAATCAGCGCATCAACAATTTGCCTGGCGTTTTTGTTCTCAAAACAACCTATTACAAACTGAAATTGCGCATTGGGATGCAGTCGATCCAGCGCCGACCTCAAGGCTAGCGCCCCAGCTGGATTGTGGGCACCATCCAAAATAATCCGTTCGTCGCCAACTAGCTGCAACCGTCCCGGCCAATAAGCACTTTCAAAACCAAGGCGAATGATTTCAGCTGAATCTTGCTTCACCCGCTCGGCTAAGCCACTGATATGGAAAGCCGCAACGGCTAGCAATGCATTCGTCCGCTGGTAAGAGCCGACCAACGCAAGCGACTCTTTGTACATTGCAAAGTCGTG
This sequence comes from Candidatus Obscuribacterales bacterium, assembly GCA_038322035.1. Classification (GTDB taxonomy): domain Bacteria; phylum Cyanobacteriota; class Vampirovibrionia; order Obscuribacterales; family Obscuribacteraceae; genus PALSA-1081. The sequence continues at coordinate 3,077 of JBBQFO010000092.1, forward strand.
CTGGATTTTCTCACCCAGAGCGCCATCCTGGTGCTGCGATACAGCAAATAACTGGCATCCGAGTTGGTTACTTCTTTCGCGGATAACATCAAGAGCGACTCCTACAGCGGCGGATATCACAGGAACACCAGCCTTAATGATGCCGGACTTTTCAAAAGCAATCTCTTCGACGCTGTTGCCCAGTATATGAGTGTGATCCAAATCAATATTCGTGATCACACTTACTAAAACTTTTTCAACAATGTTTGTTGCATCAAACCGTCCACCCAAGCCAACTTCGACAACAGCGAGATCAACTTTGTTTTCAGCGAACCAATAAAAGGCAATAGAAGTTAGAAATTCGAACCACGTCAACGGTCCTATTTCAGGGTTATCCCGTCCAAACTGCTCAGAAAGTTGCCTAATATAAGTACCGATTCTCGCAAATTCCGCATCGGAGATTGGCTTACCATCGACGTGAAAGCGCTCATTCCAGCGAAGCAAATGCGGTCCGGTAAATCGCCCAACTTTGAGCCTGGAAGCTCTGGCAATGCTATCTACAAGCGCGACAGTTGAGCCTTTGCCGTTGGTGCCTCCGACATGAATGACATCATATTGATTCTGCCAATTTCCATGACAAGCCATAAACGCGGCAATACGCGCCAGACCAGGTTTTTCTAAAGTTGGTGACAAGCTCTCGATGTACGAGAGGCACTGAGAATAATCCATCAACACATGTCTTGAAACTGCGATACCAAATGAGTTGCCTCAGATCATACCTGTTAGGATGATTGCTCGACCTACATCAATCGGAGTTCCCTGTGCCAGTCTTCAAAGTCGCTCACAAAGTCGAAAGCAAGCGAATTTATGAGGGCGATATTGTCAACTTTAGAGTCGACACTGTTCGCCTTGAAAACGGACAGGAGACCACTCGAGAACTGATAGAACACAACGGTGGCGTCGTCATCGCCTGTCAACCGACAGATGAGGAAGTGGTGCTGATCAGACAGTACCGCTACTCGGTGGATGAGGACTTGCTAGAACTGCCGGCCGGTCGCATCGAGAGTGGAGAACAACCACTGCACGCAGCTCAAAGAGAATTGACTGAAGAGACCGGCTACCTGGCCAAAAACTGGCGCGAATTATCGAGAATGTACACAGCTCCGGGCTTCTGTAACGAGATGCTCTACATGTTTCATGCCTCCAGCGTCGAGATCGTCAGCAAGGATCTCGACGACGACGAAGAAACAGAAGTTATCGTACTCAAGATTGAAGACGCTTGGCAACTAGTGCTAGACGGCAAAGTTCGAGATGCAAAAACAGTGGCGGGCGTTGGCATGCTCCTTGCTGAGCACCACAAACGTGCACAGCTGAACGACTAAAGTCCAACGTATTTTTTAATTGCGTATCGCTGGCCAGGCAGCATATCCATCCAAACTTCGGGTTTCTAGATGGTATACTTCGGCTCAGCAAAGTTTGGATCTACCTGTGTTTTGCTTAATCAATCCAGGCAACTAATCGGCATTCAAAGAGGATGAGCTTTCATGGTTAAGAAGGAAAAGGTCAAAAACGGAATCGGACTGCCAAGCGCAGCCATGGTCGTGATTGGCATAGCCGGAGCTATCGTAAGCGGACTTAGTTTTAAAATCATTCAGTACTGGCCACTGCCGGTCAGCGTTGCTCCATATTTTGGTTTCAGAGAAGGCGCCGCCTGGGGCTTGGTAGTCGGAGCGGTATTCGGACTATGCCTGGGCTTCCTCACAGACGATTCGCACTTTCAAGATCCAGACCTCGTGTAGTCAGCAATTGTTATAAGTTCTGAAAGGCGCCCTGGGCGCCTTTTTTGCCTTCTCAAAACTGAACCGACATCGGTTCAACTGGAAATCACTTCCAAAACTCAACCGACATCGGTTCAATCTGGAAATCACTTCCAAAACTCAACCGACATCGGTTCAATCCAGAAATCACTTCTACCTGCTAACCTCTTAGCGTTTACCATTCGGGTGTGCGCAGATGATTGACAAATTTATCGCCAACTTGCCAAAGGCTGAACTGCATCTTCATATAGAAGGTACATTCGAGCCAGAACTAATTTTTAAGATGGCTGACCGCAATAAGATAAAGCTGCCATATGTGTCGGTTGAGTCTTTGCGTGAGGCGTATCAGTTTACTGACCTGCAGTCCTTTCTGAATTTGTATTACGCGTGCATGAATGTACTCAGAACCGAAGAAGATTTCGCCGAGTTAGCAAACGCGTACTTCGAAAAAGCCAGCAAACACAATGTGGTGCATGCGGAAATTTTTTTCGATCCGCAAGCACACACGCAACGGGGCGTTCCGTTCAGAACAGTGATTGACGGGCTCTGGGCAGCCGTCAAAGACAGTAAGAAGAATTTTGGTATCACTAGCAAAATGATCATGTGCTTTCTGCGCGACCTGAGCGCCGAATCTGCCATGGAAATACTCGATCAAGCGATCCCGTTTGGAGAGCGAATTGTTGCCGTGGGACTAGATTCGGCTGAGCGCGGCAACCCGCCATCAAAGTTTGTGGATGTGTTTGCAAAAGCTCGAGCTGCTGGCTTTGAAGCGACTGCACATGCAGGGGAAGAAGGACCTGCTGAATACGTTTGGGAAGCTCTCAATATCTTGAAAGTGAAACGAATCGATCATGGCGTAAGAAGCATGGAAGATGCAAAACTCGTTCAACATTTGGTTGAATCGGCGATACCACTGACGGTGTGTCCTCTATCAAACATAAAACTGCGAGTCTTTGACCAAATGAAGGACCACAATGTCAAAAAAATGTTGGATGCTGGTTTAAAGGCAACGATAAACTCTGACGATCCTGCCTACTTTGGCGGATACATCGGCGAGAATTTCAGAAGCATCTCAGAGGCTCTAGACCTCAAGCAAGAGGATTTAAAAACGTTAGCAATGAATTCAATCAACGCATCGTTTCTCAGTCCATCAGAAAGACTAGAATATCTAGCGCTGTTTGCGAACAACTAACAGGCTAAGCAGGCTACTTCAATACTTTGGAATAACTCTCTTCGTTAAACCCAATCAGCAAAATCTTTCCGACCTGCAAAGTCGGAGCGCGTAGATTGCCGGATGGTCCGATGATCAATCCCTTCAACTGCTCATCGTCGACTTTCTCTTTCTTCAAATCCAAATGCACAAGCTTCGTACCTTTGCTGGCATAAATCTCGTCGAACTTGCGAGCCATGGCCACAGCTTCATCTGGTCCGATACGAGTTTTCTTCGCATCAACAGTGGTTGTCGCTTTTACTTTTTTTCGAGTCAAAAAATCTTGCGCTCTTGCACAAGTCACGCATCCATTGCGGTGGTAAATCCAGTCAAGCGTCATAGCATTCCCCCTGAAGTTGTAGTGGGATCGTAGCGAACTAGAACGATTCGATCTAGGAAAGCACACTAATGAGCAGGCGAAGTTGTGCTTTCGCTCACAGTCTCAACGCGCTCGTTGACAAAGGATGATGACAACAAATAAGAGGCAATGCCGAAGGCGACGGCGACGTTGAGCGATTCTTTGAATCCTCGCATCGGCAAATGACAGACCACATCGCACATTTGCAATGACTCGACTGACAGACCGGTTACCTCATTACCAACAACTAAACAGAGCGGCGTACGCAGTCGACTCTGCTCTAATGCTCGCTTGAGATCAATACTTTCTGAGTTTCGCTCAAGACCGACAATTAGGACTCCATCAGCTTTTAGCTGCGGAATTACATCGACAGCACTCAAATAATACTTCCAGGACAGATGATCTTCGGCTCCCAGACTTGTCTTTGCTATCTCCTTTCGCGGAGGACATCCAGTAATGCCAGACAAATGCAGTTCGTGAAATCCAGCGCCATCGGCAGTGCGGAAGATAGACCCGACATTCCACAAGCTGCGCACATCTTCAACCAACACCGAGAGCGCGGCAATTGCTGGCAATTGTTGCCCAGATTGCTGACCGACGTTGCGCTCTAGTTTAGAGATAACCGACAACGGTTTGAAGCTAGCTTGCCGCTTGCAGACTGGACATACACCTATAACCGGTCGAGAAGCTTTTGGATCTTCGCTCGGCAATAAAATCGAAAAAACGTTCAGGCAATCGCCGAACGGACACTTCGTCTCCATCGTCAAAATGCTGGAAGACACAGAATCAAACCTCAAATTAGGCTGAATTAGCCTAGCACGCCCACGAACTTCACAAAAAAGGTTACACTATTGGGCTCACGCACACACCTCAGACCCTGCCATCACAAGCAGGGCTTTGGATGCTCCGGAGATCTCTGGTTTACTGCTCTCAAGCCTGGAAGGGCTGCGATGGAGGTAATGATGAAACTGGTTGATAAGCCTGCGAAAGCCCACAAGAAGGATACTCCAGCACCACAAGGGGCTAATGGAGAAGCGAGCAGCAAAGTTGTTCCGGGCCGTGCTGAGTTGATCAAGAAACCTGCGCCTCGCGCCAACCTCGAAAACTATGAGCAGGAATACGCCACCTTCAATTGGGACGATGCAAAAAAAGAGATTTCTTACTTTGCTGGCGGAAAAATCAATGCTGCTTACAATGCGGTAGACCGCCATATGCACGATGGACGCAGAAACAAAGTCGCGCTCTATTCAGTCGGTGCGAACAATAAAATCGACAAACTGACATTTCAAGATATCTACGAACAATCAAACAAAATGGGCAATGCCTTGATGAAATTGGGCGTAAAACGAGGCGATCGCGTTTTCGTCTTTCTTCCTCGTGTTCCTGAACTGTATACAACAACGGTCGCTATTGCAAAAGTCGGAGCAATTGCCGGACCGCTCTTCTCAGCATTTGGACCGGATGCCCTGCGCGACCGCCTTGTCGATAGCGAAGCAACAATCATCATCACCAATCCGCAGCTCAAACCAAAACTTGATGCAATCAGAAGCCAGCTCCCAGATCTCGAATACGTAATCGTTGTTGGTGGCGACAAATCAACGCTCGGCGAGCGTGAGTTCACTTACGAAGAGCTTGTAGAAGGCGAATCCGACAAGCTGCAATGCGCTCAAATGGATCCAGAAGATCCGCTTTATTTGCTTTACACTTCCGGCACAACGGGAAAACCGAAAGGAGTGGTGCATGTTCATAACGACATCGTCGGGCACCACATAACTACCAAGTGGGTTCTGGATTTGCGCGATGACGACATCTACTGGTGCACAGCCGATCCAGGCTGGGTAACTGGCACCGTATACGGTATCTTCGGTCCGTGGTCGCTTGGCGCTTCAGTCGTCAGTTACGAAGGAAGATTCGATGCCGCCAGCTGGTACAAATTGATCGACAGATTGAAAGTTACTGTCTGGTACACAGCGCCAACAGCTCTGCGAATGCTGATGAAAGGCGGCGATGAAGTAGTTTATGCACACAGCCTAGAAAGCTTGCGACACATCGTCAGCGTCGGAGAACCACTCAATCCAGAAGTCCTGCGCTGGGGACATAAGGTCTATGGTTTGCCAATCCACGACACATGGTGGCAAACAGAGACTGGCATGCAACTTATCGTCAATTTGCCATGCAATCCGATCAAACCTGGATCAATGGGCAAACCGTTGCCTGGCGTTTATGCAGCAATCGTCGATGACGATGGCGAAGAACTGGAAGCCGGCAAAGAAGGGAAACTAGTTGTTCGCCCAGGTTGGCCAGCCATGCTTCGCGAAGTCTGGCGCAACGAAGAAAAATTCAAAGAGTACTTCAAGATTCCAGGGTGGTATTTCAGCGGAGATAACGCACTGAAAGACGAAGAAGGATTCTTCTGGTTTATTGGACGCGCGGACGATGTGATCAATACAGCCGGACACCGCGTTGGTCCGTTCGAAGTCGAATCGGCTTTGATCGAACATCCTGCAGTTGTCGAAGCTGGCGTTATCGGAAAACCTGACGCAGAACGCGGCGAAATCATCAAAGCGTTTATCGTGCTCGGAAACGGCGTTGTGCAGACCGACGAACTGTTGGAAGAAATCAAAGAGTTCACCAAACGCCAATTAGCTGCTCATGCCTATCCACGTGAGATCGAGGTGAAGGATACTTTGCCGAAGACTCGCTCCGGCAAAATCATGAGACGCTTGCTCAAAGCATGGGAACTCGGGTTACCTACAGGCGACACTTCATCGCTTGAAGACGACTGAGGACTAACTCCATAGAGATCCAAAGGGATGACGGTTAAATTCGTCATCCCAGCTTGCTGCATAGCCTATCCTCGGATCATGGCGGGCAGCTTGCTGCATAGCCTATCCTCGGATAAATTTATCGAGAAAGCCTATTTTCTTTTTAGAGCACGAGAAGGCTCGATCCACTATTCTATAAGTACCAAAACAACTGAATATCCAGTCGCCATGCGCACTTCCAGCTGAAGAAACGCATGGATCGATATCCAAATTGGCCGCTGTCGTATATACAAACGACCGTCGGTCAATTTGAACTAATTTCTCGTGAATTACGTTTATAGGAATATGATGAACTCAGAGCTACCTACAGAATCCGGCACAGAGCGGTTACCTCCTCAGTCTCTGGACGCGGAACAGGCTGTTCTCGGCGCCCTCCTGGTCAGCAGCGACGGCATGACGCGCATTGTCGACCTCGTAGAAGCTGAGTCGTTCTATCGCAAAGCTCACCAGGTGATCTATGCCGCCATGGTGGACCTGTACGAGAAAAGCGAACCAATCGACATTATTACTTTGTCCCAGTATTTGAAAGACGAAGGCAAGCTAGACAACGTCGGCGGTCGCCAATACATCACGGATTTGTCACTGGCCGTCGCTACTACTGCCAATCTCGAATACTACGCCAAGACAGTTCAACAAAAAGCTCTGCTCCGCCATTTGATTAAAGCTGGCACTGAAATTGTCGGCTATTGCTATGAAGAAACAGACGCTGAAGTAGCGCTGGACAAAGCTGAACATCTAGTTTTCGGTTTAGCTCAAAAACGCAATATGCAACAACTGGTGCATATCAAACACGTCGTCGAAGATTCGTTCGCTTCCATCGAAAAACGCTATGAAAACCGTGATGTGCTGTCAGGAGTGCCAACTGGTTTCTACGATCTTGATGCAATGACATCAGGATTTCAAAAATCAGACCTGGTAATTATTGCCGCTCGACCATCGATGGGAAAGACTGCGTTCGTATTGAACTTGGCTCACGCTGCCGCTGTTGAATCTAATGTTCCTGTTGCCATATTCAGTCTTGAAATGTCCAAAGAACAACTGGTGCAAAGAATGCTGTGCGCAGAAGCGCAAATTGACGCCAACAGATTGCGCACCGGTCACATGCATACCAATGACTGGACGCATCTTGCCACAGCTATGGGCAAACTCGGCGAATCACCTGTCTTTATCGACGACTCAGCCATGCTCAATACACTGGAAATTCGCGCGAAATGTCGACGACTAAAAAGCGAAATGAAAGGATTGGGACTGATCATCATCGACTACATCCAGCTCATGCAAGGTCGAAAAGCAACAGACAACCGCGTTCAAGAAGTATCGGAAATTTCCAGAAGTTTGAAGCAGCTGGCACGTGAACTTTCGGTTCCTGTTGTCGCACTATCTCAGCTATCACGCGCGGTTGAAGCCAGACAGAACAAACGACCGATGCTTTCAGACTTGAGAGAATCAGGCAGTATCGAGCAAGACGCAGACATCGTAATGTTCATTTATCGGGACGAATACTACAATCCAGAAAGCGACAAGCGCGGCGAAGCTGAAATTATCATCGCCAAACAAAGAAACGGTCCAGTTGGTACAGTCGAACTGCTCTATCAATCAAGTATCACGCGATTCTTGAACAAGGTACACAACCAATACGAAGCTCAGGTTTAGTGCCTGGGTGAAATCAGCTTAGTGATTGGCAACCTTCACCGATGAACAGTTGCCCAATTTGGTAAGATGTGGCCCATGCTAGCCGAAAAAACCAAGATCTCTCGAACAACAGTCAATGCACTTAAACGCGCCCGTCGCAGACAAAGCGGCAGCATGTTGACGATGACAATGCTTTGCGTGGGCTTATTGCTGACTACGTGCATGATCGGATTCGCCTTTTACCTACTGCTCTCCGAACAAAAACGGGGACAAACTGAGGCTGACAAACTAGCTCTTGCGATTTCAAAATGCATGAATGAGGACGATCGCATCGGTCAGATCAACAATTTAGTGGTGCGGAATCGAGAGCTCTGTTACGCATCAAGACTGACGGCAAACACAACCAACAACTCTTTCCTCTCCTTCTGTTCACCGCTCGCCCAACAGCTCCTAGACGAGGCTTCATCGGGCTCCGTGGCAATTGACAGAGAACGGAAAACTCAAATCACCTTAGAACAGAATGCAATTCGAGACATTGTCGAACGCTATAATATGCACACACAAAATACGACGTCTTTCCAGCTACCCTGGTGGAAGACCTATGCGCTGCAAGTGTTCCAAGTCAATGGGGGCTCACTCAAAGACGTACAGTCAAATGTGGAACACACCGAAATATATGAAGACTTGAATGAAGACGACAAACGAGCAAAATATATTCAGCCCGGCAGCAACTTGTACAGGGGAAACATAAACGCCAAACTACCTGCGCCGGACAACAATCTCGACTTCAAAATCACATCACTGCCAGCACCAGTCGAAAGGCTGATAGCGCCAGCACGTCTGGCAAATCCGGAAGTCTTCAGATACGGAAACTTGTTTTTCGAAAATGGCAAAGCCGTCAAACATTCTTTCGATCAGATACCAACTGCGGTGCAAGTGGTGGGCCGGATGGACGTCAAAATGCACGAGGGAAATCAGACTGTGCAAATTGGATCAACTGCGCAAACAAACGGCGCGCAGCCTATCCCATCAGCTTTCCCAGACCTGCAAGATCAGAGCTTGCTGAGATTCTGATCGGCCCAGATCAACCGATCTAGAGAATCTATCGCCGACCGGCATCGTCATAATAGAAATATCGCTCAGTGCCCTGTGGTTGGGATACCAAATGAATCGACATATTGTTTCCCGGTCCACCTGGATAGACAACCGTTAACTTGAAAAAATTGTACTGTGCCAACTCACCGGCGAAGTTTTCAAAATACTCTTGAGGCACCACAATCGTGGCGAGAATGGTTCGTCTGGCGTAAATATCAAGCACCAGTCGAACCATGGCGTTAGTCAACTCGCGTATGTTTTCGCCGTTTTTGGGATTGGGCGTGATGTAGAGCGCACCCTGCTCGTCCGAACTCAACATCAATTGTGTGTAGCGCTTCAGCCCCACGGCTTTTCCATCGTGATACCAAATCTCTTCGTACTTCTGCCGTTCCAACGGATAACTTTTGCGGAAATTTCGATTTGGTGAGTATCTGTACTCAATCGGAATACGCATTACCGGAGTCATCTCAGATCCCCGATATTTCAAATATTTATCCATCGGGCTCAAGCCCACGTAAATAGTCCAGTCGTTCTGCCGGTTGAACCAGTCATCGGAAAACGGAATAATGCGATCGGCCCCGACGGGAATGCAGCAAACAAAGGGGACGAAGATCGCCATAAATGAAACAACCACAACTCCGGAAAAGGTTGAGACGAATGACTTTGACTGTTTTGACTTAAGCATATTTATCAAGGCGGGCTCTGCTGGCTGAGCTTCATATTCTTCAATTGACAACGCGACCTATTATACAAGCTCTAGTTAGTCTAGCGACAACCAAAGCATCTCATCACTCGTATGCCCAATTACAGGTTGCCTTTCAAACTCCAACTTCGCAACGTTGAGGATACCGAGTGCGTCCGTGGAAGCGCTTGATACCAGAAGATGCTCCCCATCAGGCATGAGAAATAGGGCACTGGGAAAGTCGACATCTAGAGGCAGTCTTACATCTTGCAGCTTAGTGCGCTTAGCTATATCAAAAACACTGATCGAATTATCCTTGGCGTTTGCAACCAATAATCTTTCCCCATCGTTGGTTAACGCAAGCCCAGTCGGTCCCGCGCCGGTCTCAAGATTGCCTACAGCCTGACGTTTGGCTAAATCGATAATTGTCACGGTATTCGAAACCCGGTTCGAAACGTAAGCAAAGGCGCTGTCTTTGCTGAACACGACTGCATTCGGATTGGCACCAACCTTAACTACACCAAACACTTTTTGATTATTGGTGGTAATCAAAGTTGCCTGCCCGGACGGAGGATTCAAGACAACAATCATGTTACCGTTTGGCGCCATCACAACCTTGCTGGGACCAGCCAGAACCTTAGTCTTGAGCAATACCTTGCCGGTTTCCGTCTCGATCACGTCAATGTTTCCAGCCGCACTCTCCGACGCATAAATCAACTTGCCGTTTGGTAGAGAAGCCAATCCTTTGGGAGCGCATTTAGGAGTTAAATCAATCTGCCCAAGGAATTGACGCTTCTTAGGATCCAGAATGAGAATTCGACTCTTGCCTTGATCGGCAATGTACAAGCGCCCTTCAGCAACAGTCATACCTGCAGGAGTGCCTTCTGTTGGGAATTCAGTCAACTTCTCCAGAGTTTTATCATCTAGCATTGTAATTTTACCGGTGCCAGGCGAACAAACAAAAACGGCACCATGGCCGGTGGCTTCGATGGACTTGGTCTGAGCCGCTGCCTTTTTAGGTGGAGCTACTATTGTCCCCGAAGTCTTTGGCTTGGCAAGAGCCTCCGGCAAGATAGCTATGGCAAGGTCTCCCGCCAGTGGCTTCATCGCTTTGACCAGGGAAAAGTTGTCCGGCACAATCAGATCTGGAACGAATCTGCAGGCAAATAATTGAGTGCGCAATTTCTCCGACAAGGCACTTGAGTTGATTGTCGTTTTTACAGCACCCTTTTTGATCACACGCAGATAGCACCATCCGTTTGAGAAGAATAATGCATCGGGTAATTCAGTCTCAGGGAACTTGTCGCGAAGCTGTATGGGCGCAGCTGGTACAGCAGTCGTAGACGGCGCGGAGGATGACGACTTGGTGGTATTTGCAGGTTTTGAGTTAGCGGCTGGCTTGGTTTTGTCAGCGGGGACTTTCGGCGCCTGCGGCATGAGCGGCAAGTACAGCTGCCCAGCTTTAGTTTCGATGGCACCATCCAGACGAATTTTGGACTCTGGAAATTCTGCCACGACTGCAGTTTTCAACTCAGCTGATAGCCTTGTCGCTTGCACTGGCTGAAGACAACCCGCAAAGAGAGAGAACAAAAGGAGCACACAAAGAGAAAAGTTGATGAATTGCTTCATCTACTTTGCCTCGTCACCATTCTTCGGACGAAAAGCATCGACAATTTTATCGATGATTGAACCGTCTTCCTTTTCTTCTTCTTTTTTACTACTCTTGCCTTTCGCAGCAGCACCGGCTTTAGCAGCGGTCGCAGCGGCCGCGTCCTTGGCTGCCGTCTCTTTTCGCTGCTCGATCTCTGCTAGTTCTTCGGGCGAGAGATGCCGTCTTTCACTGCGCAACTCAGCCAGTTGTTCCAATAGTTTCTTTTCTTCGGATGTAAGTTTCGTTGGCGTCTCTACGACTAAATGCACGATTTGGTCGCCGCGTCGCGAAGGATTGTTGAATCTAGGAACGCCCAGCTCGCGCATCATTTGAGTGGTGCCGTGTTGAATGCCGGCAGCAATTTTCAATTGCCTTGGTCCGTCTACCGTTGGCACCATCATCTCGCCACCAAGAGCAGCCATGGAAAAGCTGATCGGCAGTCGCAAATGGATAGTCTCTCCGTCTCGAATAAATTGTTTGTGTTCCTTCACATGAATGATCACGAACAGGTCGCCGAAAGTGCCTCCACGTCTACCTTTGTCTCCAGCAGAGGTAAGGCGAAGTCTTGAACCGGCCTCTATTCCAGCTGGAACTTTCAACTGGAATTCGCGACTCGTTCGTACTAGTGCTTCGCCTTTGCAATCACGACAGGGCTTGTCGATTTTCTGTCCGCTACCATGACAGGTCGGACACTCGATAACGCGCATAGTCTGACCAAACCAGCTGTTCACGACTTGCTGCACTTGTCCCATACCAGCGCATGCAACACACGTGACAGGGTTACTGCCGGGCGCCGCACCAGATCCTTCGCAGGTTGCACAGTCCTCGAGACGGCGAATATTTATTTTCTTTTCAGTACCGAATACTGCTTCAAGAAACTCAATCTCTAGGTCATATTTGAGATGAGAGCCTTGCTCTGGTCCACCTCTGCGTCCACCACCGGTGCGCATGCCGCCACCAAAGAAGAATTCGATGAAATCATCGATTCCAAAACCAGCCATCGAACTGAAGTCAACGTTATCAAAGCCACGTGACTGGTTCTTTACACCTTCGTGCCCATAGCGGTCATAGCTAGCGCGTTTCTGCTCATCAGAGAGAATCTCGTAAGCTTCAGCTAGTTCCTTAAAGGCAGCTTCATCACCACTATCCTTGTTATCCGGATGCAGGTCACGTGCCTTGTTGCGAAAATTTTTCTTGATTTCCTCAGGGCTGGCATTCTTTGAGAGGCCGAGCACTTCGTAATAATCTCGTTTTGCCATAGTAGCCAAAGGGATACCTTCAGAGGTACAGACGAGTGTGCATGCCGCGCTAATTGATGCGACTCAAAGAACTATAGCATCATGCCGGGCAGCTTGCTGCACAGGCTATCCTAGGATCATGCCGGGCAGCTTGCTGCATAGGCTATCCTGGATTACCGGGCATCACTCGGGGTTTACAGTGGTCTCCAACTTCTGCCGCGCCACCTCACCTAACTCGATCGGACCGCTTTCAGGGGTAAGCGTTCTTTTCTTAGCACTCGGAGTGCCACCGCGATTACCAGAGTGAATAGCGCTTCCCAGCTCCATCAAAGCAACATCCAGACCGGCAGTTGCCGATTTGATTTCATCCGGATTGCCCTTCTCTAGTGCCTCTACAACCAATTCAGAAGCGCGGCTAACTTTTTCTACGAAATTTTTCTCAACTCGCTCGCCATATTTTTCAATGGTGCGTTTCGACTCTGCCACCAAGCCTTCAGCTCGAATTTTGGCGGTTATTTCGTCTTTGACAACTTTGTCTTGCTCAGCAAACTCTTCTGCCTCTCTTTGATATGACTCGACCTCATCAGGGCTCAGTCCCGTGCTGCGCTGAATCGTGATCGAATGTTTGATGCCTGAACCATAGTCGCGAGCACTACAGTGCACAATTCCGTCAGCGTCGATGTCGAAAGTTACTTCGATCTTGGGCACCGACCGTGGTGCTGCAGGAATACCGGCTAAGTGAAATTTAGCAAGGGACTTGTTAGCGCTAGCAAGTTCGCGCTCACCTTGTAGAACGTGGACTTCCACGGATGTTTGACCATTTTCGGTAGTCGTGAAAGTCATCGTGCGGCTTGTTGGAATGGTCGTATTACGCTCGATAATTCGTGTGAACAAACCACCTGCAGTTTCGATTCCCAGCGAAAGCGGTATGACGTCAAGCAACAATACATCTTGCACTTCACCGGCCAAGATTGAGGCTTGGATAGCGGCACCGAGCGCCACAGCTTCATCTGGATTGACGGATTTAGAAGGCTCTTTGTTGAAAAAACGTCGAATAGCATCTTGCACTGCTGGAATTCGAGTTGAGCCACCGACAAGGATGATGTGCTCGATCTGCTCGGGATTCAGTTCAGAATCTTCCAGCGCTTGATGAAGCGGTCCCAGGGTTGCCTCTACTAAATGAGCAGTCAGTTCATTGAATTTTGCGCGACTGAGAACGGTTTCCAAATGCTTTGGTCCGCTATCATCGGCCGTCAGAAAAGGAAGATGCACTTCGCTCAGCATGGCCGTGGAAAGTTCGATCTTCGTCTTTTCGGCAGTCTCTTTCAATCGCTGCGTAGCCATCAAATCGTTGGCCAGGTCGATACCAGTCTGCGTCAAGAACTCTGATACGAGCCAATCGATGATGCATTGATCGAAATCATCGCCACCGAGCCGATTATTTCCACTCGTCGCTTTAACTTCAAAAACGCCGTCAGTGATTTCGAGGATGCTGACATCGAATGTGCCACCACCAAGATCAAAGATCAAAATGGTGGCATGCTCGTCGAGCTTGTTCAGACCGTAAGCTAATGCTGATGCAGTTGGCTCGTTGATAATGCGCATGACGTTGAGACCGGCAATTTGACCGGCGTCACGAGTCGCTTGCCTTTGCGAATCATTGAAATATGCAGGCACTGTTATGACGGCACGCGAGATTTTTTCACCGAGATAAGATTCGGTGTCTGCTTTCATTTTCTGCAAAATCATGGCAGAGATTTGTTCAGGACTATGAGATATACCTTCTATGGTGACTCTGTAGTTGGAACCCATCTCGCGCTTGATCGACTGAATCGTACGAGAAGGATTAGTAACGGCCTGACGCTTGCCCAGCTGTCCAACCAATCGCTCTCCACCGCGCGTGAACGCGACCACCGATGGCGTAGTGCGAGCACCTTCGGAGTTTTCGATGATAACTGGTTTACCGGCCTCCATAATCGCTACGCACGAATATGTAGTACCTAAATCAATACCGATTATTCTGTCAGCACTCATCTAGCACCTACTCACCGCCGGGTTCTTTTTGCCCAGCAGGTTTATCTTCGACATCAACATCGCTGATATCGTATATGGTGCCTTCTACCTTTGCTTTCGGTGGCTCAGGTTCATCAATGAGCTCTATATCAGGTTCAGGCGCCAAGCTTTCGGCAAAGTCTTCGAGCTTAAACACAGGCAGATCCTGAGTCTCTGTGTGTGGTTTGGTCGGCTTCAACTTATCGATCGCCTTCTTCGGCGAATCCGCAGGAGCTTCGGCTTGAGCTTCGGGCGGCGAGGGAGCTAATTCAGCGGCTGGAGAAGTCTCGGCGACTGGTGGAGTTTCGGGTGCTGGCGGAGTTTCGGCGGACTTCGGAGCTTCGGCAGCTTGCGGAGCT
>JBBQFO010000093.1:0-17611 GCA_038322035.1 Candidatus Obscuribacterales bacterium
GGTCACTCGACTGGAAAACTTGCAACTCATGCGGATTTTGTTCCGCGGCCAGCGCCACCGTCAGCGCATTTGATCAAGCAAGAGCCTTCTGAAGGTAACTATCGTGCTGAAACAAAGACTCAGGCTGTGCTCAGTTATGCCGGAGACTATCACGGCGCCGATCGATTTCGTGCTTCGAGCAATCTTCGCGGCACGCTTGCCCATAGAAGTGTGGGAGCGATGATCAGTCAATCCGTCCATTACTAGGAAAGAGGTGGTGCCGTATATGGTGCTACCGGGTGGCGCTTACCAGAATTATGGAGTTCAACTGGTGATGGTCGAGCAACCAGGGTGCTGCGGCGCTTAAGGAATCGTTGTGTCATGAAGAGTAAACTACACCTTCTGTATATAGGTCGGCGTCCGCGCGAAATTCTGTTGAGTTTCCAATGAGGCGGCTGCCACCCCGTGAGGTTTATGAAATGGCGAACACATCCACTAAAACTGCTCCGAAGCTCTTCAAATCGCGTATCGATTTGCCAGAAGCGACTCGCAAAGAAATGAGCGAACTCTTGAACGAAACATTGGCAGCCACACTTGACGTCTGGTCGCAAGTTAAGCAAGCGCACTGGAATGTTAAGGGCAAAGACTTCTATCAATTGCACTTACTTTTCGATCAAGTTGCAGGCGAACTCTATGAGTACATCGACTTGGTTGCTGAGCGAATCACATCAATTGGCAGCACTGCCCATGGCACCATCCGCATGGCTGCAAACAGCACGCCATTGCCTGAGTATCCATTGGATGCTGTAAACGGTAAAGAGCATTTGATCGCTGTGGCCGAACGTCTTGCTGCTTACGGCAAGCACGTCCGCGCCGGCATCGATAAGACCGAAGAACTCGACAAAGACACAGCTGACCTGTACACACAGATCTCTAGAACCACTGACTTGCGTCTCTGGTTCATCGAAGCCCACTTGCAAGCTGAACCTTAAGCTAGTCGGCGAATCTGTTCCGTCTGTGCCGGAGGTGTTTCATTGACACTCCGGCGCAATGACGCGAGCGCCTGCAGACTAGGCCAGATCACTTCTTTCATCTCGTCAACTTCGTAGGTGCCTATTTCGTGTCTTTCATAACGTGCGCAAATGTCTTCCCAAAGCTCGAAGAGTTTTTTGGGATCGCATAAGTCTCGGGCGCGTTGTTGAAACTCAAGTAAGTCAAACGATTCGATGGCGCAACCCTCCGGCAATTCCTACTAGAAGGATGTATACATTTCCATCTTATGTCAAGTTAGCTTTTATGTCGATAACCGTGGGCGGTGCCTCGATGTTTATCCCTTATGGGTGGCACCGTATATAGTGTGTGAATCTTTGAATGAAAGTGTGTAGAACCCCAGCGGGCTCAGTTTTCACTGAGCCCGCCCCTTCGTAGAAAAACTTTGTCTTCCACTGACTATTAAATTGTGTGGAGAAGACTAATCGTCGCTTGCCTCGAACATCATCACTTGTGGTTCGTTGACAGAGCGAATGGTCAATAGAGTGCGGAGATGACCCAGGGTGTTCGTGATGAACTTGTTGTACGACCCGACCAAGTCAACTTCTTTCTGTTGTGGTTTAGCAATGCATTGAAGCTCTTTCAAGCTGATGCGTTGGAAATCACTTTGCGAAGTATGCTTGCTCATTTGGTACGCCCTCAAAAATCAACGCTCTCTTTGCTTGAGAGCATACGATACGTTTGTGGCAAAAACGTGGAAAGTCGAAATCGGTCAAAAATTTCTAGGGAAGCCCATCCAGCTTGTATCCTACGCCGTGAACGGTTGACAACATGGATTGTTCACCCTGTTGGTCGATTTTCTTCCGCAATCTTTTTATATACGTGCGGATGGTTTCGGGCGATGACTCGGAATCAGACGACCAAACCCGGTCCAGTAGGGCTTCAGCGCTGAAAACTTGGTTGGGGTGGCGCATCAGGAATTCAAGCAGGGCGAATTCCTTGGGCAATAAGTTGATTTCTTTGCCGTTGCGGCTGACCTTGAAACTGGTTGGCTCGAGCGAAAGGTCGCCCACCTGCAAAACCGACCCGGTTAAAGCCACCGGTCTGCGTAACAGAGCACGGATTCGGGCCGACAGCTCTTTCATCTCGAAAGGCTTGGTCAGGTAGTCGTCGGCGCCGGCATCAAGCCCAGCTTCCTTCTCATCAACGTGCTTCTTAGCGGTCAAAAGTAGAATCGGTGTCGTGCCGCCGAGTTCTCGGTACTTCTTGCAAACATCCAAACCGCTTACACCGGGCAGCATCCAGTCCAAAATGACGATGTCGTATTTGTAGAATTTCAGTCGATCGAGCGCGTCTTCGCCGGTTTCGACTATTTCGACTACATGATGCTCGTTCTTGAGCCACTCCCCAATTAACATGGAGAAGTCGGGTTCGTCTTCGACAACTAAGATCTTCGGCATGAGGGGTAATAAGGTCCAGATTCTGAATTCCAATCTTACCAATTGTGAAACGCATTTGAAATGGAGCCCACTCCTTCTCAGTGCCCATATAACGGCGATTAACGGCACTCAAGATCAGTGCGCTGCCTTTAATACCCAAGTTTTGCAGCCAGATTTTTGGCGGAACGCATCACCGCATCGGAATTTATATAGCGGAATTCGGCGAAACGTCCGCAGCGATGCAGCCCGATCGAATCCAGATAATCATTGACGATGCGAAGATTCTGACTGCGTGCCAGATCGTAGACGACATAGGCATGTTTGACGCGCCGGATCTCAGTTGTGAGCACGTCTGAGCGGCTAGTGATAAAGCCTTCCTGCTTCAGACCCTGAATCACCGAGTCGATGATCTGAGTGTCAGTTTTCGACCAGGTCGAATCGCCCTCATTGGCGGTAATTTCAGCCACCACAGGCGAGGCGCCCGCTTCATTCTGGTGACCGAAAAAATTGTAAAAGCAGACGCGATGGAAGAGCAAGTGCTCTTGCGGAAAGTAGATGCCGAACTGCCCTGAATTGTTAGGATTGCGTACGCCCAACATGACGACCAGCAGCGAGTTGTGCTTAAGTGCGCGTGCCGCGGCAGTTACTGCCGCGGGCGCCTCGTCGAGCACTGAAAGCAGATAGGGTAAGGGGATTGTCGAGACCAACTGGTCGTATTCATGGTCGCCTGAGTGTCCGGAGACGATCCACTTATCGTCCCGCTTCCGAACTCTCTGCACGTTGAAGCCCTTTGTGATTTTGCCGCGCACCGACTTTTCAATTGCATCAGGAAGTGCCTGAAACCCGCCGCTGGTTGGGTAATAGAAGTTCAACTGTTCGAGATTACCTTCAGTCGGTATGCCCACTGCGGACTTGAGGACGTCTTCAGGTGGCGGTTTCGGAATTCTGTCCACCCAATCTGCTGCCATCGAGCGTGGTGTCAGTTTCCAAATCTTCTGATTGTATGGAATCAAGTAGCGCTCAGTGATTCCGCGTCCGAATTGGTTGTACATCCAATCTTCGAAGTTGCGTTGAGGGCGCTGCGGATTGTTCAAAAACGACCAGAGGCAGTCGAACAAGTCTTCCTTGTCCAGAGCGGCGAGATTGTTCTCAAATGGATACTTGACGAGCCGATCTTTGTACCAGACCGCATTTTTGCGAACGTGTGAGCCCACGTTGCCTTTCAGCAGATCGAGGTCTAGTTTGAGGATTTCCTTGTCCGAAGAGAAGACGACATGCCCACCCAGGTCGTAAGTCAGTCCATCTTTCTCGAAGCTGCGGCACAGACCGCCGCACTGCATGGACTTTTCGAGGATTTCGCAGTCCTCGCCGATGAAATACGCCAGGCTGAGTCCGGCGATACCGCCGCCGATGATGGCTACTGATTTAGATTCCGAGGTCATTTGTCCTAGCTTTAAGCCCGCAGAGGTGGTCTTTTCCGTCTTCGATGGGAGATTCCCCATTGTTCGGGGTAAGAATTAATCGTACCCTTGTCGCACGATCAGATGATAGATCAGGCGATGGGCGTTTCAGCGAATAAGGTTCCAGATAATGTCTGAAGCTAGCGAGCTTCGCAATCCGACAAAACAGCCACCGGCAGAGCATAAGGGTGTCACAGATATCCTCGGCGATGCGGTGCATTCCGCTTTGTACACCGCCATTCAAGAACCGGTCAGCGGTGTTACTCAAATAGTAGACGAAGTTGCCGGTACAAAACTTTTACCTAAAGTTCAATTTTTAAGTGCTCCTGTGCAAGCTCAGTTCGGAACAGCCGACTGGCATGCTCAACAGGTTGGTAGCGCTGTCGGTATGTTGCTGCCTTTCATGTTGGTTGGCAAGGGGGTGCGTGGCGCTCTTGGCACTTCCGCTGAAGGCGCCAGTTTGATGACCACTAAAGCGGCGTTTGGGATGAGCATTAAGGAAGCTGGACTGACCGGTTTCGCTTACGACGCGTTCTTGCGTCCCAGTGACACGAATCATACGGGCGGGCTGGGTGGCTTCTTGCTCGATCGCGGAACTCAAGGCGCGGTTGGTGCAGGCACGTTCATGACTCTGACCGGATCGAGCCTCGGCTTGCGTAGCTTGGGTGGGTCGGCAATTGAAAGATCTGCCTTGTTGCCTCTCTTGAAAAATCCAATTGTGAATGGCGTCCTTTCCGGAATTCCGGCAGGCTTGTTCAGTGCAGAAGCAGGTTCGTTGACCAAGACCGGACATTTGGCTTCGGCGCAAGAGCTTGGACAATCTGTTTATGGAATGTCAGTAATCGGCGGCGGCTTCGGTGCCGTGCACGGGTTCACCGCTCCTCGCGAAAACGGCTTGCCATCTCGTTATGATGCACTGAAATCGCAGATTACGTCGGTAAAAGATGGACTGACACCAACACCGAAGCTTAGAGAAGGTCTTGGTTTGGCTGGTGGTGACGCTGACGGACCAGATGGCGTCAAGCACTCAGTCTCTCCAGCCGATGGAGTTGTTGGAGACCCAACAAAAGTTGTTGTTGATCAAACAAAGGTTGTTGAAGATCCATCAAAAGTCGTTGTTGATCCCGCAAAAGCATTAGAAACTCCGCTTGCGGATGACTTGAATAGTGGAGACCTCGGTGCGTCTCTCGAAGCTCTGGTGGCTAAGTTCAACGCCGGAAAAGAAGTTGGCACTGGAGCCGGCAAAGGTAGAGGCAGCAAGAGCAAGGTTGTCGCACCAGCGGTGACTGAAACACCAGGAGTGATCGAAACACCAGGCATTATTGAAACACCAGGAGTTATTGAAACAGCTGCCGTCGCTGGAACCAAAGGCACACCTACTCTCGATATGTTGCCGAAGGATGTCGAACGACCGCCGGTAATCGTCAATCCAGATCTGCGCGACACCACTGCAGACAGTGCTGTACGTCCCGAAACAACCACCGCATCAAGCACTGACGCATCCGCTGCTGGCAAACGCACAATCAAAATTCCAGAAGTGGAAACCGCACGCCATCCTGATTTGATTGAAGGCGCCAAAGAACTCAACAAGGTTTTGAAAACGGAAGACGCGGCCCGAACCGCAGAGGATCACGCCATCATTGCCGAAGCTAAGGCAAGAGATCCGCTCGCTTCGACCACACTCGTAGATGCAGCACAGCAGGCTCGACAACTTTCAGATGCGGCAAAACAAGAGTACGAACAGCAACGTCAGAAGTTCAATGAATACGTTGAAGGAAAGGGACAAGGTCTACAGACCCATCTCGAAACAGTTGCTGAGCAACTCAAGTATCCAGAGAAAGCACTAGACATAGTTCGCCACGACTTTGCTGTAAAGCAAGGCAGAGACTTGCTTACGACAGCAGTTGCCGATGGTGCAACTTACGAGCAACAAGCCGCATTCGATCAGTTCGTCCGAGAAAAAGGGCAGCAAATTCGCCCCGAATTAGACAGACTTGGCGAAGAGCAGAAGAACGCAGATATTGCCCGCGCCCTGATCGATCGCGCTTTTGAGCCGCGTCAAATCAATGTTCAGGTCGAGGACGTCGGTCAGCAAGCAGCGATGAACGTTGGTGCTCGCATTCTCACTGCCGACGGTGGCATCGACACAGTTGCGCTGAAGAAATTTGCCGGTGACTACGGTCCTGCGATGGAAAAGCATATGCTTACTGCCGCAGAACAACTGGGTTACGGTGCTGATGCAAAAATTAAGATCGGTGAAGCTTATCATGGTGAAGCGTTTACTAAAGGCGCCGATTTGCTGCGAACTACTCCGCTAGACATCGATGCTTTTAAAGAATTTGCCCAGAACGACGGTAAAGCGCTCGAAAAACAAATGTGGCAAACCGCGATGGATCTCGGTTTGGACCGTAACACTCAGCTAGAGGTATTCGAAGCTTTTCGAGGCGTTCAAAATTGGGTTCCAGTGCGAGACGCCAACGGCGAGATCATCAATCAACAGAAATTCGATCCGACGACTGGCAAGTTAGAATTCGATGCTGACGGAAAGCCAGTCTATGAGACAGGAAAAGACGGCAAGCCAATTGCAGAAACGGTTGCAGTTCCTCCAGAGAAGGAAGCGCAATTCCGTATGTTGGTCAACGTTTTAGAGGTCGTTAGCCGCGATCCCCAATCTCCGCCATCGTATATAGACGCTGTGCGCCAGGCGCTCAAGAGTCCTGACAGTGAAGGACTGGGAGAATCATTGGATTGGTACGCCGCAAGAAGTGGCGATGGTCGCTTGCAAGCGCTATTGCGTGAAGCAAAATTCCCGACTGAAAATTGGACAGTAAGCGGCAAGGCCGACGTCATTCCAATATTGGATCTGTTCCCGAATACAGCAGAAGGACAGCTGGCAAAAAATCGAGTTCAAGATCTAACCGATTTGCTGGCAGCGCTGCAAGACGCTCCCCCGGAAGCGATAGCAGAAAAACGTTTCGACGTGATGGATTGGTTGAAGCGAAACAGCGATCCAAATAGCGACCCAATCGAGATGGCTGCGGCTCGTCGCATCGGTGAACACACCGACAGCAGTCGCGTTGCTGCAGTGCTTGATTCGTTTTTCGGCACTGACAATTTGAAAGCATTCGAGGCTGCCAAAGCAAAATATGATGCGGTTGCTGCCGAAATAACACCTGACATGATCGCACGCATGCAGAAAAGCGGCGCTGATCTTTTCTGGGAATTGGCTCCACCAAAGCCTGCCGAAGACCGCTTGTATGGCGGCGCTCCGAAAATCAGCGAGAGCAAAGGAGCTCTTACAACTCGCACACTCGAGGATGGATCTGTGGTGGCCACCTTCAATCCACTGCGGAATCCTGAAGGGGTTGCAAAAGTTACCGATGAACTGAGTGGACAGAGAACGATTGAGTATGGCGATGGTTCGAAACTCGTTCAAAGAACAGATGGTGTCGACCTTGAAGTGCGGAAAGACGGCAGCTGGAAGGCGTCTTTCTCTAACGGCAACTACTTGATCGAATACGCGAAAGATGCACAAAATACTCAAATAGACAAAGTTGTCTACGAGAACGGCAAAGCCACCACTGTTTATCGTGATGGCACAATCGAGCATGCCGGCGTTGAAAATCAGACTGCATGGAAAAGATCTGATGGCACCCTGCCTGACCTGCAGCCGCTCGAGACGCCAGAGAAGCAGGCGACGCAAGGTGCTAACGCTCAAAGCCGTGCTCAAGTCGAAAACCTGGTGCAGAAACTTGGCAGTAGCGATTACAGCGAAGCTAACGTTGCGGCGATCAATTTGAAAAACAGTTTCGGTCAAATGACCGATACGCAATTCGTACAGTGGCTCAACTTTGCCATGGGTACTCACCCTGATACTTTCGGTGGAAGCGGTCGCAGTCTGCCAAACTGGGTTGACTTGCATTTGCGCGATGGTGGACAAGTTCTGTTGCAAGACAGTGTTCAACGCATGTTGCGCGGCGGTGAAACCCTGGCCGAGCAACAGTCAGAAGCAGGTCAAACCCGCGCATTCGAAGCACGCAATATCATTCGCACTTACTTGAATGCTCCAGAAGGACGTCCAAGCAATCTGCAATATCCAAGTTGGCTCGTCAGCGGAAATCAGCTTGGGCCGGAGAGTTTGCCTGATAACGTACGCAAAGATGTGCGGGTTCGGTTTGAACCGGACAAATTGCCTGCTGATGTCAAACAATATCTGGAACAAAATCCTGAAAAGCCACCACCGAAACCGAAAGAAGATCCAAGTGGACGACCACCGCGACCACCGCGCGATTTCTCATTGCCAGCAGATACTCTTCCAGCGCGTTTGCGCACGATGTCGGACGTTCTTCAATTTGCGCCGAAAGAGATCCAATCACAGTTACTTAAATTGGGTGCCGATGATGCGCGCGCACTGAAAGACGTCATGCAAGTGCTGACGCCACCTAAATCTGCGCGTGATAAAGCACAGCCAACCGAGTATCAAGAGTTGTTGAAGTTGACTGTGCCGCAAGCGCGAGATATTTACACCGTTAAACTGTTGATTCAAGCGATCCGGGATGCAAACTACGCGCAGCAGAAAAATCCATCAGCTTACGAAGCCAACCATGCACTGGCAATGAAAGCAGCATTGCAGCTGCTGCCTGATTCACCTGCGGACCAAGGGCGAGTTTTTGACATTGTCAACGGATTGGCTAGCGGTGAAATTAGAGCCCCATGGGTCGAGCGAGACGCTGAGTTCGAAGCACCCGCCAAGCCTGGAATGGGCAAGCACCAGGGGCAAATTGAGCGCCAGCGTGACTTGAGATTAGACGAAGAGGCTCAACTTGACGATGGTGGCGAAGTTTATCCTCAGGATGAGGCACCACCAGACTTCTACCCAGATCCGCTTGAATCTGGCAGCAAAACTGTGCCAGGTGATTTTAGCGTGGATGATTGGCGAGGCACGAGAGAGCCTGATCCAGCTTTGGATGGCTTCGAGGACGCAAACGACATAAATAGCGCCGTCGATACCGGACTGATAGAAGGACACGAAGAGCACGGGCTTTAATCCCACTTGATCGAAGCGACGAAGGCTTAATCGGCTAAGATGTACAGCGAAAGATCTTCGTAGGATAAAGCAGCATGTCGCTCCAAGTTATCAAGGATGCAATTGCCAACAAGAAAATGACTTGTCCGCAATGCAAGAACCCAATTCAGAAGTACGAGAAGTACGCTGAAACTATTGACGCCGTGCGAGACGGGCTCGGTTATACCGATATCGATTCGCGAGGTTCGCGTGTCACGTTGACATGCGGAAACAGCGGTTGTGCCTGGACTGAACGCACCGAGTTCTGGACTCAGTACATCGACGATTAGTATTTGAAATCAATCGTCAGTTGCACGTAGTCTTGTTCTTCACGTTCGCAATCAAGGTTTGACAGCGCCAGCCCGAGCAGTCGAACATGTCTTTGCACTATTTCGGTTGCCTCTAGAAGTTCCAGAGCAATTTTCATGATTTCGTCGACGGTTTGGATAGATGCAGTCATAGTGCGGCTGCGCGTCACTTGTTGATAGTCACCGTATTTGACTTTCAGTGTTATCGTTCTTCCGCTTGTCTCACTGTTGTCGACTCTTCGTTTCAAAGTCTCAGCGATTTCCTGCAACGCTGAGATGATGGAATGACGCTCAATCAGGTCTTCTGCGAAACTTTCTTCGGCGCCCAGTGATTTGCGAATTCGATTTGGAACAACAGGTCGATCGTCGTGACCTCTGACAATATGGAAGTAAAAGCTGCCAACTTTACCGAAGCGCTTAACCAGATCGACTTCGCTCCAACGTTTGAGATCGGCTCCAGTAAAGACTCCAGCGTTGCGCATCTTTTCAGCGGTCACCTGTCCGACACCGTAGAATTTTTCGATCGCTAATTTCTCGACGTATGTTTCAGCCTGGTCTGGCGGAATCAAAAACAGTCCATTCGGTTTATTGACAGCTGAAGCCGTTTTCGCCAGAAATTTATTGATCGAAACTCCAGCAGATGCAGTTAATTGAGTTTCCTCAAAGATGCTTTTCTTGATCTCTCTGGCTATCAAAGTTGCCGACGGCATTGCCAATTTGTTCTCGGTAACGTCTAGATATGCCTCATCCAGCGACAAGGGCTCAACCAGATCCGTGAATCGATGAAAGATTTCGCGGATTTTTTCGGAGATTTCTTGATAGACGTGAAATCGCGGGCGCACGAAAATTAAATGAGGACACTTCTGCATGGCAGTGCGAGAAGGCATCGCCGAGTGTATGCCGTATTCGCGCGCTTCATAGCTTGCTGCTGCCACAACTCCGCGTTGGTCAGGGGTGCCTCCAACTGCCAGTGGCTTACCACGATATTTCGGCTCGTCGCGTTGTTCCACCGACGCGAAAAACGCATCCATGTCAACATGAATAATTTTGCGAATCAGCTGAGGCTGAGATGTCACGCACGACTCCAACTAGTGCTAACTCAACTTGGCAAATTTTTCCGCGAAGGCGTCGTATGAGAATTGATCGAAAAGAACGAATCTAATGTCACTGAGAGTAGTATCAGTTTGGCAAAATTTATGCACTGTGTCCAGTGCTATTTCCGCAGCTTCTTCAAGTGGATATCCATAAGCACCCGTACCGATAGACGGAATGGCAATACTCTTGAGCTCGTAAGTATTTGCTAGTGTCAGGCTGCTCTGATAGGCATGGCACAAGATCTTAGGTTCATCGACTCTGCCGTCTCGATATTTGGGACCGACTGTATGAATGACGTACTGGCATTTTAGATTGCCACCGCCCGTGATGACAGCATAACCGGGCTGACAACCGCCTTCCATTCTTCTGATCTGATCGCACTCTCGCATAATGCTAGGACCACCAGCGCGATGAATTGCACCATCTACGCCACCACCGCCGCGCAGTCCAGAATTAGCCGCATTGACGATGGCATCAGCTTCCTGACGCGTGATATCGCCACGCAAAAGCGTCACTGTCGTTCGGTTGAACTGTTTGTGCGGGTCAGGCATCCGTTACTAATTAGGCTTGAAGGACTTTGCCAAATTTATCGTAGTTGAAAGTCTTAACTGTCCCATCTGGGTTAGTCACTTCTTTGCTTGAGGCAAACATTGCCTTGCGGCTGCCGTCATCGTTGTATGCAAAGCGGGTGACTCTGCTACTTCCATCTGCCCTGAGCTCTTCTTGAATCGTTGGTCTTGCATATGGATCTGTGGCGACCGCGATTGCCGCTCCGTCTTTGCTGGTCAAAGTAAGAGTGCTGAAATCAGTAGCCGTGTATTTGTGCCTGATGCCACCATCGGGCTGCATCGATAAATCGTAAGACGCGTTGGCGTATTTGCCGTCAGTTGCTTTGTTCACGGCCTCGAAGTTAGGCAATGAGAGCGCCGGTCCTGATCGTTTCGGTAAGTTGTTCTCTGCGACTTGCCCATCTGGATTTTTGATGCCATGGTCTGCTCGCAGCGCCACCGTTTCAGGAGCCTTCAGAGCAACCTGATTTCCAACTGTTAGTGACTCTGGAGCGGAAAACGCAGCACTTTTTGGTGTTCTCAAAACTCCGGCGTAGTTCACTTCAGAACTAGAGCCGTAGGTATTTCCACCGAGATCGAGTGTTAAAGGAGTTAGCGGCGGAGCTTTAATCTTCAGTGCGACACCTTCGCGGCCCTGCGAAAGTGGTGGCTGCCCGGCGATGTCAGTCAAATTTAGACCGTTAACGACACCATCATCGGAACGCTGACCGGCATCGAACGCCGCTCTAGATGTCATTACGCTGTGAAACGGACTTACGCTCATTAGCACCCATGCGCTCGGTTACCGAATGCATTGTGCATTCGTTTTGCCATCATTGCAATAGTTTTTTTCAGGGCATTTACCCTGGTCAATGAAATTTGGTAGGCATGCTGAAGCCATGCGCGAATATCATTCTAGTCGGGCGCGGCTCAATGTCAAGCAGAGTTAATCCGAGGATAGTCTGAAGCAGCAAGCTGCTCGACCGATCAAGGCTGTGCCATGATTTCCCGGGCCAGCACAACTCGTTGTTGTGAGAATTTTGCTTTATCGCGAGCCTTACGCGCGGCAATTAAAACTTTGTCCAATTCCTGACAATCTTCAGGCACTGTCGCCACTCCGAAAGCCAGTGCCAGACTGCGTGAATCCATATCTGACGAAAGTGGTGCTTCGCGCAAAACGTCAGCAATTCTGTTCGCCAAAGCACTGGCTGCAGTTGAGTTTGTATTGGGCAAAAGCATTGCGTAGTCAAAGGTTTCATAGTGTCCGAGCATGTCGACCTGGCGTTTTACGAGAGAAATTCTTTGCATGGCGCGACGAACTGCCAACATTTGTAACGCTTCTACAAGTCCGTCTGGCCCGCCTTTTCGTTGGCCAATACTGAAGACGAGAAGAGAGAACGGCAGGTTGAAATATTCGTATCGTAGATACTCTTGATCTAGAAGGTATATAAAGGCGGGGTAGCTGAGGATGCCCGTCTCAGGGCGTAGGAGATTCTTCAATACACCTTGAACGGCGGCCTCATCGACGCCCAAAGATTTTAAAGTTGCCAATCGATTTTGTTGTGGTGCTTGGTCTGTGACTTGCACCAAACCGCAACTGACAAGATTGAAAAGAATCGGTACCCAGTCAACTTTACTCATCGGTCGGTTGCGCAACAGGTCAAAAAGAGTATTGCGGTTGTCGATCAATTCGTAGAAATCGAGTTGTTGCTCAAGACCAATTGGAGCGCCTTTCGCTACGCGCGCGGCAAACTCTTCTTCCGAAATCATGGCGTTCTTTTTGACCAGACAAGATTCAAGTTTAAGGCCGGCTGTTTCCAAATATTTGTTTTGGTCGAGCAGCGCCACACCTTCCATCAACATTGAATCAAGTCGTTTGTTGATGGTGCGTTCGGCTGTTCTCTCATCAGGCCAAAAACGGAACTCCCCATTTGCCCAGGTGATTAGTTCGATCAAGGCGTTATCGCCTTTCAGATCTTTCAGGACTCCGTGGATTGGAATGCCGTCTTGGAAATAGATTTCTGCGTTTTCGCTGCGACTGCGCACGTCGAGCCGACCAGTCATCTTCGCTAAATTGATTGATTGGAGAAGATTCGGTACCTGCAAATTTTTCAGGTCACCTTCCAAAGTGGCTTTAGCACCTGGTCTTGGTGGGTCAAAAGTGATTCCGCTGCCGACGTTTATTTGGGTGGTAGTTTGACCCATCCCACCGGTATGACCGCTCATTGTCGATTCGCTGGCTTTGCCCATTAAA
Organism: Candidatus Obscuribacterales bacterium; assembly: GCA_038322035.1. Taxonomy (GTDB): domain Bacteria; phylum Cyanobacteriota; class Vampirovibrionia; order Obscuribacterales; family Obscuribacteraceae; genus PALSA-1081. The sequence continues at coordinate 13,139 of JBBQFO010000093.1, forward strand.
GCGCTAGATGGAATCACGTCTTCTAACTGATCGCCGCCGGAGCTGGTCATGATCAAGTTGGCGATCAGGCTCAAATCTCGGCTGGCATATTGCCAGATCGCTGTTTGACCTGCGTTGGCTGTGACTTGGAAAAGCGACCAATTCGGATCGTCCTCACGATTGTCGTATTTGACTGAGAGAATATATTCTTGCTTGCGGTCGCTTGCCGAATAAGGCAGTTCGACCCAACGTCCAAGAATTTTATTAGCCTCTTGCATCAGAAACTGGATATCGCCATAGCTCGGCATCGCCGACTGCTTTGGAAGACGTACATTTCTTGGAGACTGAGATGATTTGCCCGCGTTAAACATGTTTTGATTGTTTTCCGATTGTCCGCCTGCCCTTTATTAAATCGGGCTAATATACTCTTCCACGCCGCGGCAATTCTCTACCGCATTTCTTTGAATTTCAGGGCGTCTTGCTGCCCGCCTGGTTTTTCATTGATCCTCACGGCTAACTGCCGCCACTAGCTGGATCAAGTGCAAAGAACGGGGGCTTGATTGCCCCCGTCCCTTGGTCATTTCGTTTTACGGATAGAGTCCGCGCAGCTTTTTCGCTTCCGCTAGTTTGGAGACGCCGATTCTCAGCGCCGCCATTCTTGGTCGCAAGCCTGACTTCGAGCTCAACTCGAAAACTTGATCGCAAGCGCGACCCATGATTTGTTCGAGGCGGCTGTTGACTTCATCTTCGGTCCAGAACAAGTGCATTAGACCTTGCACCCATTCAAAGTAGCTGACCGTCACTCCGCCTGCGTTGGCGAGAATGTCCGGCACTACTGTGATGCCCTTCTGATGCAAGTAAAGGTCGGCTTCAGGACTTGTTGGTCCGTTCGCGCCTTCGACCACGATTTTGCAGCGCAGACGATCGGCATTGGATTTAGTGATTTGATTTCCCAGGGCTGCAGGAACGAGGACATCGCATTCCAATTCAAGTAGATCAGCGTTGCTGATTGTCTTGCTGCCTGTGAAACCTTCCACCTTGCCCATCTCAGTCACATAGGCATTGAGACGAGGAATGTCCAAGCCATCTGGATTGAAGATGCCACCGTGCACGTCTGAGACGGCGATGATTTTGTAGTCAGTTTGATGCAGCAGCTTGGCTGTGATGGCGCCTACGTTTCCAAAACCCTGGACGACTACAGTTGGGTTTTTGGTCTTGATGCCGCAATGTTCAATGACTCGGCGTACGCAGAATGCCACTCCGCGACCAGTTGCTTCGTGGCGACCGTACGATCCACCGATTGAGACGGGCTTGCCTGTGACAACGCTTGGCACTGTGTGGCCGACGTTGATGCTGTAGGTGTCCATGATCCAAGCCATAGTCTGCTCGTTTGTGTACATATCAGGTGCTGGAATGTCTTTGTCGGGTCCGAGCAAGTTGATGATTTCGGATGTGTATCGGCGTGTCATGCGTTCCAATTCGCCTTGTGACAGCTTCCACGGCTCGACTCGAATGCCACCTTTGGCGCCACCATAGGGCAAGCCCATCAAAGCGCATTTCCAGGTCATCAGCATGGCCAGGCAAGAAACCTCACCCAGATTCACTTCTGGGTGATATCTGAGACCGCCTTTGGCCGGTCCTAGTGTGGTGTCGTGGTGAACTCGATATCCCGTAAATGTCTTAACTGAGCCGTCATCCATCCGGACTGGAACAGTGACTATGAGCGATCTTTTGGGATAACGCAGTCTCTCGTGCAGCTCAGGGGCGAGTCCCATTTCTAATGCGATCTCGTCTAATTGACGCTGCGCCATGAGGAAGTGCTCTGTTTCGCACTCCATCGTCGGTCTCTCAACCGACTTTACAGCCACCATCGATCCTCCTTTAGGCCTGAGGGCCAGTACAAAACTTAACCGTGTGTGTAATGGTAACCGAGTCATCCTCTGTATATCTTCAGTAGATACACAGCAGGACCGGTAAATTTATTCTTACTGTAAATATGCGGTTTAGAGCTGCTCAAAGGTGCATTGTGGAATTACTTCTTTGACTTGCGAGGGCGCTCGTCATTGAGCCAGTCCTCCAGCCGCTTGAGCAGTGGAAATTGGTCAGGGTGAATTAGCTTTTTCGCGTCTTCCATAACGACAAATTCGGCGCGATCGACTTCCCATGAAGTGCAGCTGGGGTCAGCGTCGTCTGGCGATGGTCCGACAAAACAGTGAACGCGCTTGCGGCTTTTTGTGTATTCAACGTAGCCAAGTGCTTCGAGGTCACCAGGCGTGACACCAGTTTCCTCTTCTGTTTCGCGCCGTGCCGCTTCTTCTAGCTCTTCGCCTTCGTCCGGCAGTCCTTTGGGAATGCTCCAGGGCGACTTCTTGTTGTAGTTGCCTGACGGGTGCACAAGCAAAACCTCAAGATGCTTTCGCTTAAAGCGGTATAGAAGTGTGCCTGCCGTTTGTTTCACTTGGTCTTCCGTTTAGCTTTCATTAGCGTACTGATCCTAACTTGACTGCGCCTTAAATACACCTGTTCCAGCGCACAACTTTTGAGGAAAATTTGAGGTGCCCTGCATATATGCGAATGCATTAAACTTACCTGGAGATCAGACGGCTGCCTGATAGAAACAGCGAGAATGTCCCGGCTTACGGGGCAAGAATAAAAGACGGCGCCGGGTCCGTGCCTGTCGAAGGGTACCGAAGGCAAGCCGTGCCTAAAATAGGGAGCAAATGAAATTTAGACTAGACACGATTTTGAACGTGTTCCTTATTTTTATCCCGATGCCCATCATAGGCGCTCACATGGGCATGCCGCCGGCTTTCGTTTTCGTCACGGCGTGTCTGGGAATTATTCCCCTGGCTGGTTTGATGGGGAAAGCCACCGAGTATCTGAGCGATCGGATTGGCACCGGGCTGGGCGGGCTACTCAATGCCACGTTCGGAAACGCTTGCGAACTGATTATTGCTTTTGCCGGTTTGCGAGCCGGACTGGTTGATGTAGTCAAAGCTTCCATTACTGGTTCGATCATCGGCAACATCCTGCTTGTGCTCGGGGCCAGCATGTTGGCAGGCGGACTCAAGTACAACAATCAAACCTTTAATCGGACCGCAGCGACAACCTCTGCCACTTTGCTGGCATTAGGCGCAATCTCGCTTGTCGTTCCCGCGGTGTTTCACTTTGCTGCTCACATAGACCCCGGCGATGAACAACATCTCGCCATGGCGATTTCGCTGATTCTATTTACCACTTATATTTTGAGCCTTATTTTCAGTTTGAAAACTCACGCCAATCTCTACACTTCCGTAGCTGGAGTGGAAGGCGAAGAAGCTGTTGGCACAACAGGTTGGGGCGTCAAAAAGTCCATGATTGTTTTATCGGTTTCAACAACTTTGGTGGCAGTGCTGAGTGAGTACCTGGTTCATGCGGTTGAAGAAGCTGCTCATACGCTCGGTATTTCAAGGCTGTTTGTCGGGATTATTCTCGTCGCCATTGTAGGCAATGCTGCAGAGCACAGCACTGCTGTGTTGATGGCGTTGAAAAACAAGATGGATTTGTCGATCAATATCGCGCTGGGTTCAGGCGCTCAAATAGCGCTTTTCGTCGCACCGGTCGTCGTTTTTTTCAGTGTCATGATCGGTAAGCCGATGGATTTGCGTTTCACTGAATTTGAAGTGCTGTCTGTAGTGATTTCCGTGATCATTCTTTCGTTTGTCGCTACCGATGGCGAGTGTAACTGGTTGGAAGGAGTCCAACTTTTAGCCGTATACTTCATATTAGCTGTCGCATTCTACTTCGCTTAGAGAGTTGAAGATTGCCTGAATTGCCTGAAGTTGAGACTGTTTGTCGTGGACTGCAATTGCAGTTGCCGGGCGCAATGGTGTCGGAAGTAGAAGTGCTTCGCGACGCCTCGATTGGCTTTCCATCAGTAGAAGATTTCATTGATCAACTTGCTGGGCATCGATTTGAGAGTGTCGTCAGGCGGGGTAAATACATCTTGATCAATCTGGATCGTGGTGCCGGCTTAGCGTGTCATTTGCGCATGTCTGGTCGCTTGCTCGTCTTGAAGGATCTGAAGCAGCCCAGTCGCTTTTTGCGTGTGCGTATATGTTTGAAAGATGGACGCGAATTGCGTTTCGAAGACATGCGCGTTTTTGGACGGCTCTGGTATGTTCGATCGGGAAAGACTTTCCTGGATGTGATTCCAACGCTAGGAGCGCTAGGTGTGGAGCCGCTGGACGAGATGTCTGGTGGGTTGCTCGAGAGTTTGTTCGAGGGCAAGAAGCAGCCGATTAAGTCAGCGTTATTGGACCAAAGGTTGATTGCCGGCATCGGTAATATTTACGCTGACGAATCGCTGTATCAAGCTGGAATCAATCCGCTAAGACCGGCAGGAACAGTCAAGAAAATAGAGCTGGACAAACTAGCCAATGAAATACAAAAAGTATTGAAACGAGCCATCAAACATCGCGGTTCAACACTATCCGACTACACCGACAGCGAAGG
>JBBQFO010000094.1:0-16943 GCA_038322035.1 Candidatus Obscuribacterales bacterium
ACGCGATTAGCCTGGACCCCAACGACACAGACGCGTGTCAAGACCGCGCTGGTGTGTACATAACGACGAAGAATTACTCCAAGGCAATTCAAGAATGCAATAGATTGATCGCCCTAGATCCGAAGGATTGGAAAAATTTTGAACTTCGCGCACGCGTGTATGAAGTATCCAATTCACCCGAAAAGGCCATAGCGGACTGTTCCAAAGTCGTCGAGCTTACTGGGAAAAGTATAGTCGCATACTTGCATCGCGGGCAGCTTTTCGATCGTTTGCATCAGTATCAAAAAGCAATTGATGATTACACGGCAGTGACCAAATTGAATACTGCGGAAGGAGATGCATTTCGATATAGAGGCGACAGTTATTTCAATCTCGGTAAATTTGACAAAGCGGTGGAAGACTACTCTGCAGCCATCTCACTCGATCGAAACGGTAAAATTGAATCGTATGCCAGGCGTTCGGAAGCTTACAAGAAGCTCGGAAAGATGGACCTGGCTCTGCTCGATCAGCAAAAGTTCGCGCAAAGCAAACGTCGCAAGTTATAGAACATCTCCTTACGAAAGCCTATTATTTCGTCGCAGTCTGCCCTGTCAGTGGCAACCGAAACCAGAAGATACTGCCCTTGGTGCCTTCACCGCTTTTAACACCAATAGTTCCACCATGAGCTTCAACAATTTTCTTGCATATGGCAAGACCGAGTCCTGATCCACGCTTTTCACCTTCGTCACGACGACCGGCTTGCTTGAATTTTTCAAACACCAGCGTTTGTTTGTCGGCCGCAATACCGGGACCCTGATCGACAACTCTGATTTCAATAGCACTTATGCTACCTCTGTTGTCCGTCACATCTTCCATACTGATTGTAATCGTGGAATCTTGATCGGAAAATTTGATCGCATTGTTGAGCAAATTGATCAAGACTCTGCGAATTTTGTCTGGATCGAGAAGCGTCGTGCGACACTTGCCGTCCACATTTATTTGAATAGACTTACTGGCTGCTTCAGGTGTGACGAAGTCAACTGTCTGAAGAATTAGTTTCTCGACGTCGGTGTCGACGATGTCGAGCACCAAGCCTACATGCTCCATTCTTTCAGACTCCAACAAATCGTTTATCAAGGTCATTAAAGACTTAACTGATTCATTGGCCGAGTTGGCAAGTTTCACGCCTCGCTCGTTAAGTGGGCCAAGAATACCGTCATCGAGCATTTCCAGAGTCATACTGACTGACGTCAATGGAGATCTCAGGTCATGACTGACCATTGCGAAAACCTCCTGTTTCATCCGCTCTGCTTCTTTGCGTTCGGTAATGTCGTGGACAACACAGAAGATGTTTCTGTCCTTCTGAGACCAACGAGCCATCCAAGCCATCTCCAAATATCCACCAGTCGTATCCAAAATTCTGGCTTCGAACGAAATTTGGGCGCTCAGTGTTGTTAATCCTTTCAGGTTGTTGTGTACGTTTTCTTTATCGTCTGGATGCACCATCACTTGGATCGATGTGCCGAGCAGTTCGTCTGGGTCATAGCCTAAAATGCGCTCTACAGCCGGATTTATCTGAGAGATGCGCAGAGCGCGATCTAGTGAACAAATTATTTCGGCGGCATTATCAATCAGCGCTCGTTCTTTCTGTCTGAGAAAGATCAAGTCATCGGACAAACTGTGCACCACTTGATCGAGCAGTGCTAGTTCGTCAGATCCACTCAAAGGTTCCTCGAGTGGTTTGCCGATACCGATGTTCGCAGTGTTGCGCATGAGAACACCGAGCCGCTTGAACACGGTTGTGATTAAGCCAAACCCTAGGAACAATGAAAGAACAAGACCAATGCCCGTAAAAAGTTGGATCAGAAACTCAATGTGCTGGCGATCGTCCTTGCGCTTTTGTCGATAAACTCGACCTTCCTCGGCTTTCTTTTCGACAAGTTTGTTACCTTCGACGTTGAGAATCTCGCTAAAGCTTTTCATTTGACCCATGACGCGAACAGTGCTCAATGACTCACTGTCGTCACGTGTTTCCAATAGGTCCTTAAAAATATAGCTACCCTGATCCAGTAGTTTTACAAAAGCTCTTATATCTGGGGCTTGACTCGGATTATCATCGGCGAATGTGATCAACCGCTCGCGATCCTCCTTCAACTTTCCAATTGCCCAGGTGGTGTCATGTAGCACCTTGGGCTCATGGTACATTCGTAGAATCAGCATCCCGCCGCATGCACTCATAACATCGCGGATGGACTGATGCACCTCGATTAGAACCTCTGTGGCGCGAGCCTCCGCTTCAATATCTTGCTCGGCCTGATTTAAATTGAGAATCAGAAGCGAGACGAAGAGCAAAGCGAAAACAAGTGGCACTACGATTAAAAGTGTCACCTTATAGGTCAATTTAAAAGTTGGAAGGTTCAATGACTCCTGGCTCTTCAAAGCAATTCTTGGGCGATTATATACCAGACAGCGAGATATCCTTCGCTTACTACATTTAAGCCAAACGATGAATCTAAATTGGCTGAATAAATGGCAATTATAGGCGGCGTAACGTTGCTGTCACTTTTCTTGCGTACATTAATAACAACTTCGAATCCCCAGCTTGCTCGATATAGGCACCGCGATGAACTCAGTTGCAACAACTCACAGCGTTGGCGCTTTCACTGATTTTTACTGCGCTTCTTCTAACTTAGGCGAAAATTCGTTTTTAAAATTTGAACTCAGTCGCGAACAGTGTCTTGAAATGATCAAAGAAGTTCTTTCTGACCTTGGTGCTGATTTCCGTGAATTTGGGGACAGGTTACTGTGCGTTTTACGAGAAGGTTATGAAACTTATGTTTTTGAATTGAACATTCAACAGATATCAATTAGCTGTTTCGCGGTTCATATGAACAATCTAAAGAAGATTCATAGTTTAACAGAGCTGATTGAAATCCGCTTTGAATTGGCACTGGCAGCGCAGGAGCTACGCGCTAACTCGAATTGAGTTTTGATTTTTATAAGGGGGCAGTGGGCACCAGCGATGGTGTCCGCTACTTTTTGGTTAATTAGGATTGCATATCGGACATTTTGTATCCAAGCCCTTTCAAAGTCTTGATCAATGACGGTGATCCTTCCACGTCAATTTTGTTTCGCAGTCGCAATATCCGCTGCCGAACGGCAATGTCTGTTGCATCTGATTCGGTGGTAAAAACGCGATCAAGCAATTGTTGCGAACTGAAAGTGCGCTCTGGGTTTTTCATAAACAATTCAAGCAAACTTAACTCGCTTGGCGACAACTCAAGGGCGACGCCATCCCTTGTCACAACAGACAAGGCTACATTCAGCTCCAAATTGCCAATCACAATTTTCTTCTCTTCCATCTCCACAGGTCGGCGCAAAAGTGCTCTCACCCGAGCTAAAAGTTCCTTGTAGTGAAAAGGCTTTGTCAGGTAGTCATCAGCACCGATGTCAAAAGCTTCGATTTTATCGTCAGTGGCGGTTCGCCCAGTCAAAAAAAGGATAGGAATCTGACCGCCATGGTCCCTGTAGCCTTTGCAGACTTGAACACCGGTAATGTCAGGCAACGTCCAATCGACCACGGCCAGGTCGTAGTGGAAAAACTTTAGCCTGTAGAGGGCATCCTCACCTTCCAGGGTGTGATCGACTACATGCCCTTCCGCCGTCAAAGCCTCTTGCACTACGGTGGCAAGTTTGGGATCGTCTTCGACTAATAGAATTTTTGCCAAAATACACCTTTCCAATACGGCATGATTTTAGCATCTAGCTCAATGCCACCTCCTGCGGCATGGATAAGGGTGTTTCCAAGCGAACTATGGACTCATTTGTTTGTTTTGGTCCATCCACTCCTGCCGCGCCCTGACGAACACGAGCGCTGCTTGTGTTGCACTTTGCGACAAACCTGTAAGCTCATTTCGTTGTGCTGTACTAAGGCGTGCGTTACCTAAGGTATTTCTAGCAAGCAGGGAAAGATCTTCCAGTTCCAGCAAAACGTCTGAATTTTTTATTTGGCCGGTTGCTCCCGTTATCAACCCCAGACTATTGCGCATCAGCCTCATACCCTCATCTGTGTTACCACGTTCGAAAGCCGACGAGGCCAGCAGGCGATTTGCCGATGCTCTGAGGACGGGGTCACTACCGTTTGGTGCATAGGTGGTCAAAAGACTCTCAGCGTAAGACCGCTCAGCGTCAGTCCGGTTAGGTTTGTTGAAAAGTAAGACGCCAAGGCGACCTTGATTATCGCTGCCACTGGGTACGCCCAGAACTTGCTCCGCCGCCACTGCCCGGCGCAGTTGTCCCTCAGTCCAGCCAAACGGCGGCTGTTGCGTGAGCGCTTGCAATTGCCCGTCATTCAGACGCGTTCTGATCAATTCATTGAAAGTGTTCTGATTCTCTGGGGATAACGCAGTATGCGTCGGTCTTAACAGAAGAGTGTCCGTACTTTCCCTGCCGAGCATTGCCTGCGCTGCTGACGCTATGCCGAAATCGTTATTTCTTGTAGCAGCGATCAGATCATTGAAGCCGTCGTCCCGCCGTAAATAAGCAGTGAACGATTCCAAACGTCGGCGCGTCTCCAAAGGTAAGTCGCTGCTGCGGTCCTGCAATGCGCCTAGTACTGCTGGCAGTGCAGCGGTGCCAGAACGTTCCAGCTGCCTCTGCGCCCGTTCGCGCTCGGCAAAGTTTTCTGAACCAAGTCCGTGCGGTCCCCTGATCAGATTGTTGAGCTCAGGGCCGCTAAGCACTGCTGGTTGCTCGCCGGTCCTTGCCCCCTGGCGAACATCGCTTGCTACTGCGATGCCACCATCTACGATTTGGAGAGGAGGCAGGAAAGTTACCGCGCTTTGAGATGAATCGTTTCGCGATGTTGTCCGCACATTCATGTCAGGACCAGGATCACTTGAAAGCTCTCTAAAGATATGAGCGAAACTCTCTGGTAAGACAGGGACCGCTGGAAGCTCGGAAGGTTCGATTCTGTCGATTCTGGTCATGGGCTACCTCCTCGGTATTAGAAACACGCCAACATGAGGCGTATAGAAGACTGATGCAAGACCCGCAACGTGCGCATCACACAACCTTCTATGTAAATTGGTTTGATGGTTATCAACTTAGCAGGCAGTTCTGTCTGAATCCTGACCAAGTCTGGGCGGGCAAATATCTACGAATGTAGTTTGATCAAACTATCGTCTGTACGTAGATGGTTTTGTTGTTCAGATCAATTCGGAGCAGCTTCGTCCGAGGTAAAGCCATAACCGATTCCATGTGTTGTTGTGATTAGCGACGGTTTGCCCTCCACGTCCAATTTTCTTCGCAGTCTGCGTATACAAGTATAAATAGCATTTAGAGAAATCTCAGTCTCCGAGTCCCAGCATCGATGCATCAAAGCATCGCTGCTGAACACTTGACCCGGGTGGCGCATAAAGAACTCAAGCAACATGAACTCCATGGGCTGAAGATGTATCTCCACTCCGTCACGCATTACTCGGCGCATGTTGGTATCGAGGACGATACCGCGGATACTTATGGTCGAACCCGTATATGGTGCGGGCCTTCGCATTAGCGCATGCACTCGAGCGACGAGCTCCTGAGCATGAAATGGTTTCGTGAGGTAGTCATCAGCTCCGGCGTAGAATCCTTCTTCCTTGTTCTGGATGGAATCTTTGCCAGTCAACATGAGAATGGGTGTTGAACCACCGTCTGCACGGAATTGGCGACATATCTCAATGCCGCTCAATACCGGCAAATTCCAGTCCAGAATGATGACGTCGTACTCGAATGAGCGCAGGTACTCCATTGCTTCATCACCTGAATGAACCATCTCGACTGTGTAGTTCCGCATCCTCAACCATTCATCTAGACTGGCACAAAGGATCTTGTCATCCTCGACGATAAATATTTTTGCCATCTGTCCTCACCAGTCGTCCTCACCAACCAACCTATGTTAGCTCTTAGTGTGACTTCTATGAAGCAAATTTCAATTCCAGATTAATCCAAGACTGGATCTATGAGCGGCAAATATCGTCGCTGACCTCAGCGACCTCTTACAGAGAAACATCGAACCGGTCTGCCCCGGAATGGCACGACATTGGAGTAACCACCGCATGGTGAACCGAGATGGCAGGGAGTGCTGGCGACATACGTCTCCTGCGGTTGACGGATCGGCGTGCTACACGTTGGACCATCACACCTCTGCGAGTCATTCACTTGAGTCGCTGGAGCTCCGACGCGTTGCGGTCGTGGAAGCAGTTGCTCTGGTGTGAAGGTGTTGGCTCTCAAATCAACTCTGATCGCTCCGCCATTATGGCCGATCCATTCTCCTGCTGCTGCATGCACTTGTCCTAAGTATGTGTTGGGGCGTGGAGTTCCATCAGTGTAGAGGACGACCGCCTCCCCACGTTGCAACCGATCCCTCGAACCTTGAAGCAGGGGTTGGTTACCCTCTCTTCCGAATACTACAACTAGAGGTAAGCCGGTTGCCCGAGCCCGAGTTGCTGCCGCTTGATAGTTCTCCTCACCAACAAAGCCGTTATTCCCAAGAATTTGCTCGCTCACTCGCTGTTGCCATGGGTTTGGTCGCTCTGGTGGGCGCACTGCTGCTTCATTTCTTCCCATAACGATGTCGGCTTCAGGAGTTGAAAGACCCATACCGTTATTACGCAGGACTTGAAGAGTTCTGACGACGCTGCCATCAGGATTGTAGCCTGTGGTCAAAGACAAAGAGCGTAAACTATTGCGTTCTCGCAACTCCTGATTGATCTGCTCAACAACTTTCTGCATAGTTTCTGGCTGTTGATTGAGCAGACGGCGCAGACCGTTGACGTTCAGATCACCTGGTGCAGTGAGCATCGCCAGGGTCTGATTCATCACTTGCCGTTCCGGCGAATTGGATCCTGGACGCGCCCACTCCGGACGTACCTCCGGAATCATTGCTGACGTCTGGGGTTGGCATTCGACAGGGCTCTGCGGCACATTTGGGTTTGGTCGCGCCACTTCAGGTGGTGGCACTAACTGAGGTTGCTGGACTGGAGCAATGACAGCGTCGTTGTCTCTATAGCCACGCCTATTAGCGTAGCTTACGACAGAATTAATGCCAGAATTCATGTTGACATGATTGTCCCAATCATTGCCGGCAATTTGCGTCTGTAGATGGTGGCCGATCCGTCTCAAAGATTCATAGTGTGCACGATCGGCAGTGCTCAGATTTGGCTCGCGCAGCCTGTTTTCGAAGTTCTGCATCTGTTGCCCTACGTGATCGCGGTGGATATACGTACGGGTGGTTCCATTTGCTTCGGCACCGGCGAACGTGCGCCAACCGACGTCAGTTCTGAGATATGCCATCGCTTCTGTGGCTACGGCTGCGTTGGACCTGTAGGTCTCCAGCCGCGGAAGCGAGATTTGCCTAGAACCGTTTGCAATCTCGCCGAATCGCTCTTGCATTTGAGTGAGAATGTTTCTTGCAAAAGGAGTGATTCCAGAAGTATGGTCAATATAGTTCTGAATCGAATTTCTAGTAATGTTAGCGGTATTTCCACTGAGCGCATTGAAGTGCGTTCTGGCATATTCGGCAATCAACTCTGGCATCTGCCCAGACCTGCCCTGTTCAATTGCGGTCAGCTGTCCATTGGCTCGCAAGGTGTCTGTCGCTGTAGCAACTTGGCGCAGAAAAGAGTTATGCTCAGGGGAACCAGGTCTAGTGTTGCCACCAAAATCACCTGGGTTTCGCAGAACATTGTTCGCACCCCTAATTGCGTCGAGCCTTTCAGCTTGCTCGCTCAAAGTTACAACTGGCAGCAATCCCAGTCGTTCTAACTCAGCCGTTCTTGCTTGGAGCTCCCTCTGCGCACCAGGATTTAGCCCTTGCGGTATACCATCTGCAAGCATTCTGCGCGACACTTCAGTGGTCGGATTGCGCTCCAGCTGTTCACCTGGATTGTTAATCACAGGAGCGAATTCCCGATTAGTTGGATATGACATAGTTTTTCTCCTCCAAACGTTATGTATCGAGACAGCGAAAAGCACGCACTGATATCTCCTAGCGGTCAGCCACCGCCATCAATACCAATCGCAAATCCGTTATGTCAATTGCTCTTCTACTTCTCGTTCCGGCAATGTATCATTTGCACCTGACCAACATTTGACCAAAGTGTTTTTAGGGCATTGAGATTAGGTTGAATTACCTGATCCCAGGTACCAGGTCATGACTGTGAGGCACTGTTGCTTGAAATGCTCGAATCTCAGCGGCAAGTACCGGATATTTTCCCTCGGCCATTTTAAGGGCCTTGCTTGCCGCCGCTAGGCACTGCCGATAGTGGCCTTGCGCTAGCTCTATCTGAGCAATGTGCGGAAACAGGCTTTCCATAACATAGTCGTTCTTGCTCCCGCCCAGGGCAACTGCCATGCCCAAATAGCGAAGCGCTTCCTCACTCTTTCCCTGTGCATGATAGTTTTCACCCAAACGCGTATAAACAGCTGTCTTCACGGCAGTGTTGGTGCCCAGGTCCAGATCGCTCACCTGCAGGCAACGTTTCAGATAAGCTTCAGATTCGTCATAGCGATGCAACTGATAGCATGTCTCCCCCAGGTCCCGACATACATAAAACGTAGATTGGTCTCGCCTGCCCTGACCATCGAGTATGGCAAGAGCTCTCTTGAGAAAGACTTCTGCTTCATTGTATTTGCCCTGAGCCATGTAACATTTGCCCAGCATAGGAAGGATGATTTCACGCCAGTCGACATTCGAGGCACGGCCGGAGCTGACCGGGCCGCAAAGAGAGAGAGCGCGCGCGAAACATTTTTCCGCTTCCTCATTTTTGTTTGCATGATAGTAAGCGCGTCCCAACAAAACCATGCCATCAAGTCGCCCTGGAAAATCTTCTCCGAGACTACTCATGATCTTCTGCTCCCGTAAGAGAAGTCGCACAATTTCGTCAGACTTGTTTGTCTGCCCCATGAGACAGGTGGCCAAATTTCTCAGTGAAGCAGTCAGCCTAATATCACCTTCTCCAAAGGTTTCTGCGCATTCAAGGGCCTGTTGGTAAAGCTTCTCGGCCTGAGCGAATTTCGCCTCGTTATAGGCCGCCTTTGCGGCTTTGGCGGTTTCAGCCCAGCGTTCTTGCGCCAAAACCGTGGGTAGGCAGAATACAAGCACCACCAGCGCAGAAACGATCGCAATTAATAAGCGTATCAACATTTATCAATGCCCTCGATCTGCTGCGGCGGCAGTGGAAGCGGGATGACAAATGAATATGTCGCTTCCACTCGATCATCTTTTAGCTCCAAAGTACCGTTATGCGCTTTGACTATTCCGCTGCAGATCACCTGCCACAGGCCGCTCGCCGTTTCGGTGCCACCTGCCTCCATGGTGCCCGACCCAGTTGTCGCACCACCTGTAGTGCTGTCCGGGCGGTGCCTTGCCACCACCTTAAACTGTGTGCTCATGCCGTCTTCGATCTCAGCTGCAAACATGCTGATCGACTGAGGTGGTGGACTGTGGCGCATCGCCTCCATCGCCAAGTTGACCAGCACTTGCACGAGCCGCTCACTATCGCAGAGCAATTCTGAGTCTTGGGCATGATTCTCAAGCTCCACCTGCGATTGTTTTGCCAGGTCGAAGACAGCCTCTGTAGCTTTCTTGACAATGACCGAGGCAGAGCTAACCTCACTGTTCAACTCAAACGAACCAGACTGAATTTTCTCGAGATCGAGCAGTCCGTTAATCAAAGCGAGCAGTTTGTGCAACTCCCGTTGCGATTGGGCAATCATTGCCAAATCTGTTTCGTCTAGTTTTCCTAGTGCGCCGATCAGCAATAAATCCATAATCGCCCCGGCCGAAGTCATCGGTGTTCTCAGGTCGTGGCTAACCATCTGAATCAGATCCTTTCTGGCGTTTTCGAGCTGATGCCGCTCTGCAACGTCGACCATGATGGCCAGAAACTTTCGCTGTTTGCCGAAATGCAATTCATCGATCGACAGCTCGATTGGCAAAATCGTGCCGTCTCTGCGTTTGCCTGACAGTTCTACGGAGTGCTGAAAACATTTCTCCAAAAGCGAGCTGAATATTGCCTGGTCGGTGTTCTCTGTATGTTCGACATAGGCACCAACATGTTCAGCGATCAATTCATGGCGCCCGCAACCGAGCAACTCTTCGCCCTTCGGGTTGACGGCTTCGACGTTGCCGTGCTGATCGAGAATGAGCAAACCGACTGGCAGATTCTCAATGATCGTGCGGATTCTCGCTTCGCTCTCCTTAAGGAGACGCTCTGCTGCTTTGCGGTCTGTAATATCGTGAGCGACGCAGAAGTAGGTGCGCTCGTCTTTAGACCAGTAGGCCGACCAGAGCATGTCGACGAGCCTTCCGTCAGTGTGTTGCACTCTGTTTTCAAAATTCACACCCGCTTCTTCGTTGGCATCAACACTGGCAAGAAGATGCAGATCATCAGCATGCACCACCGATGCCACCGATCTGCCAATCAATTCGGCAGGGTGGTAACCCCAGACCTGTTCCGATGCAGGATTAACATCTGCAAACTTGCGTTTTTCATCTACTGTCAAAATCACATCGATCGCGTTATCGATAAAGGACCGCTCTTTTCGATGCGCTTGCTGCAGAACCTCGGCCATCTCGTGATAGACGATGTCCAGCCGCGAGATTTCGTCGCTGCCCTCGACGATCTGATGCAACGGCTGATTGCTAGCCAGACGCATGGTGTTGTCGATCATCGTTGCCAACCGGTCAACGAAACTGCGCCAGAAAAATAATGCCAGAGAAATACTGAATATCACATTGGCCAGCACACCGCCCAGTAGAACTGCTTTCTCCAGCGGCAACCATGCACTATCTGATTCAGCAGTCTGGTGCTGCGCCTGTACCAGCATGAATTGCTCGCTCTCGGTGCCACTTTGTTTCACCAAAGCTTTGAATTCAGACTGCACTTGTAGCTCACTAAATATGAGAAGCCCGTTTCGCCCCTCGGCAACGGCAGCCTGCGAGGCGTCAAGGGCAGCGCGCATTCGGGATTGCAGAAGATGGATATGCTTGAGCGCCGCTAGCTGCTGCGGGTCGTCGGCTTCCATCTTGAGGAGCTCTTGGTAATTTTCCTCAGCCCGCTCTTTCACCTTCTCGTATTTCACACGCAGCGAAGG
The DNA here is from genome assembly GCA_038322035.1 of Candidatus Obscuribacterales bacterium. Classification (GTDB taxonomy): domain Bacteria; phylum Cyanobacteriota; class Vampirovibrionia; order Obscuribacterales; family Obscuribacteraceae; genus PALSA-1081. The sequence goes on from JBBQFO010000094.1 coordinate 11,119, forward strand.
TTCCCGGCGCAATGCGTTCTTCCACGTCAGATCTGCGGCGGCAAGGAACAACCTTCTCACATCGATTATGCGCAGATTTAGAGTATTCTTTTTTTCTTCCCGCTCCCTTTGTCTGGACTCTTGGTCCAGCAAAAATGCCAGTCCAGCCAAGACAAGTAAATTCAAGGCAAGCGGTACCGCTACAACGATCAGTCCTTTATGTGCGATATTCAGTTTGATCATGTTGGATCTTTGATTGGCACCTTAAGCTTGACTGAAGGGCAGACGCAACCAGAAGGTGCTGCCCTTCCCCACCTCACTTTCCACACCGATCGTTCCCCCATGCGCCTCCACAATCGATTTGCAGATGGTCAACCCCAATCCAGTGCCACGTCCCACTTTGGCGTCGGATTTGTCGACCTGAACGAACCTGTCAAAAACAGATTGCAGTTGTGAAGGAGGAATACCTCTGCCTTGATCGATAATGCGCAACTCTAACCATGGACCGATGATCACGCTCTCCACGGTAATGGTGCCCTGAGCTATAGAGAACTTGATGGCATTGGAAAGCAGGTTGACCAAAACTTGAATCAGTCTTGCATCATTGCACAGTAGCGAACAGTCTTGGCTGCGGTTCTCGATCTTGACCATGCTCTTTTGAGCCAGAGGTCGCACGGACTCAATCGCTCGATCTACGATTGTGAGAAGAGAGTTGATCCGCTTGCTCAGCTGCACTTGTGGGGATTCAACCTCTTGTGCTTCGATTAATTCGTTCACCAGCGCCACCAAACGCTCAGCCTCTTGCTCTGACCGCAGCACCCAGTTCTTTCCTTTTTCGCTGAGCATGGGTCTGTTTGTCAAAGTAGCAAGAGTTGATTGCACTTGCAGTAGTGGTGCCTTGAGATCGTGACTGACTGTGTTGACAAACTCTTGCTTCAGAACCTCCATCTTGTGGCGCTGCGTCATATCCTGCATGGCCAAGAGGAAGTAGCGGGCGCCCAGATAACTATACTCACTCAACGAGAGTTGCACTGGTACCGTCGAGCCATCGCCCTTTACGGCATCGAGTCGAGCCAGCGGAGCGATTTTGAGTTTTTCGAGCAGTGTGCAGAGATCCGCAACTCCTGTTTGACACTCTGGTATTACCTTGCTAATCGACTGTTCCAACCATTCGTTAGAAGAATATTGCAACAGCTGCACAGCGGTCTGGTTAGCCGCTAAGATGCTACCGCTTTCGCTGGTCACAAGAAGGGCCACCGGCATGCTTTCCATAATCGTGCGCAGTCTCGATTCGCTGTCACTGAGCAAATCCTCCACCACCTTTTTGTCGGTAATATCATGAGCGACGCAGAAGTATGTCTTTTCGGTCGCTGACCAGCGAGCCGACCACAACATGTTAACGAAGGATCCATTCTTGTGTTTGATCCTGTTCTCAAATGAAAAGGATAGATCAGTGGAGGTCGTTGCAGGTGTGTTCAAACTGATCGCGTCCTCATCGGCAACGACTATGGTGTCGATCGAGTGCCCGACCAACTCGCCTGGCTCATATCCCCACACTTTTTGTGCGCCTGCACTGACAGAAGTAAATTGGCGTTCGCCGTTGACTGAGCAGATCACATCGAGAGCATTGCTGATAATGGCCCGCTCTTTTCGCGTCGCTTCGCTCAGAGCTCTGGCCATGTGATGAAAAGCCGCATCCAATCGAGCAATTTCGTCCTTTCCTTCCATGCGCGGCAGGAGTTGTTTGTTTTGGCTGAGACGTTCGGCGTTCTCTCTAAGCGATTCAAGACGTCGCCTGATGCTGTGCGAGAAAAAGATCGTCAAGACAACGCTCAGAATAATGTTGGCGATGGCAGCCAACACCAAAAGCATTTGCACTCGTTTTCTCCACGCGCTTGAGTCGGCCAAATGAGAATGCGCATAAAGTGTTTCAGTCTTTCTGAATTTATTCATAAGACGCTCATGCTGATTTAAGATCGCTTGAGTCTGCCGCATCAGTCCCGCTTGCTTAAGAAATGATGTGTTATCAATTTGCATATCAGGACTCTGAGCGACCGCACACAGAGCTCTTCCGTTTGCGATCATTCTCACTTGCAGGTCTCCCACCTGGCGAAGTAATTCAACCTGATCTGGTTGGTCGCTGACCATCAAAGCCAATTGTGTGCGTACTCGAATATGTTCATTGGCTATTTGATCGTATGCCCTAGCGAAGTAGCTGTCTTTGAAAAAGGCGTAGCATGACAATATTTGGAACCCGTCAAACAATAAAGTAGACATTTTGTCCGACAGAGAGCTCATGCTTCTAAGGTGGGTCTCTCGTTCAGTCTCGACTTCCGCTTCATGGAGCAAAAATGTCAAAGTCAACAGAGTGACAAGCCCCAGCGAAAGCGGGACAAGGACCAGGATTGTCCCGTTCCGTTTAATCGATCGACCATGCGTCCAAACATGCACTTTCTGGCATCCTCAGTTGCTTGCAAACAAGAAATAGTGTACGCGATCGCGCTCTGTTGTGGGCATTTAGGAACGTTGGTCAGGTCCTGCCAGACTTCCCAGACTGGGCACCCCACTCAGACTATGATCATTACTTTAGTTCCCTGAGGAGAATATTATGACTGACCAGATTTTTGCAAAGCAGGTTTTTGCGGCAAGACAGTTCAATTTCCTCTAGCGAGGTACCAGATCATGACTATGAAGCAAAGTCGCTTGAAATGCTCGAATCTCTGCGGCAGCTGCTGCATAGTTTCGCTGTTCGGCCATTTTGAGAGCTTCCATTGCGGCAGCTTGGCACTGCCGATAGTGGCCTTGCGCTAACTCTAACTTAGCAATGTGGGGAAACAGGCTCTCCATAACATAGTCACTTTTGCTGCCCAAGGCAACTGCCATGCGCAAATAGCGAAGCGCTTCCTCACTCTTTCCCTGTGCATGATAGTTTTCACCCAAACGCGCATAAACAGCGGTCTTCTCGTCTGCGGCGCTGGAGCCAAGGTCCAGATCGCTCACCTGCAGGCAACGTTTCAGGTAAGCTTCAGATTCGTCATAGCGATGCAACTGATAGTATGTCTCCCCCAGGTCCTGACATACATAAAACGTAGATTGGTCTCGCCTGCCCTGACCATCGAGTTTTTCAAGAAGTATCTTGAGACAGCCTTCTGCTTCATTGTATTTGCCTTGAGCCATGTAACACTTGGACAGTCTACGAAATATGTCTTGACGCCAGTCGAGATTCGAGACACCGCCGGCAGTGACCGGGCCGCAAAGCGCGAGCGCGCGCTTGAAGTATTTTTCCGCTTCCTCATTTTTGTTTGCATGACAGTAAGCGCGTCCCAACAAAACCATGCCATCAATTCGCCCTGGAAAGTCTTCGCCGAGCCTACTGAGGATCTTCTGCTCCCGTAAGAGAAGTCGCACACTTTCGTCAGGTCTATTTGTCCGCTCCGTGAGAAAGTCGGCCAAATTTCTCAGTGAGGCAGTCAGCCTGAGATCGCCCTCGCCAAAGGTTTCTGCGCATTTAAGGGCCTGATAGTAAAGCTTCTCAGCCTGAGCGTTTCTTCCCTCTTCAAACGCCGCCTTTGCGGCCTTGATCGTCTCAACCCAGCTTTCTTCTGCAAAAACCGTCGGTGGGCAGAATACAAGCACGACCAGCGCAGAAACGATCGCAAATAATGAGCGCATCAACATTTATCAATGCCCTCGATCTGCTGCGTCGACTGTGGAAGCGGGATGACAAATGAATATGTCGCTTCCACTCGATCATCTTTTAGCTCCAAAGTACCGTTATGCGCTTCTACTATGCCGCTGCAGATCACTTGCCACAAGCCGCTCCCCGCTTCGGTGCCACCTGTCTCCTTGGTGCCTGAGCCAGTTGTCGCACCATCTGTAGTGCTGTCCGGGCTGTGCCTTGCCACCACCTTAAACTGTGTGCTCATGCCGTCTTCGACCTCAGCTGCAAACATGCTGATCGACTGAGGTGGTGGACTGTGGCGCATCGCCTCCATCGCCAAGTTGATCAGCACTTGCACGAGCCGCTCACTATCGCACAGCAATTCTGAGTCTTGGGCATGATTCTTAAGCACCACCTGCGATTGTTTTGCCAGGTCGAAGACAGCCTCTGTAGCTTTCTCGACAATGACCGAGGCAGAGCTAACCTCACTGTTCAACTCAAACGAACCAGACTGAATTTTCTCAAGATCGAGCAGTCCGTTAATCAAAGCGAGCAGTTTGTGCAACTCCCGTTGCGATTGGGCAGTCATTGCCAAATCTGTTTCGTCTAGTTTTCCTAGTGCGCCGATCAGCAATAAATCCATAATCGCCCCAGCCGAGGTCAAAGGCGTTCTCAGGTCGTGGCTCACCATCTGAATCAGATCCTTTCTAGCGTTTTCGAGCTGATGCCGCTCTGCAACGTCGACCATGATGGCCAGAAACTTTCGCTGTTTGCCGAAATGCAATTCATCGATCGACATCTCGATTGGCAAAATCGTGCCGTCTCTGCGTTTGCCTGACAGTTCTACGGAGTGCTGAAAGCATTTTTCCAAAAGCGAGCTCATCATCGCCTGGTCGGTGTTCTCTGTATGTTCGACATAGGCACCGACATGTTGAGCGATCAATTCATGGCGCCCACAACCGAGCAACTCTTCGCCCTTCGGGTTGACGGCTTCGATGTTGCCGTGCTGATCGAGAATGAGCAAACCGACCGGCAGATTCTCAATGATCGTGCGGATTCTCGCTTCGCTCTCCTTGAGGAGACGCTCTGCTGCTTTGCGGTCTGTAATATCGTGAGCGACGCAGAAGTAGGTGCGCTCTTCTTTAGACCAGTAGGCCGACCAGAGCATGTCGACGAGCCTTCCGTCTTTGTGTCGCACTCTGTTTTCAAAATTCACACCCGCTTCTTCGTTGGCATCAACACTGGCAAGAAGATGCAGATCATCGGCATGCACCACCGATGCCACCGATCTGCCAATCAATTCGGCAGGGTGGTAACCCCAGACCTGTTCCGATGCGGGATTAACATCTGCAAACTTGCGTTTTTCATCTACTGTCAAAATCACATCGATCGCGTTGTCGATAAAAGACCGCTCCTTTCGATGCGCTTGCTGCAAAACCTCGGACATCTCGTGATAGACGGTGTCCAGCCGCGAGATTTCGTCGCTGCCCTCGACGATCTGATGCAACTGCTGATTGCCGGCCAAACGCATGGTGTTGTCCATCATCGTTGCCAACCGGTCAACGAAACTGCGCCAGAAGAATAGCGCCAGAGAGAGACTGAATATCACATTGGCCAGCACACCACATACCAGAAACGCTTTCTCCAGCGGCAGCCATTCACTATGTGGTTCAGCTGTCTGGTGCCGCGCCTGTACCAGCATGAAATGCTCGATCTCGATGCCAAACTGTTTCACCAGAGCCTGAAATTCCGACATCAATTGCGCCTCACTAAATATGCGCAGTCCGTCTCGCCCCTCGGCAACGGCAGCCTGCGAGGCGTCAAAGGCAGGGAAAATTCGGGATTGCAAAAGATGGATATGCTTGAGCGCCGCTAGCTGCTCGGGGTCGTCGGCTTCCATCTTGAGGAGCTCTTGGTAATTTTCCTCAGCCCGCTCTTTCACCTTCTCGTATTTCTCATGCAGCGAAGGTTCCCGGCGCAATGCGCCCTTCAACGTCAGGTCTGCGGCGGCGAAAAACAATCTTCTCACATCGCTGATGCGCAGATTTACAGTATTCTTTTTTTCTTCCCGCTCCCTTTGCCTGGACTCTTGGTCCAGCAAAAATGCCAGTCCAGCCAAGACAAGTAAATTCAAGGCAAGCGGTACCGCTACAACGATCAGTCCCTTATGTCCGATATTCAGCTT
>JBBQFO010000095.1:0-16932 GCA_038322035.1 Candidatus Obscuribacterales bacterium
ATGTAGCTCTCGCAACGTCTTGCAGTGAGAAAGAACTTCCAACTTATCATTGTCTATGTCGCAATTATATATAGTCAGCTTGTTTAGCGGCAGAGCAGCGATTAACTTGACTGAATCAACAGAGAGTGGCACGCCTTGCAAGCCAAGATTACTCAACGTTTTGATCGCAGCGATTGATTTGATCGCACCATCTGTAATGGCAGTCGACTGAATCTCGAGAGACGTTAAGGGCAAGCCTTGAATCGAGGCTATGCCAACATTATCGACCTTTGTCCCGTTCAACGAGAGCCCATTCAAACCGCTAAGATTTTTCAGTGCAGCAAGTCCGCGTCCACCGACTGCGGTGACGTTTAAATTCAAAGTTCTCAGCTTAGTGAGGCGAGAAAGCACATTACATGCCGCATCCCCGACATGAGCATTCCTGGAAAGATTAAGATCGATCAGGCTCGAGCAGCTTGCTAGCCCTGACAAATCTTTCTCGTCGATTTTGTCGGAAGCTAGGGTCAGTACTCGCAAGTTTTTGAACTTAGCGAGATCGGCTATACCAGGGCTTTTAAATCCGGTTTTGGAAAGAAAGAGTTCCTCCAGAGTGACCGGATTAAGAAAGGCAAGAACTTTATCGGTGATTTTCCGATTGCCGGCCAGTCCAACCCTGACCAGTGGCAGGTGACGGGCATGCTGCAATGCTTTGTTGCTGATATTTGAGTCATCCAACAGGAGAATTTTTATGTCAACTCGGTCCTTCAACCCGTCAAGGGCACTATCACTGACGTTCTGATTCTGACAAGAAATTTCAGTCTGCGTTCTGTCAGCGACGCTGCGGGCGATGATGTCGTCGTGAGATGGCGGCGTCAGAACAGACGGATCGTTGGTGACATCGTCGTATTTCTCCTTATTATTCTTGTCAATTTTGAGATTGGGGAACTGCTCTGCCAGCAGCTGAGATGGCATTTTTTCAACAGGTTTCTTAGATTGCGAACTGACAAAATAGATTGCCGATGCCGCCACCGCCGAAAGTGCTATAAGACCACCGATGATCATCGGTTTACCGATCTTTTTTTCTGATCCGTCGCTGTTGGTGGGCTTGATGTCGGCAACAACACGATCTTCAATTGCCTTCTTCATTTCATCGATTGTCTGAAAGCGAAGACTGGCATCTTTAGCCAGAGCGCGAGCCACCAATCTCTCGATCCAGGCAGGGTATGAGGTACCCCCGGAGCCCTCCTTGAGAGTCGGCGCCTTGTCATTCATCTGCCTGAGCATGATTTCCATTTGAGTGCCGCCACTGAAAGGCGCATGTCCAGTCAGCGCCTCATACATGATGCAACCGATGGAATAAATATCAGAACGAAGGTCGATGTTTCTGCCCAGACACTGCTCGGGGCTCATGTAGAGCGGGCTGCCGACGAAGTCGCCGGTGCGAGTGAGCTTGCCGGTACTGGTGTCATCTTCGACAAGATCCATAACTTTTGCTATACCGAAGTCGACGATGCGAACCTGCGGAGTCCAGCTATCAGGCGCGGTTAGCATGACGTTGCTTGGTTTTAAATCACGGTGTAGAACACCTCGCGAGTGTGCATGAGAGATTCCGCTGCAGACTTGCTTGAAAATATTAACGCACAGGTCGAGAGGTAAAGCGCCTCGCTCATCGATGACGCGGGCAAGCGTCTTGCCTTCAATGAATTCCATCACCATGAAGGGCTGCCCTTCATCGGTGACACCGAACTCGTGGACGGCGACGACATTCTCGTGATGCAAGTTGTAGGCAGCTTGAGCTTCGCGTTGAAAACGCTGCACGGTCATCTCATTGACTTGATGCAGGATTTTTATAGCGACGTCTTTCTTGAGCATCGCATGGTGAGCTTTATAGATAACACCCATTCCTCCGGCGCCGATCTGCCCGAAGAATCGATAAGTGTTAGATAGTCGGCCGAACGAAGGTCCGTTAGCACTGAATCGTGTTGGGTCGTCCACAACCAAACCTGGTAACTGGGTCTCCCTAGTAGTATTCCACGTTTCGGGGCAGTCACGCAGCGCCAATCGTTCACTTGTCTTAGCACTAACTTGCCTGAGAGGAGCAAAAAGAGTTGAATAAGACCACCAAGGTTGCCCAATCAATTGCCAAACACGAATACCAACGAAAATTTTGTCAGGGACGGTTTTACCTGGCTCGGTTATCTTCTCGTCGCCAGTTCTGTCTACACAATTTCGTGTTTCGGACCGTTTATGCCTTTTCTGCGCTCCGAACTGAATCTCAGTTATACGGTCGGCGCCTTGCATTTCAGCGCCTGGGCAGTGGGAGTCCTGATCGCGGGCATGACTGGCGACAAAGTGATGCAGCGACTGGGTCGGCAGAACACTATTTGGGCTGGCAGTGCAGGAATTTGCCTGGCAATTCTGCTGATCATTTTGACGAGAGATCCAATATTCACCATATTCGGTGCTCTCGTGGGCGGCATGTCCGGCAGTACAATGGGTCAAACCATCAACACAATCATGTCGGACAGATTCGGCTCACAGCGAGCGATCGGCATAACAGAGGCGAATATTATCGCCAGCATCAGTTGTTTTTTGGCACCGCTGGCTGTTAGCACGGCGATGCGATGCGGCATTAACTGGCGTCTGGCAGTGGCTGTACCATTGATTTCATTGAGCGTATTATTTTTTCTATTCCGAAAAGAAAAGGTACCCGGCGCGGCCCCGGCCCCGAAATCAAAAACAATGGCGCCGCTGCCTCTGGCTTATTGGGCTTACTGGATTGTGATTTTGCTCAACGTTGGCTGCGAATGGTCGATGATTTTCTGGAGCGCGGACTTCCTCGAAAAAGTGGTGAAACTACCAAGAATCGACGCCTCTGCTTGCGTATCCGTTTTTCTTGCTGCAATGTTGCTCGGAAGAATCGCAGGCAGTCGCTTGACCAGAAGCTTCGACATTCATACACTGCTGCCAATTGCGGCGATTACTTCTGTGATTGGATTTGCCTTTTACTGGCTCGGAAGAGCAGCTCCAGTTAACATCGCAGGTTTATTCATCACCGGGCTGGGAATTGCCAACTTCTATCCGATGACACTTTCTGCAGCCATTGCCGCAGCATCAGATCGAGCAGCCAGTGCCACTTCCCGAATGTCGTTAGGCACAGGTTCGGCCATTCTTGTGGCACCACTTGTGCTCGGTTTCATCGCCGATCACTTCGGCATCTTTGTGGCATATGGGTTGGTGGCGGCATTGATCGTTAGCTGCACCGTGATGGTTTTCATTGCCAACAAGTTGGCTCACCAACACAATCTAGCGCAGAATCAAAAATTTGCAGAGCCTGATGCCGCAGTGATAAGATAGTTAGTCCAAGCCACTTATTTTCAGGTGAAGCGAATGGAAAGCAATGACGAGCTGTTCAATCGAATCAAAGCCAGAGCCCACGATCCTAAAAGAAGAAATGATTTGCCATCCACTGGTCAAGGGATGACCATGGCAGTCGGTAGAGCGGGTGGGATGAAGCTTATGGGTCTCGACTTCTCCTCGCTTCTTTCGGGCGAAGTGAAAGAAGTGAAGCCAGAGCCTTCTCAACTCCCATCACCAGCTGATTTGGAATCAATTGAACAGGTGGAAAATCAGTTAGGGTTTTCTCTTCCAACTGATCTTCGAAAAATGTATTTAGAGATTGCCGATGGTGGTTTTGGACCTGGTGCCGGCATCTTAGAAATCAAACAAGTGGCAAAGACTTATTTGGATATGATCAAAGATCCACCCGGTCCGAGAGGACAAAATGGCCGCCTGAGTTACTCGCCATTACCGCCACAAACCCTGGATACGACTGCATCGATAGAACGACTGGAAAAATAATTTTCTGGGACGAAGAAGAATTAGCAGATGGTGGAAGCGATAAAGTTTGGAAACGTTCATTCAAAGCAGAAGCTCCGAGCCTGGCAAGTTGGTTTGAAAAATGGCTCGGAGAGCTGTCACCAGAAGAACGCACGCAACAGATGATGAAAACCGCCATGGAAAATCAAATACGTCAGTCTCTAAATCGCTGGCGTGCAAAAACACCGGCCGAGCGTGCTGCCGAGGGTTTGCCAGAAACAGGCTGGGAGCAAGTTTTGTTCGGGCATCTTGGACTTGATCTGGACAAACTCTAGAGCGTCCGTAACGATCTATTTGTTTGTTTGATCGAGAACTTTGAGCGCTTCGTCGACATGCTTCTGCGCATCGAGCTGGGAGTTAAAGACCAGCCTGACGATGCCTTGCTTATCAATCACGTAAGTAACACGACCGGGCATTATACCCATGGTGCTCGCCACTCCATAAGCTTTCCGTACAGCATTGCCTGTATCACTGAGCAGCTTGAAAGGCAGATGCTGAGCGCTTGCAAAGTTTTTGTGCGATTCAACCGAATCAGCACTGACTCCGATTACTTCAGTGTCTTTCTTTCCAAAAACTTCGTATTGATCTCGGAAAGAACAGGCTTCCTTGGTGCATACAGGGGTGTTGTCTTTTGGATAAAAGTAGAGAACGACCGCCTTCTTTCCGGCAAAATCCTTGAGCGAAACATTCTGCCCGTCTTGCGCCGGCAGGTTGAAATCGGGCGCTTTGTCACCAACTTTGATCGCGTCGCCCTTAGCCATTACTTCAAAGCCCCCCAACAAACAGGACAACAGTAAAATTCCAACTGCCCACAGAAAACTCTTAAACCGAATCATACGTACCTCTTGAACTGCGCCGTACCAACTTAAACCAAATGGGGTGGGCGTTGCGTGAACACGCCTAGATCCATCAACTCTTTACGCACTTGACCTGCTTCTGTACAGAGGATCGTGCGCATACCAAGCTGTTTCGGCACGACCAGGTTTGCTTCACGATCGTCAATAAAGACACATTCTCGTGCCGTCTTTTGTGTGATGCATAAGGCGTTGTCATAAATCGGCGCCTGCGGCTTGCTGCAACGCATGTAGCATGACGAGAAGAAAAGCGAAAAGTATTTGTACAGTTCGAATTTGTTGATGCGATACGAGTTTAGATCGAGCGACTCGTTATTAATCGTCGCCATCAAATACTTCTTCGATTCGGCGATTTCGGCAATCACCTCGATGCGGTCCAAGAATGGCTCTGACTGCGATCTCATGAACTCCATGAATTCGGATTGATTGAAGGCGCGTGGTCGATAGAAAAGAGTTTGATTGAGATAGTCAATTGCATTGAGCAATCCAGAGTCGAAGTCCCCGGCCAGCGGCTGATGCCGTTTATCGAACTCTTCGTAATCGAAATTGAAGTGTTTCGCCGCTAGTTGCCTGGATTGGTGACCCCAGCCGTCGGTGAGCAAAACCCCGCCGACATCGCAGAAAACTGTAGTAATTTCGGTCTTGCCAGCCACTTCGAACCCGCCAATGAAGATGGCAATCTAGCACATATTATTAGCCTTCCCAAGCCCTGCTTCTGTAGGGTGACCTTTCGTACCAAAGGGCGGACTGTACCCTCATCAGATACAAATTTAAATATCAACTATACAAGAGAGTACTTAAAATCAAAAAATCAGAAACCGGAAAACGAGTACAAGCAGGAAGTTAGAAAGCTTGAAGCTTGGACGAACAAACAAAACCGAAAGAGCGCGATACAGAGAGAAGCTTCGGTTTTTTGAAAGGCACGACAGTTGACTGGTGAGGCTGAGCTGAATAAGTCTGGGGACTGATCGAGGGAGTAGTTGGGAATAGTTGGGTGCAGTTGGCTTCAAGTGGTTGTGGAAAGTTCTGGGAGAACGAGTTGGAGAAGTGGCACTCAACCAATCAGGCAAAACAAAAGGTGAATTCGCGAACCGTGAAGGCTCGATTCGCGAATTCGTTGGTGTGGGACATGAACGAAGAGATGCCTTCATTCGTTCATGCTTGCCGGCGGGTTACTTGGCGACGGGGGTCTCGGAGCTCTCGGTGGCGACGGTGACGCTGGCGGCGGCCTTCTTGGTCTTGGTGACGCCGGCTTCGGTGACGGAGACGCTCAGGTCAGCGGCGGCAGTCACGGAACGGTTGTCGGCATCGCCCAGAGCGGTCGTGGCAGCCTTGGTGGCAGTCGAAAGGCAATCGGAAACGGGGGTGGTGGCTTCGGTCTTCATTGTGTGATCCTCAGTTGGTTGCGGATGCCATAAGGCAAACGCGGTTGACATAGGGCTCTTCTCTCCAGGGCTCATAGCAAACACGTTCAAAACCAATCACAATGCGCTTCCTCGTCAAAGGAAGAAAAAAGTACGCAATTGCAATTGGTTAGAAGGTAATTTGGGTTTGGGCTTATGGAAAAGAAGAGTAGAAAAGTGACACTGCAGTCTAAGTATTTGGAAGCGCGCAACTCAACAGATTTTGAACGCTTGGATATTGGATCTTTATCAGAATGGCGCTCACAGAAAACCGCATGACAACTCGTTCGCGTGAAGCTTGCACAGTTGCAGAGGAACGAAACATTCGAATATTCTGGACACTGCTTAGTTAGCTGACTTAGCGCGAATCCTGTCTATTTTGTGTCATCAGGTGTCCTAAACTAAACAACAGAATGAAGTACATGTGCCTACGAGGCTTTGAACCTATGTTTCATTTAAGCAGCAATCGGTGAAATCGAGTCGTCTTCGAGGAACTAAGTGAGACAGACATGGCGTCTTCCATCCAATCCCGAGATCAATGGTCAGCATCGATGCACGGAATAATCAAATGACCCAAACTCCAATTTCGTCTGAAGTTGCTGACGATGCCTCCGGCGCAGTAGTTGCTCCGGATTACACCTTAGATACTCGCCCACTCTGCCAGGGCATGCCCTTCGTCCTCACAGACGCAGCGCATCCACGCCTGGTACTCAAACATGGCAGTCACTTCCTGGTGATGGACCAGAGCGCGCTCATACCGGGCTGCAACACGCTAGGCTACGGCTATTACCGGTACGACACGCGCCATATAAGTCAGTGGGACATAACTATGAATGGCGCGCCATTGTCGCTGCTATCCAGCTCGGTGAACGAAGGCTACGCGGGTCAATTCCTTTACACAAATCCACACACAGAGCAGACGCCTCAGCAGAAAATTACTATTCAGCGCGAAGTTATTCTAGGCGACCTTTTGTGGGAACGCTTGACCCTTCAGAACTTCCACGCCACTCCATTGGATGCCGAACTGAAAATATCCTTCAGTTCAGATTTTGCAGACATGTTCGAGGTGCGTGGACTCAATCTCGAAAAACGTGGACAACGGATGTTGCCAGTGCCTGGAAAGAACGGACGGACACTGTTTCTCGGTTATAGAGGTTTGGATGGTGAGCTGCTCGAAACGGTAATCGAATTCTACGGAATTCAACCAGATCAGATCACTGCAGACGGCGAAGTGACATTCAAGTTGAATTTGCCCGTGCATCAAATCAAAGAAATTCAGATCTGCGTCTCGACGCGCTGGGGTGGACAGGCTGGGGCGCCTGACGTTCGCAAAACAGGCTATTCGGATGCCCGTCGGGTCGCTGACGAACGATACCGCGAGTGGTGCAATCGATCGACCATGATCAGCACTGGTCACCAACTCTTCGATATGGCGGTGGAGCGCGCATTCCGGGATCTGTATATTCTTCGGCAACCCACACCAAAGGGCTATGGGCTCTCTGCAGGCGTTCCATGGTACTGCGCACTGTTCGGCAGGGACAGCGCCATCACTGCGTGGCAGGTGCTGCCATTCTTACCGGACCTGGCCAAGGAATGCATCGAAGTGCTAGGAGCGTACCAGGGTACTGTTGTGGATGAATATCGAGCCGAAGCACCGGGGCGGATTTTGCACGAATTGCGGATCGGCGAGATGGCCCGCACCAATCAGATTCCACATAGCCCATATTACGGCACAGTGGATGCCACACAGCTCTGGCTGTTCGTCTTGGGAGAATACGTCGAATGGTCGGGCGATCTCGAGTTCGCGGCAAAAATGTGGCCAGCGGCAAAAGCGGCTTTGGATTGGATCGATGCCAGCCTCACAGAGACAGGGTATCTCGTCTACAAGCGTGAGAGCGAGAAAGGTTTGGAGAATCAAGGATGGAAAGATTCCGGTGATTCCGTCATGCATGTGAATGGGCAATTGGCCAATCCGCCCATAGCGCTATGCGAAGTCCAGGGCTATTTATACGCCGCATGGGAAAGTATGGCTCGTATCGCCGCTTTGCTAGGACATAAAGAAATTGCTGAAAAGCTGACTCTAAATGCGGCTGCATTGAAAGAACGGTTTGAGCGAGATTTCTGGATGGAGGACGAGCGCTTCGTGGCTCTGGCACTCGATTCGGAGAACAAGCAAGTAGGTGTCGTATCGTCAAATCCAGGACATTTATTGTTCACTGGTGTGCTCAGTGAAGAGAAAGCCAATCACGTCGCAGATCGGTTAATGAGCACTGAACTACAGTCAGGATGGGGTATTCGCACACTGTCGAAAAGCACGATCGCCTACAATCCAATGAGCTATCACAATGGCTCCATATGGCCGCACGACAACGCGATCATCGCAGAAGGTATGCGAAAGATTGGACGGGTAGCCGATGCGCATAAGATCATGCTGGGACTTCTCGAGGCGGCGCAGTTCCAACCAGATTTCAGATTGCCCGAATTATTTTGCGGTTTCGAACGGGATGGTTCGTATCGTCCAATCGACTATCCAGTCTCATGTTCACCGCAAGCCTGGGCTGCTGGAGCCATTTTTCAACTGCTCAAGACCTGTGTAAATTTCCAGCCCGACGCGTGCCACAACTTGTTGCGTGTCGTTGAGCCAAGTCTTCCTGAATGGTTAGACAAGTTCACTGTGCAGGGACTGAGAGTCGGGTCCGCAGTTGTGGGGCTGAGTTTCACAAACTACAATGGACGCGGCGCTTGCCAGGTTTTGAATAAGTCCGGTAAAGTACGCGTTGTAATAGAGAGTTAGCATGAGAACCGAGAATCGCTTGAACGACCGAGCAACATCAGTTACAGAAATAGTCCGTGAGATCCAAAAAATCTCAAAAGGGAAAGAGCTGTTCATCGCCTTCGATAGAGACGGTACGCTGGTTCCGTATGCGGACCGCCCGGAAAACGCACTGCTCAATCCAGACGTTCATGAGAGTTTGAGAGTTCTGGCGATCATGCCAGGTGTAATCGCTGGGATCGTCAGTGCGCGTAGCATGGCGCTTTTGCGCAGCGAGTTCGATTTTCAACGTCTCTTTATTGCTGGAAACTATGGACTAGAAACAGCTTTGCCTAAAGAAGATCCAGCGGTCAATGCGCTAGCTAAATCTGTTGCTCAGACGTTAAAGAATGCGCGTAACATGCTTGCTCCGTTGGCTCGTAAAGAAATCAACGCAATTTTGGAAGACCATGGTTACTCGCTCTGTGTTCACTGGCACACTGTTCCAGTCAAGTCGAGAGAAGCTCTCCATCAGCATATTCAAGCAGTATCGAAAGAATTTCCGGAGCTACTTTTGCGCGCTCAACCAACAAGCTACGAGTTCCTTCCGAACTTAGAGTGGGACAAGGGGCGTGCCCTGGAAACTTTGGATGCCCTGGTGCCACCAGATGGACAGCGGGCCTACGTATTCATTGGTGATTCGCCACCGGATGAGCCGGCCTTCCAATGGGTCAACGACCACGGTGGAGTGACTGTGCGAGTGGGCTCAGGCGGCTTAAACACTTGCGCCACATATCACGTTGCTGATCCGACTGAATTAGCGAAATTGATCATTTTTCTGATTGAGGCGAGATCTCAGACGCAGTAGCTCCGTCAGATGCCATCGCTATTTCAGCAGCAACGGCTCCCTCCAATTGCGTCAAGATTTCAGACGCGGTGAGGAATCTCTTCGAAAGTTCCGGCTCGGTAGCCTTTTGCACAATGTTCGAAATCAGCTGGGAGACATCGTCACGCGTCTGACTGGGATTCGAACTGAGGATGGCTACAGGGTCTTCTCCTGTGAGTAAAAATTGCAGGCACGCACCGAGCGCATAGATGTCACTTTGCGGCACCGGTAAACCACGAAACTGCTCGGGTGAAAGATAGTTTGGTTTGCCAACCACCGAGCTCAGTACACTGGAAGCGTCGCTTTGCTGAGCCACATTGAAGTCGATTAACTTCAGAGCTCCGTCTTTACGCAAAATCAAATTGTCAGGCGTAAAATCTCGATGCACTACAGGCGGTGACTGCGAATGCAGATAAGCGAGAATCTCGCACATCTGTTTGGCAAGTTGTCTTACTTGTTCTTCTCCAAGCCGTCCTTCCTGATTAACAAGGCTGCGCAACGACTTGCCGTCGATATGCTCGAGAACCAGATAGGCTCTATGATCCTCGATGAAGTAATCAAGCAGCTTAACCACATTTGAGTGCGACAATTCTTTTAACAGGCGTGCCTCTTTTTCGAAAGTTTCAAGAGCACGTCGTCTTGCGCTTACGTCAACATAAACAGGCAAGAGAAATTCCTTTAGCACCACGGTTTGCGCAGAAAGCGCATCCTCTGCCACATACGCTGTGCCCTGCCCACCAACGCCAAGCATGTTGACGACAGTGTACTGATTAGCACGCAGGAGGGCACCATCGATCAGTGGTTTCAGCTTCTCACGTTTCGGTGGTGCGGTCAGTGCTTCCATCCAGAGTTCCGTGTAACTGAAGTCACACGGGGGTTGTAGCGCAGTAATGACTTCGGTAGAACGAGGCGTGCCAGGAGCCCAGCGTTCTACTGCACGCAATATTTCTTCTTTTCCAGCCACCGAACCGATGCTGCCGAGCCGCATGCGCAACTTCTTTCCATCAGTCAGCTTAAATACAATCCGGTGATCGGCGACTGAAGCTTTTCCCTGCACCTGCTCAAGAGTTATTTGATCAATCTTGCTCCACGGACAGACTGCATCCTGCATGAACATGGGCATCGCTTTGGATAAAAATCTGATTCCAGCGCGTGAAAATTGGAGGTGCGTTGGTCGACAGGCAGCAAGTATAAAGTAAAACGCTGTCGCGGCTAAAACGAACCAGAATAACAGAGCGCCTGTATTCGAAAACTGCTCCAACGCACTCATCACGGCTTTCATGTTGCTATCAGGAACCTGGCCGGTGAAGAGAAGCTTTTTGACCATTACTGCTGGAACATGCATCGAGACAGGCAGGGACACGGCCGCTGTCACCGCGCTCAGTGCCCAGATTGCATGATAGGCGCGTCTTAAAGGCACATCGACTTTGCGCATAACCTTGGGCACAGTCTCAGCGTCTTTACCGAAAACGCCCTCCATTTCTTGAAAAGCGCGATATCGAACGAGAACAGTTTCTTTGGACTTGTTGATTTCTTGCTCGACTTTTGCCGCGCTTCTAATAAGCATGGTTTTGCTAGTGGACTCGAGCCATTTTTTTCGGTCAGGAAAATTCTTTCCCAGTGCCACCGAAAGCGGGTAGAGAAAGGGCTCGAGAGCAGTCACCATGCTTCGTTTCCAGGCTTGCCGAAAAGACAATTTATTGCCGCGCATGTCTGCTGTTTGAACATCAACAAATAGCAGACCAACAGTTCTTCTCAGTGATGAAGCATTGAGAACGGAGCTATAGATGGGCAAAGCAAAAGCAGGCACGACTGTGCAGAGCAGCGTGAATATGCACGAGAAAACGGGATCGACAGCGCCCAGAGAAGTTGGGTCGATCAGCACCATACTACAAATAGAAAGGATAAAAAAAGTTCCAACGAACACACCAGAAGCTGCTTGCAGAGCCAAAAAAGTAAGCCCCAGCCAGACAGGAAGACAGGCGCATATTGCCCAGACAGACCCAACAAAAACTGCAGCAAAGAGAGACGTATCCAGAACCACTATCAAGTCAGCGCCAAAGGCACGAGCACCGATCAACAAAACAGACATCAGAAATGTGGTCAAAAATGCCAAAACCCCGCCGGTGGCGCTAACGCACATTAGGTCAACCCACATTTGGATTGCAGTAATAAGCCCACCCAGCTTATAAGAGCGAGCCTGGAGCCTGGCGGGTGTTTCCAAAACGGGCAAGTTTGCAGACGACGCTGTCTGTGGCCGCACCAAGTCACTGGTCCGCTTGGACGACGGCTCCAACTTAAGCTCGATGTTTTCCTTTTGAGATTTCAACTCCACCGCTATTTCCACCTTTAGTCTTTCTTATCGTTTTTAGTACTGAACGCGACGGGTCTTACGTCACGGGTCGATTTTAATTGTCTCAATCGATTTTCGAATCTAGCTGCATTTGCCAGGTCATTAGATTTGGTGCTAGCAAGCCTGGCGGCCTCTAGTGCTTGACGGCAACCAGGGTTGTTGCCGAGTGCTAAATTTGCTTCCAGAAGGGCGTTTCGCGTATCACCCAACTCCGCAAAAGCGTACGCACGATCAGCGTGAATCTGCACCAGTGCTTCCGCAGATCCACTCGCATTGCTCAACTTAGAATATTCCGCTAAGTCATTGCTGATCGACAGTGCATCCTTAAAATGTTTCAACTGGTTCAAAACAAAAACATGTTGCTCACGCGTGGTCATTGAATCGACCGCTGAATCGGCCAATTTGGCATATTCGAGAGCTTCAGTCAGACGACCTTGCTGACTATAAATTCTCGACAACGCCAGATAAGATTGATCCGCCTGTGTTATAGCCTCGCCATAATCTCCTTTCATCAAATACGCGGTCGACAAAATCATGTGGTTTAACTGCTTGCACTCACAGGCCAGCTTTATCGCCTTATCTGGCTGTCCAAGATGCAGATAAGCAGCGGCTTTGGTCAATAACATCGATTCCCGGTTATAAGAGCCGGTCTTAAACCACTCCGCGCATTCCGGTGAATCGAGCACCGCAAGTGCTTCTTCCGGTCTCCCCATCGCACGCAAAACTGCAGATTTCAGCGTGTAAATATTAGAGGAACCAGAATCGGACATCCACACTTTTCCAGTTTTCGCATAAGCAATACCCTTATCTAGTTCGGTCAAGGAAGCCGGCAAATCACCGGTCAAATGAAGAAGCAAGCCCAGGTATCCTTTCATTGCCGGATTGTCGGTCTTATCGATTAAGGGGCGCATCGTTCGAACCGCCTCTGCCGATTGCCCACGAGCACTGAGGGCGGTGCCCATTGTAAGAATCGATAGCGATTTATCGCCAGGCGAATTTTCGATAAATCGACGTGTCGCCTCGAACGCGAACTGCTTTTGGACTTCAGTAACCATGCCTCCGTATTTCGGGTTTCCGCTAGTTGTGTAATCATTGACCAGAACCGGCACCATTTGCACCGCGAAGGCGGCGTCAGGGTCTCCGATCAGCCCGCCAAGAAAGGTCGGCGTGGAAAACTCGACTGTTCGCAGCTCACTTCTTGGAGCATCCCGATACCAACGCCAAGTCTGCGTCAGGCCGGCACCAATTGCCAATGCAGTAACCCCAATCAGCACCGCACGAAAAGTCACTCGTCTCTTTTTCGCCGACAAAATCGGCGCCTCACTGCTTGCAGTCCCTTGTGTAAGAACCCGCTGACTGGCTGAATTTGCGCTCTGCTTGTTAACAAGAGCTGCGGATTGAGATTTCGCGTTTTCTTTCGGCGACTCGATTGGCTCCGTATTTTCTTCCTCGGACGCAATCAGCTCTGGAAGCACCTCTTCAATAAGCTCCGCAGAGTCAGCTTCGGAAGTCAACTTGAAATCGATCTCTTTTTCTCGCTTTTTTTCCACTGCTCCTCTCCGTTACTGTGACGCCGTCAGCATAAAGCTGCGGATGTCCTTGAGGCGAGCTGTTACTTCGGAAAAATCAGCGATGCGGTCGGTTTGCTCTGGTTCAGTCATGGCGGCGACAAGCGCATCCAATTCTGCAGGTATTCCCGGCAGCACAGAGATCGGATGACATGCGGATAAAGGCATTGGATCTCGTCCCGTCAACAGGAAGAATAAGCATGCACCGAATGCGTAAATGTCACTTCTGGTGGTGGCTTTTCCTCGCAGCTGTTCGGGTGCCATATAAGCTTGCTTCCCGATCAAGGTACCAGTGGCGGTGCCAATGAATTCGTTGGAGGCACCAAAATCGATAAGAATGACAGAACCTGTATTGTTCAGAACGAGATTGTCGGGGCTAACGTCGCGGTGTACTACGGGCGGATCTTGCGAATGCAAATACGACAATGACTCAGCGAGTTGTGCTGCCCAGTCAAGCACTTTGCCGGCCGGTTGAAGTCCGTTCTGACGTATGAATTGGCGCAAATCTTGCCCATTGATATATTCCAACAATAAATAGTTGCGTCCATCTTCAACAAAGTAATCAACCACTTTCGCAATATTCGAGTGCGACAAACCCGCTAGAATTTTGGCTTCACGTGACAAATATTTTTCGGCTAAACGACGCATGTCCGAATCCGCGTCTGCGGGCACCACTGCTTCCTTGAGGACGAATAATTCACCTGCATTGCGCTGCACCAAATAAATCGCGCTCAGTCCACCGAATGCCAGTTGCTTTTGCACAGTCAAAGCGCCGGATTGTAAGACGTGGTTTGGTTCAAGCGGCATGAACGAAGTAGCCTTGAACCTTCTGCCTAGCTCCTCTTCCCACATACGCGTATAGTTGACTTCAACACCTTTCATTTCATTCTGCAGGCTCATTTGATAATCGATAAATTCAGGACTGCGCAGAATGCTGGTGCCCCAAAGTTCGATACCAAGTAGAAGCTGCTCAAGCTCAGACCGTTCAATGGCATTGGTATCCAGCACCAGTTTTTGCCCTGTGGCGAAGCCAAGCAGCAGCTTGGGTGAGCCATCTTCGGATCTTGCAATTGACGCGGAATTGAATTCAGACCAAATATGAGTGGCTTTCATCATTCGAGCTCGCGCCGCCAGGAACGGCAGAATTAGACCATCCTTCGATACTTTAATGCTGTTCTCTCGCAGCGGCACAGTGACTAAAGCAATCGCCGCGAAGAAGCCGCCGTAAGCCATCGCAAGCATGACGAAGAGCAAGCCGGTGTTGCCGTACAGCACATCGTGAAACATTGGTGCCAACATAAAGACCAAAAGACTGAGCAATGAAATAGCGGGAATTACAATGGCGAAAAGCCACTTCGCCGCGTAAGCGATTGTGAAAACTGGCTGTAGCAGCTTTGGTTTGTAGCTGATTATCAACTGCAAGTCGGCCATTGTTGTTACCTCTGGAGCATCATCACACCGCATGTCGCTCCCTCCAGTGTTCTACCCCTGGAGCTTGACTGGCTACCGGATAAAAGTGGACTTAAGTCTGCCTTAAAGGTCAAAAAAGGACCTGAAATGACAAAAAGTGCAAAAAAGTGGAAAAAGTCACTGTGGACATGTGGTTTTTAGCCGCATGCGCACAGTGACTTCTCCAGTAAATTCAATCAATCACAGACAACGTCGACGGGCTGCCAGGGCTCGCTTGCACTGTCACGCTTGTAGATACGCAGGTGAGCATTGGGCAGAGCGCTGGCTTCGTAGCTGGCGTGAACATGCTCGTCTTCGTGACCTTCCAACTCGCGCTGAATGGCCAGGAAGACAACGAGATGACAGACGATCAACTTGTTTCCGGGCAACTTCGAAACGTCGGCAAGACCTTCCGAAACGCGCGCAAACAGATGAGGATAGTTCTCGCCACCGGGAGGGATGTAGTTGAGCGGTCCCTCAGCGAGGAAGCGAGCGTATTCGTCGGGATGCAACTCCTGGACACCACGATACGTGATGTTCCAGAAGTCACCGTAGCTGCGCTTGTCGAAACGGCGATCCTCAGTGCGTTCCGGCTGATACGGAAGCTGAGCCTCGATGTTGTCCGCCGACTGATGCGTGCGCTTGAATCCGCTGACGATAATTCGAGCAATCGGGTTGTCTTTCGTGAACAGCTTCGCAAGCCGCTTTCCAGCGTTTACGATCTGTTGCACGCCAAACTCTGTGAGGGTGACGGATTCGTCCGAGCCCGAGACCTCGTAGAACAAGCCGTCAGCTTGTTTCTCCACGAGGACGTTGGGCAGCGTTTCTCCGTGACGCACCAGCGCCAAATATTCGGTCATAGGCTAGTCCTTCTCAAGTCTAGGGGAGAAGGGCGCGGTCAGTGGGCACCAAATGCGGTGTCACTTAGCACCCTTCTTCTTGGAGTTTTTATTGTTCGTCTTGCGCTTCTGCTTTTTCTTGGTCTTGGCCTTGGTTTTGCCGGAAGCAGACGCAGTCGAGCTGCAAGTCGGACCACAGTTGGAAGCGCCAACGACAGGGGTCGTGGTGCCATCGTTCTTGACCGGAGTTGGCTTACCATCGGCGCCGACAGAGACGTAGACAGCTTCACCCTCGGTGACGGGAATGAAGACTCCCTTGCGCTGCGCAGCCACGACGATGCGTGTGGTGATGGATGTGCGACCGACCTTGGTCACTTCAGACCAGCAGGTGAGCACATCGCCGACGTGGACAGGCTGCTTGAAGACGACCTTGTCGAAACTTACGGTAACGACGCGGTTCATGGTGACATCGCGCGTGGCGATCACACCGGCAGTGTCCATGTGACTGAGGATGACACCAGCAAAGATGTTAGTGCCGGCGACACTCGTGTCCTTGGGCAGCATGCCGATGCGGATGGCGGGGCACTTTGGCGATTCCAACGTGAACTGAACCACCTTCTTGCCAATGCCTTTGGGTGCAGCGGTTTTGCCGCTCTTGTGGTGGCAGGAGCCGCCGCACTTGCAAGTGCTGGAAGGAACAGTCGCAGCCACAGGGCTTTTGACCGGAATCGGGTGACCATCGTCATCAACAGCAACGTAGACAGCTTCGCCCTCGGTGACCGGGATGAAGATGCCTCTGCGCTGAGCTTCGACGGTGATTTTGGTGGTAATCGAAGTGCGACCGATGTTCGTCACTTCAGACCAGCAGGTAAGCACGTCGCCAATGTGGACAGGCTGCTTGAAGACAACCTTGTCGAAACTGACGGTGAAAACGCGATGCTCGGTGACTTCGCGGGCAGCGATAGCACCA
>JBBQFO010000096.1:0-16780 GCA_038322035.1 Candidatus Obscuribacterales bacterium
GTGTATGCTCTCGGGAAGACTTTTTAACGTGGTCAAAAAACAATATCAAACTTTGGTGTGGGATGCCTATCCAGCAAGACGTCTAATTGCTCGCGGAGCGTTTGCAGCTGTGGCAATTTGGTTGTTGACTACTGGAGACCTCGCAGATGTTTTCATTCTGCTTTTCTCAGTAACCGTAATGGATCTGCTCGAAGGATTTGTAGATGTGTTCGAGGAAAGCAGGACTGAGAAGAGCGGCATATTTGAAAGTAAATTGAAGTACTTTTTCTTTTGGAATGGTGGGCTGACCATCGTGTGGCTAATCACGCGCATTCTCTTTCCTCAAGGTATGAGGTGCACTATTGGCATTTTGCTATGGATCGGCGTCTTTAGCCTATATTTAATGACGTTCAAAGCTACGACCAGAGCTTCAGCCAAAAGAACAATGCGGATTGAATGGCAATCAGAAGGTGAAGAGGAGTAACTGCTAACTGTGTGCTCAGCGGAATGCGAATCATCTCCGTCGATGCGCAGATCTGGAAGAGCCCGCCTTGCGTATAATCATCCTTCAGTGCTCAAAGTACAGGCGAATGCGATTCTAATTTGAATTGAACCTGTAGCCGGCACCGTGCACCGTCTCTACAACAGTGTTTTCAGCGCCTGCCGCATCGAGCTTTTGTCGCAAGCGTTTCAGCGTACTCCGAAATGCATCAGTCGAGGGATCTGCTTCTGTGCTCCAAACTCGAATCATGATCGCTTCTGCTGTGAAAACTCGGTCGGGATTACGCATAAAAAACTCAAGCAAACTAAACTCTTTCGGCAACAGCGGAACATCCTTGCCGTTGTAAGTTATGCGCATCTGAGCCGGAATCATGACAATATTTCTAGCTTCGAGTTGATTCGAAGAAAGATTCGAAGAGCGGCGCAACTGTGCTCTAATTCTGGCCGATAGCTCCTTGAGCGAGTATGGCTTGGTTAGATAGTCGTCTGCTCCGCCGTCTAATCCGTCTTCTTTATCTTGTATGTTCGACTTCCCAGTCAACATGATCACAGGTGTTGTGTGACCCTTGGCTCGAAATTCTTTCAACACTTCATAGCCTGACATGCCGCCTGGTAAATCCCAGTCGAGTAAAACAACGTCGTATTCCCGCATTAATAAATGCTCGATGCCATCTTCACCAGTGACGGTGTGATCGACGATGTGTCGTTCTCCCACCAACCAGTGCACCACCATTTCGGCGCTGGCCTTGTCATCTTCAACTATCAGAATTTTTGCCACTGTGCTCTCTGTTCGTATTCTTCAAGAGGCTGATTACTCGTTACGCCAACTTGTAGAATGTAGATCTTGAACTATTCTCTCATTTATACTGTTTTGGGGTCAATAAAATCCAGCTGAGCGGTTGCTATCGAGCTGTCCGCGGGGTTAACAAGCACTGGTTCGAGGCTAAGCTACAACGACCATCGTTGTCCTGAGACTTGGGTAGTTGGCGTTGCTTCTGCGTCAGCCGTTGATTCTTGATCGGGCGATGATTCTGGTTCCGTCTTTTGGGGACCATCTGACTTCTTATTGATTAGTCTGTACACCGCAGGCAATACCAGTAAGGTCAGCAAGGTCGCGGAAATAATTCCGCCCAAAACTACCAGTGCTAACGGTCGTTGGACTTCCGCACCAGTGCCGGGACTGATGATTTTTGGAATCAAACCGACGGCAGCCACCATAGCTGTCATCATTACCGGGCGAAGACGAATTGTTGCTCCTTCGCGAACCGCTGCGTCTAAAGGTGTGCCGCGCTCCTGTAGCTGCATGATGTAGCTTATCAGGATGACGCCGTTCTGAACCGCTACTCCGAATAGCGCGATGAAGCCGATGATGGCAGGAACTGAGAGGGTTTCGTGTGAGAGGAACAGTGCGACGATTCCGCCAATCATTGCAAACGGAACGTTCAACATGATCAATCCCGCGTTTCTTAGGGAATTGAACGAAGCGAACAACAAAAGGAAAATCAGAAGTAGGACAAAAGGCACCACAATCGCTAATTTTGCCATCGCCCGCTGTTGATTTTCGAACTGACCACTCCAAACAAGTTTGTATCCTCTTGGGATTTTTACATTTTTTGCCACTATCTCTTGAGCTTCGGCGACGAATCCGCCCAGATCGCGTCCGCGAACATTAGCTAGTACAGCGGTTCTTCGTTGGCCATTCTCGCGATTTACGGCGACGTATCCATTGTCGATATGTATTTTTGCAATTTGAGACAGCTTGATGTGTGCACCTGTTGGCGCAATCAAGAAAATATTCCCGATTTGTTCTGGCGTGCTGCGATAGTCTTCGTGGAATCTGATCAGTACGTCGAAACGCATGGTGCCTTCAATAACTTCAGTTACCGCTTGTCCTGCAAGGGCAGCTCGAATGATTGTCTGTACATCGGCAACGTCCAAGCCTAGACGAGCTATCTTGGCGCGATCGATTTCGATTTTCAATTGCGGCAAGCCTAATAGTTGCTCCCGCTGCATGTCGACTGCGCCACGCACTTTGCTCACTTCATGCAGAATGTTTTCAGAGACTTCGTCAAGTGTCTTCACATCTGGTCCGAATATTTTAATGCCAAGATCAGCACGAATCCCTGCTACCAGGTCATCGATCATGTCCGCGATCGGCTGTGAGAAACTGAACATCAAACCTGGAACTTCGTCGATTTTATCTGCCATGAGATTAATCAACTTTTCTTTGCTCTTGGTGGTTGTCCATTCGCTTTTGGGTTTGAGACCAATGTATATATCGGTAGATTCGACTCCGTCAAGACCAGGCCCTGTGCCGGAGCGTCCAGTTCTGCCGACAACGGTAGTGACTTCTGGAAACTTGCGCAGTATCTTCTCAACGATGTTGCTAACTCTTGCTGTCTCCGTGTGGGCTGTGCTTGCATGCAACTTGGTGCGTAAGAGTATCGGTCCTTCGTCCAGCGAGGGAATGAACTCCGAACCGAGAAACGGCACTAAACAGAAGCTGGCCATCAAAGCAGCAACCGCGATCAGCATAGTTTTCTTTGGATTCAAAATTGCCGAATTTAGCGCCGGTTGATAAATTCTCGTGATCCAATTGACGACGTAATTCTCACGCTCTTTCAGTGGCTTTTGCATGAAGTAGAAACACAGCACAGGAATTACGGTCAGTGCCACCACTAGTGATCCGATCAGCGCGTAAATGAAAGTCAGCGCCAGGGGGTGAAACATTTTTCCTTCAACACCTTCCAGTGTGAACAGTGGCAAATAGACAACCATGATGATGCCGATGGCGAAAACTATTGGGCGACCGACTTCGTGTGCGGAAAATCGGATTGTTTCCAAAACCTCATCTTTGCTGCGCTTCTCTCGATGATGCGACAAATTTCTAAATATGTTTTCGACCATGACCACGCCAGCGTCGACAATCACGCCAAAATCTATTGCGCCTAGTGTCATCAGATTGGCACTCAACCCCGAGAATTTCATCAGGATGAAACTGAATAGCATCGACAGTGGAATGATCACTGCGACGATCAGCGCGCTTGGAATGTGCAGCAAGACAGCAGTGAGAATGATAATTACTAAACCGCCACTAAAGAACAGAATTTCTTTGACTGTCTCGATTGTTTTATCCACCAGTTCGGTCTGATCGTAGTAGGGAACAATCTTCACATCAGGAGGCAATTCGTTTTGAATTTCGGCGACACGTTCTTTTACTCTTGCAACCACTTCTTTTGTGTTTGCGCCTTTTCGCGTCATTACCATTGCCGTTATTGCTTCGCCGTTGCCATCTTTCGTCGCCGAACCTCGTCTGAACCCCTCGCCGACAACGACCTCTGCCACCTGGCGAATTCTGACTGGCGTTCCGTCGATCGTTTTAAGAACGATTGATTGAATGTCATCCAGACTTTCGATGCGGCCGATTCCTCTGATTATTACTTCTTGTCCTGCTTTCTCAATGAAGTTGCCGCCGGCATTTTCGTTGTTGGCATTCACTGATTTGATCAGGTCCGTCAACCTCAATCCATAACTATGGAGGTCCTGTGGGCGGACGATGATGTGATATTGCTTGACGAATCCTCCGTATGTGGCGACGTTGGCAACACCTGGCACTGCCCTGAGTTTTCTTGCTACATCCCAATCTTGAATTGTCCGCAGATCGGTAAAATTGCGCCGGTCGCTTTCAAGGCAGTACATATACACATTGCTGAAACTGGAGACAACAGGTCCCAGTTGTGGAGTCGGACATTCCGCCGGTAGCGACGAAGACATTTGGAGAAGTCGCTGTTGCACAAGGTTTCTTGCGAAATAGACATCGGTCGAATCGTCGAAAATAGCGGTTATAACCGATAATCCGAAACTGGAGTTCGACCGGATTTTATCGATGTGCGGCAATCCATTCAAAGCATTTTCGATTGGATACGTGATCAACGTCTCTACTTCTTCGGTCGCCATGCTCTGCGGTTCGGTGATGATTTGAACTTGTACGTTGCTAACATCAGGAAAAGAATCGGCGGAAAGATTGATCACCGACCAGACACCCAGACCCGACATTACCACCGCAGCTGCCAGCGTAACGACGCGCTGATTTAGTGCGAAACTGATAATTTTATTGATCATATGACTCCACAAACATTCATTCGTGCAGCAAATTTCTCGTTGCCGAATGTCACCCCAATTAGCCGAAACGAGTCGGGGCTACCAATGAAGTGATGAGCCATGAGCTAGCAAAAATAGCGCCACCGGCAAAATGGGAAATAAACTACTAATCTATTATACGTATCTAGCGTTTCATTTCCCTGTCAAGCCGAGGTAACTGGAGCGAGCAAATCTGAGAGCCGTTTGAGGGCGTCGGTTTCCGGCTCTCTATGTTTTGTTCTAGGAAAATCCAGCTGAGCTAGCTAGCCTTGCCTTGACTTGGATCAATGGAATGCCCATGCTGCCGAACCTGCCGCAGCGCATATCCATTAACCTCGTCCAGCGCCGATTGGTAATTCGATCTCGATTCATGCAAGAAGGTGTCCTTCAATCCCGAAGGTTTTTTCGAGTAGCACAGCAGCGAAGTGACTTCGTTATTTCCTTCGTTTGAATTTATCCACTCGTCTCTATCAATTTCAGTATCATCTACGCCGGTCAAGCTGAAAGTTAAGTCGTAGATTTCTTTCATTGACCAAGCCGGGAGCAAATATGCTGACGTGGTAAATCCCTTCTTCTCGGAAACAGTCTTGACGGCAGTTTCGAAGCGATTGTCTTTGAGCCATCCTTTTTCGTAGGAGAAAATGCCGATGATGTTTCCGCCGAAAAAGTAGATAACGGAACTAGCATTTTTCGCGTTGTCGCGAACTACGAAACAACCTGGTGCTTTTTTTGAGTTAATCTGCTCGCTCGACTTGGCAAAGAAATCTTGTACCGGTGCGCTTTTCGGTTGATCTTGCTGATGCCCTTCAAAGAACGCAGCTGCCGCCAATGCTGTTTCCTCACTTAGTGAATGCACTGAGAATTCAGCTTGCTGTTGTAGCAAATCAATTCGTGCGCTGGCGAATGCGTCCTGACCAAATTTGTAGTGGTCGACGCCGCGTTTGCCGTAGACGCATGAGAGAACTCTGCCTCTGAAGAGAATTAAGGTCGCTCTGGATTTTTGTTTGCTGCTCGATATTCGGATGCAGCAAGTGCTTCTGCTTGCGGCAAGCGAACAGAAAACCGCATGCTGATTGAAGTTTCGAGATTGGATAGTCATACCGACTGTCATATCCGCTGCCGGTGCCAAAATTGCATCGGCTCTGCCACTGAGCTTTTGTCTTTTGAATGATCCGCGTCGTTTGAAGTCGTCTCGGTTTTGAAATCCAAACATGATGCACCCCGCAGTGAGCGTTGCAGTTGAGTAAGAAGGTTGTTGACGACAGCTAGTAAAATTGTGGTTGCTATCGCTTGAATTCCATTAAACCTTCCAAGTGTGACTTTCTCGGTCCCTAGCCTGAGTTTCTGGTGAGATAATGTCTGCGAATCCGTTTGTCAGGCAGCGTGAGGCTATTAGAATGGGGCACTCAGTTGAGGCCATAAAACAGACCCTCGTCGTACGATACTGTCCTAACCACATTTGAAGGTGAACTCGAATGACCAATAATTGGATTCTATCTGCATTTGTGTCGATGTTCTTCGCTGGATGCACTTCTGTTATCGCCAAGAAAGGCTTAGAGGGAATCTCCGGTGATCTCGGCTTAACGGTGCGAACTTGTTTTGTTTTTGTTTTTACTCTTTTGTTTGCATCGTTTGTGGTGCCAATCAAAGATTGGTCGGCGCTCAAGAGTGCCAACTGGATTTGGCTAGGCGGATCAGCTGTGACAACTACGC
Organism: Candidatus Obscuribacterales bacterium; assembly: GCA_038322035.1. Classification (GTDB taxonomy): domain Bacteria; phylum Cyanobacteriota; class Vampirovibrionia; order Obscuribacterales; family Obscuribacteraceae; genus PALSA-1081. Next base: position 6,334 of record JBBQFO010000096.1, read on the forward strand.
TCTCTTGGATTTTTTACTATCGTGCGTTGAAGCTGGGAGACGTCGCAACAGTCGCTTTAATTGATAAAGGCAGCGTGATTGTGGCGGTTACACTCGCCGCAATTGTCTTCCATGAAAGTTTGAGCCTGACCAAGTGTTTAGGTGCCGGACTGATTGTCGCTGGGTTGGTGGTGGTCTCGAGATCGTAAAGTGCCTGGCTATGCTAGTCGTGCAGGTATTGAAAGATGTAGAAAAGAGTGATCATCATTCCGAACCAAACAACAATTACACACGCTAAAGATTTGTCCATAATAAAGAAATGGTTATCCGTTAAATTCGCTGGAAAGTAAGCAATGAGGAGCTTATCCGGGCATGGGTTAACGCACGGTTAAGGCGCCTTCGTTTTGTAAACTGCTGTTCCATAAACTTGGATTATTTCGAATTCGACGCTGGGACCGCAATGTTCGTTCTAAAGACTGCGTTCGGACTTGAACAATTCGTCGAATAGTTGGATGATGGGCTGATCTTTGCGGAGGACTTATGAGTCAAACCACCGAACGAAAAGCCAAGTTGGAAGGACGCATTGCTGAGCTGAAGGATATTGAGCCTTTGGAGCGCCTAGTTCAGTATGCGTTTCGGGGCGGCAAGTCGAATAAGTCATGGACTGGCGAAGAACATCTCGTTAAGGGACCGCGTATAACTATTGAGGGATTGAAAGCGATTCTCAATGGTTCCGACCAAGTTATCTTGCTCGCAGAATTGGTTGATGGAGCGGCGCGAAAACTTGTTGGTTGTATTCATCTGCAGAAAGATGGAGAGCATGGGCACATCGGCATGCTCGCAGTTGATCCCGACACGCAGAGTAGTGGAGCCGGTAAGTTCTTAATGAACTGGTGCGAAGAGTATGCGAGCGAACATTTTCAGTCGAAAGACATCGTTGGAGAAGTAGTATCAGGTCGTCCAGAGCTGATGGATTGGTACCATCGAATGGGATACGTCCCAACGGGTGAAACGGCACCATTCAATCCCGAAGGCGTGACTCATCTGGTCGATGGTTTGCACTTCGTCAAAATTAGCAAATCCCTGGTTGCGAACTAAATAAACCAGTGTCTAGTGTATCAATTGGCACCATATTTGGTGTTCAATAATTTTGGCTATTTCATGAATTTGGTGAAGCTGTTGGTAGCGTCTTTCTGAATTACGTTGGTGACGCCCTTTGTAACTTGATCCTGCATCATCTTTTTGATGGCATTGCTACCTAGTCCAGTTAGAGCGTTGGTGGGCGAGCCAGTTGTTGTGACCGCTGCGGCAGGTGCGGCGGCCGTAGCAGCTGCTGACGGAGCCGGCGCCAAAATCATTGTGCCTTTGTTGCTGACCATCAGGCTAAATGATTTACCGGTGGTCTGCTCTTTGATTAGGTAATTTCCAGGCGGCATGCTCGTCGTGCCAACTTCCTGAGGTCCGGTTACAGAAAGTGAGGTGCTTGAAGTACTGTCTGCTATGCCGTCAGCAAAGGCTGCGCTGCAAATAATTGTGCAGAGCAAAGCTCCAAGAGTTTGTTTTAGCATTAAATGAAGTCCTCTCAGGGTCGTAAATAGTTGATACCCAACTGATCGGTTGAAATCACTCCCTTAATTTCCGCTTGATTTCTACGCCTCTCAGCCTGATTGGGTTTTAGGCTGCGGATGTTTTGAAACCATCCGCCCATGTTTGGCTTAAACTATTTCGTGGAAGCCTGTAGATGTGCTTGATATCGCTCGCGCGTTTCTTTCGCTTGATTCCAGGATGTCCTTTGTAGCGGTGATACTGCATTTGAGAAATACCTTCATCGACCAGGGCGAGTTTCCCTTCGTCATCAGTCGATTCACAGATGTGATAAATCATCGTGTTTCGGACATATTCGGCGCTCTCTACATCCATCATCGCGCCTTGCATTAACTCGGAGGATGTTGAAATGAGTGACTTTGCTTCAATTAATCGATCCTGCGTTACGTATAGAATTGCAAGTTCTCCGAGCGTGTAGGAGAGCTGCACAGCGCCGTCTCCACCCAGTTTAGTCAGTATGTCAATCGCCTTCTTGAACTCAGTTTCGGCGGCTTCTACCCGACGCTCCTTCAAGGAAACATGGGCACTGAAGCGGTAAGCAACTGCAAGTAGTTCCATGAGTGCAGGCTCACTGCTGGAACCCAGCTTGCCAATCGTTTTCTGCAGGTGTGTGCGCGCCGCGTTCAAGTCGTTTTGCGCAATGGCCACCGCTGCCATTCCCACAAGACATGTGTTTACGGCAAACGTTGACTCCGGCAAGTCATTGGCCTGTTCCAAAGTGCTGTACAAGAGCCTATTGCACTGTTTTAGTTCGCCTAATGTGTACGCAGCTTTAGCGGCTGAAAATCGGGCTTTCCACAATTTTGTCTTTGGATCTGTTGAAACCATAGCGTCAGTGAGCTTGCGAGTGGTTATATATATTCATCTCCATGACAAAGTTTCGCTGGGCTAGTATGTTCTCATGCCGCAGTCTAAGGTGTCTACTCTTCGATTGATTTGGAAAGAGTGCTTAAGTGCATTCTGAACGTGTACGATTCATCATTTTCGCGCCGCTTCAAGTAATCTTGAAAATGAAACTGAACTCTCAAGCTTTTGCCTTGTGTGGCTGATTCTGCTTGTTGTCTTTCCTTCTCTCGAATAGTTTGAGCGACACCGAGCACTTGTTGAACATCGATAGTTTCTATAAACACAACTCCGTCCGCATCGAGAAAAGCGGTATCAGATTTGGTGACGGTGAAATGATCGAAGCGAGCGTTTATCATAGCTTCCGATTCTCTTGGATCTAGCCTGGATGGACCCGCCGGATAGGAACCATAGGAAAACACTGGCAGACCTATCTGAAGTAAATCGCTAGAATCTCGATGCAATCCCCATACAACGATTGCTTGTATTCCCGCATGTTTGGCCTCCAACACCACTAAATCTCCGATACAAGCTTCGTCGTCGCGTCCCTCATTGTCGATGACAAGGATTCCATTTTGTGCGTTTGTCGATTCGAGGGTCTCGAGGAAGATATCAACGCTGCCGTAATGGCGGACCGGAAGTGCTGGTCCGGAAATCATGGAACCAATCTTCGCAATTGATTTTATTCCTGCCGGCGCAATTCTATAGGGGAGTTTTAAGCGCATGCACGCATCGACGATCTGTGCCGTTGCAATTACGTTGTCGGTTTGCGTTAAAGCTGGCATGAACACCTCAAATTGTTCGGTAACTGCATCATTTTAAGTCGTCTGCGGCAGAGTGCTTACCGATGCTTTTGATAGATTTCAAAAGTGGCTCTGCGATGCTGGGATCGAACTTATCTTGTCCATCTTCCGAGATTTGTATCTGGAGAATTCCACCGTTTGGAAGATCAATTAACGCAATTTCCATTGCCGACTTTTTTCCCATGACCGTACCGTGTTGGCGAACATAATATGCCGTTTGTCCTCCAATCTTTTCCTTGCCTGTCGACTCACATTCGAAGGTCATTCCGGCTACGTTGGGCATAGTGAATTTATGCGCCACAGATTCTGCGGTCTGACTTCCATTGATTTGCATTTGATTGAATTGGATTAGCGCATGTCCCTTGCCTGTCTGACTATTCTGGACATTTGCGCTTTTTTGATATCCGACATCCAGTCCAACGCCATACACCCATCCCTTGGGCAAGGGGTCAGGCAAACTAACCATCTCACTTGCCACTTTTTTGGCATTACCAGGGGTGAAACTATTTTTCACCATCATCACGCCGACAACAGCGGCACCAATAACACCGACGACTGCGACCACCATGAGGATGATGATCGCTTTTATGTAGGTGGGTATTTGACTTATTTTGGAGGGCGACAAAGGTAACACTTTTGCAGGGAGGCAAAGCCATCCTAGCACCACGAGATACTATCCGTCAGCTTAGATCATTTCGACTTAGAAATTCCTGCGCATCTGAGCAATCAATTCTGGGTTAGCACTCGATTTTGGAATGTCTTTGAATGTGTGCGACTTTAGGTTGAAAACGCCTGCTACAGTGCCGACTCGATAGCAAAAGAAAGTTCTATCTTCTTGTCCTACTAAACGGTCGACATTCAATTTTTCTTCGTCGGAAATCAGTTCAAATTGCGGAGATGAACCAATCCTGTTGAAAAAGTTTTGGATAGTTCGAATCTTGATTTTTCTTCCATCTACTCGAAACATTTGAGGTCCCAACAAGTCACCATCTTTCTTCGTCAGGGTGAAACAGCACATGGTATCAACAGCATTGGTGAGCTGATTCCGGAAATCATCAGGGAGATGCTGTAGCGTTTTAATTGAACCAATAAATTCAACTTTTATTTCTTCAGTATCAGATGTTATCGATTCAAGTGTTTCTTTTTCAATGAAGTTATCAAATTCATCCAAATATAATGCCACTGGCGGATGCTCTGTGCCAGCTTCATTGGAGAGTGAAAGAGCAGCCTGTTTAACGCCGGTGACGATTAAACTGCCAAGCACATTTCCGTTTTGATCCAGTTTGCCTTTGGCTACTTTGACAATCAAAACTCTGCGCTCTTTGATCAGTTCTTTGAGCTTCAAGTCTCCGACTGGCTTAGTGAGAATTGAACCGATTCGCCCATCACTGAGCATCGGTGTGACTCTATTTAAAATCGGTTCCACCCACGGAATCCATTGTTCGCTTCGCGCTAATTTTTTGTATTGTCCCCACGTATCCAGAAGCGTTGTGTACTCAGTTCTCTCCGACTTTCGCTTTTCGACAGATTCCAGCATCACATCTCTAAAATCGTTGTCATTGAGAAGAAGAGGCCGGTCTGCCAGAGTTCGTCCATTTGCCATAAGCAACATTACGGCGCTACGCAGAATGTGAGCTGTTTGCTGACTCCATTGACTTTGAGTATTAGGAACCTCTGCATACATGGCTTTGAAACCATATACGATGGCGGATGCGGCGCTTTGCAAATCTCCATCATCGGGCATTTCGAGCGGGTTGTATCCGATCGAATTGTATTTCTGCGTGGGATCGAGCAGGCTGATTCGTTTAGCCAGTTCCTTTCCATTTGGATGCGTAGAAACCCAGCGCGTAATTAAATCGGTCAACTTTCCATCTGAATCGACAACGACTACCGCGCGCTGTGCTGACTCGATGTCGTGCACAACCATGTTTGCCATCAAGCGAGTTTTGCCTTTGTCGCTAGTTCCCAAGATCAGGACGTGCGGAATTGTTTCGCGAAGTTTCGGAGTTAGTGTCAACTCTTTAGCGATGAAGGGTTTCCAAACTTTCCATTCACGTCTGATGCCTAGAGGCAAACCACCTCGCTTTAGCGGTTGATTCAGCTGTCTAAGTTCTTGGTTGTGTTGTTTTTTGAATTGCGATGGAATGTATTTTTGTTTTTCCAAAATGTTGGCTATGCCGTTTGGACTAAAGTAGGCATATGAGCCGACCAGCGCAGCCACTGCCAACAGTCCGAGGCCCACAGCGCCGTACATGAATTTCATGGTGACACTTAGCTGCGCAAACCAAATCCGCAATTGTTGAAGTGGATCAGAAAAGGTTAGCCGAATCCTCTGGCGTTAGCTTGGTTGGCGATTTTGGATCTGGATGATTTCGTGGAGACGTCAGCTTTGGAGAATTTGAAACAGTTGACCGAGAGAGAACATACTCTTCTTCTGCTTCCGGCCAGTTTTCTTGCCCGGACAATGAGTCTGCATCATTGTTGTTGTTGTGTAGAACTGCTTCTTCGAAAAATGATAAATTGTTAGCTGCGCTACCACCTAGTGCCGGTGTGACAGTGGTTGTCGGTGGAGCCGATGCTACCGCACCGCAGTTCACGCACTGTGTTTCAGGGCATTTTAAAATTGCTCCGCACGTTTGGCAGATTATGATTTCCAAAAAAGAACTCCGAAATGGCGTTCGCCAATTTCGATTCATAATGAGGTTGGTAAGGCCAACAGAGGTTACGCTTGACTCGGAGTGTTGTCAAGTAATACTGCGGACTGATTCCTCCGTTGAATAAGTTCAAGCAGTAAAAGGTCGGAATTCCGCTTCCTCCCAGCGTTACCAGCATAAACTATCTGTCAGATGGGGGATGGCACCCTACTTACGGCTACAATGGTTAGGCCAATATTCTACGGCTCGACTTCGGCAGCGGCGTCTCAATGCGGTGGAAAGCTGAAAAAACCGTATTTACATTCCGAACCAGGTGCCCAGCTATGAAACCAATTCTCAGCAAATTAGTGTCTTCAACAATCGTCGGACTTACTGCGCTGTCGGCATTGATACTACCAGCAATGGCGCAAAGTGACCAGCAAACCTCTGGAGCTGATACGCAAAAGAACGTAATGAATCGCCCTCGCATCGGTCTCGCGTTAGGCGGCGGCGGCTCACGCGGATCAGCCCACGTTGGTGTTCTGCAGGTGCTGAAAGAAGAGAATATTCCGATAGATATGATCGCAGGTACCAGTATCGGATCAGTGGTTGGAGGCTTTTACGCCGCAGGTATGCCACTCGATGACTTGGCAAATGTCTTTGAGAAAAATACCTTCACCAAAGAATTCACACCAATGCCATTGCTCCGTCTTGCCGTCGAACCCACAGCATTGCTCTTGAGACTGTTTGGCTACAAACCTTACGATGGACTTTACTACGGTTGGAAATTCCGGCGTTATGCCGATAAAGCATGTGGTTCAAAAACCATTGAACAACTCTCCATGCCATATGCAGCCGTTGTTACCGATGTGGTGACCGGAAAAAGCTGCCGTCTAACAAAAGGCGACCTCGGACTGGCAATGAATGCGAGCACGGCAGTTCCGGAGTTGAAAAAACCAGTCATAATTGATAACCGTCTTTACTGCGATGGTGGTTTAGTCAACAATGTTCCGGTTAATCACGTTCGAGAAATGGGTGCTGACTTCGTCATTGCAGTGAACATCGATGAACACCTCAAAGAGGTGCCGATCAGAAGTTTCAGAACTTTAGGTTCGATGCCTCGACAAGCACTGAGAATTCAGCTGGAGACGTTCGATAAAGCAAGTTGCGACAAAGCAGATGTCTTGATTCATCCTGATACCACCGGTATCAATCTCGTGTCTTTCCACAAAGCAGATGGCAAGCGGGGAGTCGATGCGGGTATCGCTGCCGCGCGCGAGGCAATGCCGGAAATCAAGAAAAAATTAGCCGCGCTGGGCTATACAGCAGTCGCCCCAGTCACAAGCGAAACAAAATAAATTCCAAATTTGCATCTGCGATCTTTCTTTCTGTTCTCTGTGTTTTCAGTGGAGTTTTCTTTAGGCCTATAACTTTCGAATTGGAGTGTCCGTGCTGAACAAAAGTTTCACCGATTTCGCACTTCTGATCTTGTTATTGGTGAATTGTGCAAGTCATGAATCTGCGTATGCAAAAGCGAAAGCAAGTGATCAAAGCGCGTCACCAAGCGCCGATGTTATACGATTTTGCCAGCTCTTGAGTGACTTGAGCGCAGAAGAAGCAGAAAAACAAATTGCTGAATTTCTGAAAGCGAACAAAGACGATGACGCAGTCCGAGCCGTTCACGCGGAGTCGTTATATAAGCTTGCACGTTATCACTACGCCATGGACGAACTCAAACGGGCGATGCAAACGAGAACTGACACTCCAGAAGATGTGTTGCTGATGGGCAAAATTTGTCAGAGCATGCACAAGTCCAAGGACGCAGTTGAATGGTACAAGAAGTTCGTGGCGCTGAGCCCGAAAGACGAGCGAATCGCGCAGTATGAAACGTTGCAGCGAGTGCTTCAAGAATCGATCGCGAGTGATTCGGAGAAACATAGAAAAGTTCAGGCTGCGGTGGGAAATTACTTGGCTGCAGTTACACAAAACGTGATGCTGCGTTGGCCGTCTCCTGAAAATATAAAGGTCAATATCAAAGATGGTACTGGCACAAACGGGTATCGACCAGAATTCGAAGAAGCTTTACGACAAGCTTTCGATCAGTGGTCGGAATCTAGCAATGGCAAAATCAATTTCTCTATAGTTCCATCAGCTGATGGTGCCGACATGACTGTGACTTGGACGAGCGATCTACACTCTCCCGCGCTCAAAGCCGAAGCTGGACTAGCCACAACGTCGTATGGATCGAATGGTTTAAACAAGGCGGAGATACTTTTACTAACCGTTGATCCGCTTAAAGATGGTCCGGTTGGGAAGAATATGCTGTACAACATTTGCTTGCACGAGATCGGTCACGCGCTCGGTTTGCAAGGACATAGCCCCACTGAAGGCGACATCATGTATCCGGCGTTGGGAGTGCAGCAAGGCTTGTCTGATCGAGATATCAATACGTTGATGGCTCTTTACGGTGGTGACATCAAATCTCCAACGGTTCTATCAGACAAAGACGAATATGGACGCCCGTTGCCACCATCGGTGATGTGCGAGCGATTGATTAATGCGGGATCGCAAGCTGCGATGAATGGTGATTTCCAGTCCGCAATCGAAAAGTTGCAAGCGGCGCTAGTGATAAATCCAAGTCAGGATTTGGCAAAGAAGAATCTTTGTGTTGCTGCCAATAATTTGGCAATTGCATCCGAAACCCCTTTGGAGAAAGCACTCACTTTGCTGCATCTGGCGCTTTACTGGGATCCGAAAAACGAAGCTTCAAGACATAACTTAAACGCCGCAATTCAAAACCAGGGGAAAGATCCATTAGCATTTAAGACGCGTGTTGAATTTGCAGAATCCTGTCAATCCCACCAGGACATTAAGGGCGCGATAGTCGAATACACGGAAGCCCTATCCCTAAAATCAGACGATGGTATCAAAGCCAAACTCAACCATCTCAAATCTTCGGAGTTGAAAAAATAGCTCGTATGGGCAAGATTACTTTAGTCGCACTTCGGCCCCTGCTGGTGCTTTTGGGCTTCTCCTATGCGTATCGTGGAGATCAAATTTTAATTGAATCACTGCGACAACCATCTGAGTTGATCAACGATCTATCCGCGCGCATCGAGCAATCTTTCCTCGTTGGATTTTCGATTTCAGGAAAATATGTTGGTCGGATCAGTGATATGAACTTTCAAATTTACTGGTACGAGGGACTGAGGCGCAACTCGCATATTCCCGTACTATACGGAAATATTGAGCAAACTCTTATGGGCAGTAAAATCATCGCGCACTTCGACATTTCATTTGCCACAAAGGTGTTATTTGTCTTTTGGTGGGCCTTTTCCATTGCGCTGGGCTTCTTTCTCCAACCGCACTTCGTAATCGTGCCCTTTATGCTCGGCACTATATTGCTCGCTCAAATCGGCATGGCTTGGGGCTGTTCCGACAAACCAAAATTGCTCGATCTGTTAGAGCGTGTTGCTAAACACGAAGGTCTACAACCACCTCTTGATGGTGACGATTAATTTGCGGATCTTCAATGTCCTGTAGCCTTTTGCTGCGATGATTTTGCCTGTCCCGCCTTCCCTAGCCGTTCAAGCAGTTCCTCTCGCTTTGATACCATTTGAGCTACCGAGCCACCAGTCAAAGCGGTGGCACTGCGAACTTGATCGAACAACTTGTTTGATTCTGCATCACGTCCTAGCGCCAGTAGAGTATCTGAAAGGCGAAGTCGCCATTCATTGCCATTGGGATCGCTTTTGCAATTATCACTTGTATCCACTCGCTGCCGCAGCAATTTTTCAGCCCTCGACAGAGAGCCGGAATCTATGTAGTTATTAACCAATACGTCAATCTGCGGGTCTAGAATTGCTACGACATCATCGTCACCATTTGCTAACAAAGTCGAAATCATTTTCTCAGGATTTCCGCCATATGACGAAGTGCTGTAGGCTTTAGTTATATAGCTAAAGTTTCGCGCCACAGAGTTGGAAATATGTCCGTGGCAAAGCGCTACAGCGCTGTTGAATGATTCATACATCTTTTCCCTCATCTGGTGCCGCAGATAAAATTGCGCTAGCTCAATCTGTTGAGACGCCCTGATGTCGTCAGTGATAGGTTTCGCCACAACAAAGGAGCGCTCAATTTGTTTCTTAGCTTCATCCAAATTTCCACCTGCTTCGAACTCATCACCATATTGTCGGATGAAGGGCGCCAGGCGGTGGTCATTTGGTCCGTAGATAGAAGACCTGACTTGAATCGCGATTTCCAATAGTTTTCTGCGATCAGCAATTTGTGCGTCACGATCTAAATTACTAACATACTGCTTGTCTCGTATGCCATAGAGCACCAGATCATTTGCCTGCGAAGGAAATCCAAGCTCGGTTATTTTAAGCAACCGCTCAAATCTCGTTCGATATTCTGGTTCGGGAACCGCTCTCAGCAGATACCAATGTATTCAGTGCTCTAAATGCGCGGATATCCGGCGGGGAGTTTACACGGCATATCGTACAGACATCCAAGTGGTGGCATTGAAATTGGGATGTCGTTTTGAGATGTTTTTGGGTGGCTAAAATGATGGAGGCTCAAGTA
>JBBQFO010000097.1:0-16664 GCA_038322035.1 Candidatus Obscuribacterales bacterium
ACAGCCGAAGACATCGCAAAATGCAGCAGCATCGTTCCGATCGCCTCGAATCAACCGCCTTACAGCATGGTGCTGCGCGATATCGAGAAAGACGTGTTGCCTTATTGCAGAGACCACGACATCGCAACTGTTGTCTACAGCCCGTTACAACGTGGATTGTTGACCGGCAAGTTCAAGCCGGAGCATAAGTTTGCGGCTGGAGATCATCGCGCTTCGACACCGCAGTTCCAGCCCGCTTTCATCGAACGAGTCAACAAGTTTCTCGAAGAGTTGAAGCCACTAGCAGACCGGCACAACACTACCATCGGCAATGTGGTCTTGAACTGGACGATTCAACAGCCAGGCATCACCGTCGCGTTAGTCGGTGCACGTGATGCAGCGCAGGCTCTGGAAAACGCCAAAGCAGCAGATGTGCGATTGAACAAAGACGAAGTCGCCACAATCAATAGATTGCTGCAGCGGTTGGAGAAAGCAGAAGTTTAATCGGTGACTTTAGGCAAAAGCGCTCTGTCCGCTGGCATGACTTCCAGCTCCCTTTGACACCACCGGCAGTGCCAAAGGGAGAATCCGGAGTCAGTGAAAAGCGGTATAAGGGATCTGTTGGCGATGATTTAATGTAAGTTGTCTGACGCAATTGACGATTTATCGCCCCAGCCTGTTTAAGTTTCTTCTGCAAGTTGGTAGAACTAATTAGAGGGATTTTTCGTCTTGGGGGGCGAAGTGAGCTTGGCACAGGCGTCGTTAATCGGCTGCACCATTGCAGACCGCTACATTATCGAAGACGAGATCGGAAGCGGCGCGCTTGGCAAGGTTTATCGAGCCAAGCACAAGGTTCTCGATCGTTCGGTCGCCGTCAAGATTCTCTTCGAAGACCTCAAAGGCAATGAGAACAGCTTCCTTCGGTTCCAACGTGAAGCGCAGGCGGCCAGTTCCCTAAATCATCCGAACATCGTGACAATCTTCGATTTCGGCTTGCAAGACAACAGCTATCCGTTCCTTGTTATGGATTATCTGCAGGGTGAAAACCTCAAGGACATCATCCAACAAAAGGGACGCCTGCCGCTTCACCGTGCTTTTCCGATCCTCATTCAAATCGCTGAGGGTCTGGCCCATGCCCACAGCAGAGGAATTCTCCATCGTGACATCAAGCCAGACAACATCATTTTGCTGCAAAGCAACGTCAGCAAAGATATGGTCAAAATCGTCGACTTTGGCATCGCCAAGAAAATCAACGAGCGCAGAAACGAAAAGCTGACTATGGACGGTCAAGTTGTTGGAACGCCTGCATTCATGAGCCCCGAGCAAATTCTCAATGCGCACCTCGACGCTCGCTCCGACATATATTCATTCGGTGTACTGACGTTCAATCTGGTTACAGGCGTCTTGCCAATCATCGGCAAAACTCCGGTAGAAACCATGAGCGGGCATGTCAGCAACGAGCCCCTGACTCTTGCTCAAGCCTGTCCCGGCGTCACTTTCCCTCAGAGTTTGCAGGATATTTTGAAGAAGATGATGAAGAAATATCCAGATGAGCGCCACAGATCGATGGATGATGTTAAAGCCGAACTCGAATGGCTCTCTAAACCTTACAAGTAGAACAAATTCTGAGAGAGTGGACTAAAATCAAAAATTTTCCCGCCTTTGCGATTCCATGCCTCACGCTTCTCAGCTCATGCAGTGTCGAAGCCAGCGAACATGATAGAGCCCCTGCTGCTGCGCATTACTCGATGAAAACAGTTTCGTATGTGCCGAAGTTGCACGACGACGCGCATCTCATGGACATTTACATTCCTGCCAAGGCCGCCAAACCGATGCCGGTGATCTTGTGGATACACGGCGGAGCCTGGATGCTCGGCTCGAAAGAAGACACACCGGCAATTTTCTTCATGAAATCAGGTTTTGCTGTCGCCAGCATCAACTATAGATTCAGCAAGGCGGCCATCTATCCAGCCCAAGTGGAAGATGCAAAAGCGGCAGTGAGATGGCTGCGTGCCAACGCCGCGCAATATCACTTCGATCCCAAACGAATAGCCGCTTTCGGTAATTCAGCGGGCGGTCATCTAGCCGCTCTCCTCGGCACTACTGGTGGTGTCAAACCGCTGGAAGGTGACTTGGGCAACCCGACTGAAAGCAGCAAAGTGCAAGCCGTAGTGGACTGGTGTGGACCGACTGATCTGACCACACTCGAAGAGCAAGGTGGTCCGAACAATGCGCTCAGACCGGCTGATCCAAAAGGTCCCATAGCTCGCTTGTTGGGCGGAGTACCTAGCAAGAAGCGGGAGTTAGCTGCAGCAGCCAGCCCCGTCACGTTTGCCAGCAAAGATGACCCGCCGTTTTTGATCATGCACGGCGACCACGACCCGGTAGTGCCAATTGAACAGAGTGTCAACTTGTACGATGTCCTCAAAGCCTCTGGGGTGGACGTTGTTTACCATGTCGTGAAGAACGGGGAACACAACTTTTTTACACCCGAAAACCTCCAAATCGTAGAGAACTTCCTCAAAACTAGACTTCATTAAAGCGGGCAACCTTTCGCTCAGCAGTTGCGTCTGCCAACAGACTGCTCGAAGAGGAACGTTTATGAACAATGAGAATAACTCGCAGCCTGCTGCGAATTTCGATCCGACGTCTCAGGAAAGCCTGGAAAACATCAAGAGCGTATCCCAGCGAGCCGATGAACTGCTGCTTGCTGAACGATTTGCGGAGGCAGAACAGCTGTATCGTGAGCTTTGCTTGGGCTTGGAGGTATTGCTGGGACCTGCTCATCCCGATGTCGCAGAGGCTAAGCACAAGCTGGCTGCTGCTCTCGGTGGTCAAGGCAAGACAGATGAAGCCGTCGCTAATGAGGAAAGCTCACAAATTTTGAAGGCGGCGCTGCAGTAACCAGCAGTAACCAGCCCTACTTGCTCTTGCTCAGGTGAATTACCCGATTCGCCGAGTCGACCGAGTACTGAAATTCACGGAAGAATGACTGCCCAAGCAGTGGATATGGAGCTACGGACTTACCACCTATGGCACAGGGAACGTCCTTCAGCTCGAGCGTGCCCAATCTGAAGCTGCTGATCGCACCCACCTGAGCGGATGAACCTCCGCCCACGCCTGCTACTGCAATTACCGGTGCGTTGGCAGGAGGAAACACGCCTACTTTCGCTGCTTGATCAGAAGTGAAGAAACAGATTCCTGCCCCGGTGTCGAAGATCATTTTGCACGGGGTACCGTTCAACTTAGCTTCAACAATGATTTGCGACGTAGTGCCGCTGTATGGAACGTTATAGACGTAAGTACCATTTGCACTCACCGTAGTCGATCCTTCCGGACCAAGAGGAGCTTGTTTAGGCGTCTTGGATGCACTGGCAGTCTCAGCCGATGAGCCGGATCCAATGCGCTTGAATCCAATTGTATTGTTTGCATCGTTGATACTGTATTCGAAACCAGAATAAAAATCGCGACCAAGCAGTGCCACTGCCTGCGGTATCTTGGTCGCTCCCACTCTAAAGTTTTTTCTTTCAATGCGGCCAACTTTCAACGTGGTTGGAATCTTCCACATCGGCTGCATTCCGGCTTTTCCGACACCGCCGCTCATACCATCTGGCGGACGATCGGGAATGGACATGCCGACACTTTGCAGCATCGTCTCACTGAAAAAGCTGAAGTCTGCACCGGTGTCAAAGATCATCTTTACAGGACGTTGATTCAGCTCCGCGTCAATGAGAATGTGCGAGCCCGCACGTTGAAACGGAACCCAGGTCTCACGCGGCAGGGTCGCGACCTCAGCCGGTCCAGCCAAACTTTTCGCGGCACTGGCAGAAAGTCTGGCCGCTTCGCTTCTCGGCTCCAGTTTTACAACCAATTCGTACAGCATCTTGGCGCGTTCAAATTCACGCATCTGTTGCGCTGATAAGGCGGCGTAGTAAATCAGGTTTATATCCGAAACGGTCCGTTTCATACAGCTCTTAAAGCAGGCGTTTGCAGCAGCATAGTTATGCTGCTTGTAGTACGCCACTCCATCATCACAGTCTGAAGCAAACACAGGTAGAACCTGCAAGGATAAGCAACTTGCCACGGCTAAAAATGTACGATTCACAGTTTAATTACCAACCCCGTCATATAGCTGTTTGATATGTACCCAGACCATATCATATTCGCTCAGTGAGGACCTGTAGCGCCTGTTCGGCTCTGCGCACGCCCTGCTCGGCAGCCTTTGAGTACCAATGAATCGCCTCACCGATATCTTTTTCACGACCCTTGCCAGTGTGATAAATCACTGCCAAATCATATTGCGCACGAGCCGAGCCGCACTCAGCTGCGCGTTGATACCATTTGAACGCGTCATCAAGCGCATCTTGCTGCTCAAAAATTAGAGCGAGATTGAACTGGGCATCGTTATCGTTCTGCGCCGCGGCCTTTTCAAACCAATAGATGGCGCGCTCCTGGCTACATGCCACACCTTGACCGTTCAAATACATCGTCGCCAAGTTGTGCTGAGCAATTGCAGAACCTTGCTGCGCAGCCAATTCGTAGTAATGTGCTGCCTTTTCTAGTGTGCGTTCAAGAGCTTGCCCTTTCGTGATCTCAAATGCCAGCCGCACCTGCGCATCGACTTCGCCGCGATCGGCAGCGGCAGTAAGGCTCTGGATAGATTCAGGGTGGTTCAATTTTCCATGCCAAGTGAATCGCATACACCAATATTGACATTTTAACAACCAAACGGCTCGCCTAATGCCAAGCTGATTAATTCAAAGCATTGCGCGCAAACAAAATAATTGGTTATTTTGCTTGGATATGGCGCCCGTTCTTAGTACTCTTAATGAGGTCAGGACCGGGGAGGACCAGCAAAATTTCAGCCATGTCTGGAACGTTTGCTGGCTTCATATCCATTTTGGGGTGATCAGCGATATGTGCGGACTTATTGCCGTCGCGGGGAGTACTAACTCAGCGCTAGAAGCATTCGCGGGTCTGATGAATTTACAACACCGAGGTCAAGACGGGGCGGGAATTCTATCGGTCGACAGCAAAAAGTCAGGCGGCTTCCATCTGCAGAAGGGCAGCGGTCTGATTGAAAATGTTTTTTCAGAACGCTCTTTTAAAAATCTAACTGGAGCGGCCGCAATCGGACACGCTCGTTACGCCACGATCGGTCGTGACGATCCAAACTTGTTGCAACCGTTTTTGGATTACGAGACAGGGATCGGACTGGGACACAACGGCAACATCGTCAATTTTTACTCGTTGCGCGATGAAATCTTGAAGAAAAGTGTTGTACGTGTGCCGTTAGATTCTGATTCTGCACTAATTCTCAAACTGATTACCGATAGCGTCGGCACGCAAAAGGTTTCACCTGATTCGGTATTTAAAGCAATCAAAGTAGCGATGGATAAGCTAGTTGGTAGTTATTCCATCGTTTGTCTCACCCGCGCTGGCGACATAATCGGCTTCAGGGATCCAAACGGTATTAGACCGCTTGTCTTCGGCAGCAAGACAACAGCAGATGGCGATAAAGTCTGGGCAATCGCCAGCGAAACAATCGCTCTGAACTTTTTGGAATACGAAAATATCGAAGAAGTTCTTCCCGGCGAAGCCATTTACATCTCTTCAACCGGACAGCTTACACGACAGATGATCAAAGCTGATTCCTACTCACCGTGCATGTTTGAATGGGTTTACTTCGCTCGCGTCGAGAGTGAATTTGGAAACCAATCAGTTTACGAAGCTCGCTTCAGATTGGGATTGATTCTTGCCGAGCGAATTAAATCTCTCGGCATCGAAGCAGACATCGTAGTGCCCGTCCCGGAAACATCGCGCGTTGCAGCAGTGGCTCTGGCTGAAGGATTGCAACTGCCGTTCCGAGAACTGCTGATCAAAAATCGGTACATCAACCGCACATTTATTTTGGACGGTCAACAATCGAGACAGGAAGCGATTCGCCGCAAGCTCTTCCCGATTGCAAAAGAATTCAAAGGCAAACGTTGCATCATCGTCGATGATTCAATCGTCAGAGGCAACACCGCAAAACAGATCGTCCGTTTGATCAAGCAAGCCGGAGCGAAAGAAGTAATACTCGTCTCCTCGTGTCCGCCAATCAACAGTGCCTGCTACTACGGCATCGACTTTCCGAGCGCAGCCGAACTCGTAGCTCACAACAAATCTGAAGATGAAATCGCTGCCGATCTTGGCTGCGATCGCATCGTATTTCAAACAGTGGAAGGGCTCAAAGACGCACTCGAACAAGCGTCACTCTGCACCGGCTGCTTAACCGAGACGTATCCGACTGATATCAACGCTGGTCTCGAATTTGAGACCAGACGACTGCAAGACCGCAATGACGACAGAGCTCTTGCTCCTGCAAAACATTCATCTTGTTGAGTCGGGCAGCTTGCTGCATAGACCATCCGCAGATAAGGAGAACGGTGTGAACCTAACTAAACCAGAGTCACTTCAATTAGCCTACGAAGGCTCTGTGAAGCGGGTTTACAGCTCACCTGATCAGGCAGAAACACTTTGGTTCGAATTTACGGATGACTACTCTGTCTTTGACTGGGGCAAGATGCCGGATACGATCGCGCAAAAGGGACGAGCACTGGCGCTTATGGGCGCCTATTTTTTCGAGCGCTTATCGAAGCAAGAGTTTTGGCAAAATCTCTCCTCCTCATCGTACTTACAAAGTTTCGATCAGACCTGGTTGAAAGAACGCTGGAATCATGACGTTTTCCAGAATCTATCGAAAAGCGGTGCGCCCACTCACTTCAAATCTCTAACTCAGGCATCCGCACCTGTCACTGACTTCAAAGCAGCGGCATCCCGCCCCGAGCCAGTCTTGATGGAAGTTCTAAAAGCCGACGTGTTCAGACCAGAACCGCGTAACATCACCGGCAATACCATCTATTTTTACAATAACGATCTAACTGCTTGCCGGCGCTTGATTCCACTAGAGATTGTCTTTCGGTTTGGCATGCCTGCTGGCAGCTCACTAATTGAGCGGCTTGAGAAAGAGCCCAGCTACGTCAACACACTGGGATTGACAGAGCATCCAAAACCGAACGCTTTCTTTGCCCATCCTGTTATAGAGCTCTACACGAAACTCGAGCCCAAAGACAGACTGCTCTCTTATCAGGAAGCGGCTCTTATGGCGGGCTTGAATAGCAAAACGTTCGAAGACATGATCGAACTGGCAACCGATATTGCCCTGGGTTTATTCGTCATATTTGCGGAACGTTCTATCGAGCTATGGGACGGAAAAGTGGAGATGATACTGGCCGATGGAATGCCCGTATTGGCTGACAGCATCGGACCTGACGAACTGAGATTAATCCACAAAGGCTGTCATCTTTCGAAAGAGATGATCAGACAAATCTATCGCGGCAGCATTTGGGAAACAACCATCAAAGAGGCCCAGACGAGAGCCAAAATCCTTCCCAACAAAGGCTGGAAACAAATCTGCAAAGAAGATCTCGGCGCTGCACCAGAACCACTTGCTCCGGCAGACAAGCAGATTGTGGACAGCCTCTACGGCGTGATCGCCAATCATGTAATCGGCGAAGCAGTGTTCGCGAACCATCCATCGCTAGATCAATATGTTAGTTCTATGCCGGCAAAAGTAATCTCCACAGAGCAAGCCTCGGCTGGCTCCAGGAAGGGATAATCCGCATGTTGCCTGAATATCCACTGAAGATTTTGGTTATAGGCGGCGGCGGTCGCGAGCACGCTTTGTGCTGGAAAATCGCCCAGAGTGCACACGTCCAGAAAGTATTCTGTGCTCCAGGCAATGGTGGCACAGCACAAGAATCTAAATGCGAAAACGTTCCGATTGGTGTTATGGATTTTCCAGCCATCGAAAAATTTGCTATCGAGAGCAAAGTGGACCTTGTCGTCGTGGGCCCGGACAACCCGCTTGCCGAAGGCATTGTCGACAGCCTGGAAAAGGCCAACCTGCGAGTCTTTGGACCGACTAGAGAACAAGCCAAATTGGAATGGAGTAAAGCACACTCGAAACAATTCATGGATCGCTTAGGACTGCCGACCGCTCGCTATGTGGTTTGCAATTCCCACGAAGAAGCGAAGAAAGCTGTCAGCGAAAATCCCTGGGCGCAAGTCGTGAAAGTCGATGGATTAGCCCTCGGCAAGGGCGTTTTCGTTTGCGACAACGAAGCTGAAGTGCTCGCGGCTTTAGAACAAATTTTTGGTGCAAAGACTTTCGGCAGCGCCGGTGAAACTGTTCTCTTAGAAGAAAAAATCGTCGGCGAAGAACTCTCACTGCTCATGCTCAGCGATGGCAAACATCTGGTACAAATGGCTCCCTGCCAGGACCACAAGCGTCGCTTCGATGGTGACAAGGGTCCTAACACGGGTGGCATGGGTGCATACTCACCAGTCGAACTTTACGATCGCTACAAGTCTCAAATCGAATCAAAGATAGTTGAGCCGTTGCAGAAAGCACTTTCATCAGGTGCTCTGTCGTTTAAAGGAGTTCTTTACGCTGGCATCATAGTTTCTGAATCCGGGCCGAAGTTGCTGGAGTTCAACGCGCGTTTCGGCGATCCTGAAACTCAAGCAATGATGCCGCGAATGAAGTCAGACTTACTGGAAGCGCTCTGGGCATGCACAACAGGCCAGCTGAACGAAATCAAAATGGAATGGAGTGCTGACAGCAGCTGCTGTGTTGTCGCCGTCGCCGAGCAGTATCCAACATCGTCATCGAAAGGTGAGGAGATCACATCAGCCGAACATCAAAATACCGTTCTGTACCACGCCGGCACAAAATATGCTGACGGAAAAGTGCTCACCGATGGTGGCAGAGTATTGGCGATCGTCGCCACCGCACCATCGATGGAAGAGGCTGCGAATACTTGCTATACGGCGCTCAACAAGGTGTCGTTCAAAGGCATGGACTATCGCAAAGACATCGCAAGGAGAGCATTCAAGCAATGTCTATCCAGTTAGCAATCTTCGTCTCCGGTCGGGGATCGAACATGGAAGCGATTCTAAAATCCATTCAGGATGGTGAATTGGACGCATCCGTTGAATTGGTTTTCTCCAACGATCCACACGCTAAAGCCCTGGAAACTGCCAAACAATTCGGTATCAAAACCGCCTCGCTTTCACACAAAGGCCTGACTCGCGCCGAACACGAAACCAAAATGAGAGAGTTGCTCGCGACGATCAATGTCGACTACATCATTTTGGCAGGATACATGCGCATTCTCTCCGCCACATTCCTCAATCACTTTAGAGATCCACGCGGATTTTTCAGAGTGATCAACATCCATCCGTCACTGTTGCCGGCGTTCCCAGGCAAGTGCGCTTATGAAGACGCTTTCAGCTACGGTGTGAAAGTTTCAGGAATTACAGTGCACCTCGTTGATGAACAAGTCGATCATGGTGCCATTCTCGCCCAACAGTCATTTCCCCGGCTCGCCGACGATACGCTCGAAACATTCAAAGCTCGCGGCTTAGCAGTTGAACACGCTTTATACCCCGCTGTGCTCAGAGAAATTTCTAACAACGGGATCAAGTTGGACAATTTAGCCAGGGAGTCAATTGAAACATGAGTCAGATGCACGGAACATCCCAGACAGCCCACAATCCTTCGCGTCCCGAAGCGACGTTGCAGTGGTGCTTGTCGGTCATTCCTAAAACTGATTATTCCGCCTTTCCACTGTATTGGATTCGCGTTCCCGAGCGATACAAAGATCAACAAGATGAGCTTTCAAATGCTCTGCGAGAAGTTCTCATCGATCCCCTTCAAGAAGAGTTGTGGATCGCTCGACCCGAAGAAAGAGCAACTTGGATCGAGCAGTGGAGCAAACGAGGATACAGATGGTGGGCTGAAAAGCAATTCTTGCCAGGGGTCACCGATAACCTCGCTCACACAGTCCAAGAAGCCCTTGAACTGAAAAAGTTTGCCGGCGTCACCGTATCGTCGGGAGCTGGATTTATCTTTCGCGATCGACTGATGAGCGCTGAAGATGCGGCGAATCTGCGTAAGACGTTGACGATGCATAAAGTTTACAGCGACTGCGAATCGGTCGAGATAGCAAGTCGCTACACAATCTATCATCCACTCGCTGACCTGTTTAAGGTGCATGATCTCTCGGTTGATTGCACCGGCGACTTGCTCGATTATCCATCGGTTCATCTGCCTGAACCTCCACAAACCGTTCCCGTCAGCCTTGAACTCGACGATGCCGGACTGGAAGCATTGAGCAAAGATCGCCTGCTGGCGCTGACCTTGCACGAGATGCGCACGATCCGCAACTACTTCCGCCAGAAACAAGTGCAACAGTTCAGAACCAGTCAAGGCCTGCCAATCAGTCCTACGGATGTAGAACTGGAAGTTCTCGCACAAACATGGTCGGAACACTGCAAACACAAAATCTTCAACGCAACGATCTCGCACATCGACTTCAGCTCTGGCAGCCGCAATAAGGTTGTCGTCAAAAGTCTCTATAAGACCTATATCCAGGGACCGACCAAAGAGCTCATGTCGACGCGCAAAGATTTGCTTTCGGTGTTCAAAGACAACAGCGGCGTGGTCAAATGGAACGATGAATGGGCGGTTTGTTTCAAGGTGGAAACACACAATTCGCCTTCCGCGCTCGAGCCATACGGTGGTGCACTGACCGGCATCCTCGGCGTCAACAGAGACATCCTTGGCACCGGACTTGGTGCCAAACCAATCTTTAACACAGACGTTTTCTGCTTCGCATTTCCTTCAGCAGATTTACCGACACGTCCAAAACTGTTGCCCGCAAAGGCGATCATGGATGGTGTGCGCAAAGGTGTTGAGGATGGTGGCAACAAGAGCGGCATTCCGACAGTGAACGGCGCTATATTTTTCCATCCAGGCTATCGGGCCAAACCGCTGGTTTTCTGCGGCACAGGCGGAATATTGCCGCTCGAAGTACACGGCAAATGTGGCTATGAGAAACATACAAAAATCGGCGACACTATTGTTATGGTCGGTGGGCGCGTCGGCAAAGATGGCATCCACGGTGCCACATTCTCATCCGAATCGCTGCATGAAGGCTCGCCGATGTCGGCGGTTCAAATCGGTGATCCCTTTACCCAGAAGAGAGTGCTCGACTTTATAGTGGAAGCTCGCGATCAGGGATTGATTACCGGAATAACAGATAATGGAGCCGGCGGACTCTCCTCATCAGTGGGCGAGATGGCTCAAATAACTCATGGTGCCAGCATTGAACTCGATAAAATCCCGACAAAATATCCCGGATTAGCGGATTGGGAAGTTGTCGTATCTGAATCGCAGGAGCGCATGACTCTATCGACAACATCCTTGGATAAGTTGCAGATCCTCGCCGAAAAGCATCACGTTGAGGCAACGGCGATCGGCACGTTCCACAACAAAGGTTATTTCGAAGTGACGAGAGGTGGCAAAGTAGTGGCTTTGCTCGACCTCGATTTCTTGCACGATGGATTGCCACCACTTGAACTAGAAGCGGAATGGAAACCCTCGCAAATCACCATGACATCAGGTTCGGTGCCTGCGGATTTAGGCAAGTTCCTACTGCGCTTGCTCGCTCATCCGAACATTTCCAGCCGTGAGCACGTGATTCGTCAGTATGACCATGAAGTGCAGGGCATGAGCGTAATCAAGCCACTGATGGGTGAGCGCCAGCAAGCCCCATGCGATGCGGCTGTGATCATCCCTATATATGGAGACAACACTGGACTGGCGATCTCTAATGGACTCAGCCCTCGCCTCAGCCATCACGATGCGCATCTGATGGCTGTCTGCGCAGTTGACGAAGCGATTCGCAATATGGTTTGTGTGGGAGCCGATCCCGACACAGTCACACTGCTGGATAATTTCTGTTGGCCTGACCCGGTTCACAGTCCGAAAAACAGCCAGGGTAAGTCGATGTTGGCGATGTTGGTGCGCGCCTGCCAGGGCTTGGCCGAAGCAGTGTTGGCGTACAGAGCGCCTTTGATTTCCGGCAAAGACAGCATGAAAAATGACTTTGATGACGGCGTCGTCAGACTTTCAATTCCCCCTACTTTATTGATATCGGGGATGGCTCGCGTACCGGATGTGAGCAAATGCGTGTCGATGGAATTCAAACAACCAGGCGACCTCATCTACCTGCTAAAGGCTGGAAAACCAGGTCTAGCGGGCAGCCACTACGAAGAGATGCTCGGCTGGCAATCCCCATTGATACCTCAAATCGACTTGCAAAAAGCTGCACTGCTATACCGCCAGTTCTATAAAGCGATTGAAAAAGGAATGATCAATTCTGCTCACGATCTCTCTGAAGGTGGGCTGGCAGTGGCGATCTCAGAGTGCATCATCGGCAGCGGCAAAGGAGCAAAGATCGATCTCACTCAAGTCGTCGAGAAGGAAAAGAAAAACGCTGACAGTTCACCATTTCCATTCAGCACAGAAAAAGTTCTCAGCCGCATCGACACCATACTATTCGCAGAAGGTCCAGCGCGCCTGCTCGTCAGCATCGATCCCTCGCTCAAATCCGAGTGGGAACAGCTCTGGAAAGACTTCGAATGTAATGAAATCGGACTGGTATCAGACAAACCTCGTTTGACGATCTGGGAAGGCGAGACTACTGTAATCGATGTAGCCATGATGGACTTGGAACGAGCCTGGCGAACCGCTCTACCCTTTGATTAGTGAGGAAAACTAGTGCACAAACCTGAGGCAATTGTTTTATGCGGTGACGGTATCAACTGTGATGCCGAAACCAGTTGGGCACTTAATCTGGCCGGCTTCGAATCAAAACCGACGCATGTGTCCGACCTGCTGCGCAACTCGGCGGTGCTAGAGAACGCGCAAATGCTGGTTATTCCCGGGGGCTTCTCATACGGAGACGAAATCGCCAGCGGCAAAATTTTGGCAATCAAGTTGAAAGAACGCTTGCGGGATGCCCTCTACAGCTACATAGAGAACGGTAAATTAGTGCTCGGAATTTGCAATGGATTTCAGGTGCTGGTGCAGCTCGGACTGCTTCCTTACTCGGGCGAAAACGATCCGCGCATCGTCAGCCTTGTGCGCAATACACAGTTGAAATTCATCAACAAATGGGTCCGCCTCCAGGTTTTTCCTGATGTGAACAGCAGATTTTTTACATCGCTAAGAGAGATTGAACTGCCGATACGTCACGGAGAAGGTCGCTTGGCCCTGGAGACACTGGACGAAGGAACGACAGAATCCACTGAACAGACGATCAAAAGACTTGCTCCGCTTCGCTACACAGAAGAAGTAAACGGCAGCTTCGATAAAATCGCCGCTTTGACAAATCCCGCCGGTAACGTTCTGGGACTGATGCCCCACCCTGAAGCATTTGTGCGTTGGACTCAGAATCCATCTTGGACGCAACGGCAAGTTGCCATCAAGCGATTTGAACGTTCCAACTCAATTGCAGAAATTCCGCATGGTTTGGCCATTTTTTCCAACGCAGCAGCATCGCTGAATTGATTAGAGGAGAGCAGATGGAAAACACATACGCAGCAGCTGGAGTTGATGTCTTTAAGGCAGAAGCCTTCGTCGGACGTCTAAAAAAACTCTCGCGTCGTCCAGGACACGAAAAGCTCTGGGCCGGCGCCGGTGGCTATGCCTCGGTGGTGCCGATATCTGAATCGCAAGCAGTAGCGCTCACCACAGATGGTGTGGGGACCAAGCTACTTTTGGCTAGTGAATTAGACAAGCTTGATACTATCGGTATCGATCTTGTCGCTATGTGTGCAAACGACTTAATTTGCGTGGGGGCTAAGCCACTCTCTTTTCTGGACTATTACGCCACGTCGAAGTTAGTGGATCGTTACGCTGACGAGATCATAAAAGGCATCGCAGAAGGCTGCGACCAGGCCGGAATGCTTCTGGTGGGCGGCGAGACCGCCGAAGTGCCTGATTTGTATCAGGACAAGCACTTCGACCTGGCTGGATTTTCGATGGGAATGGTGAGCAAGAAAGAACTTATAACCGGCGACGAAATTGCTGCCGGTGATGTAATTGTCGGCGTGGCATCAAGTGGAGTTCATTCAAATGGATTTTCATTAGCGCGCAAGGTCGTGCCCAAAGCAAAATGGGAAGCCTTGCTCACACCAACACTGATTTATGTGAAACCTGTTGTAGAGATGTTCGGCAAGCCAGAGATCAAACTCAAAGGCATCGCTCACATCACAGGTGGTGGCTGGCGCAATCTGTTTCGACTGAAGAAAGGTGTTGGTTTTTCAATCGATAAGCTTTTGCCCGAGCCTGAAATATACGCAGAATTGAGAAAGCATGTAGCTCAAGAAGAACTATTTAAAACATTCAACATGGGCATGGGGCTGGCGGTAATCGTCAACAAAGCGCACGCTGCCGCGGTTATCGAGAACTTTACGAATCACAACTTTCAAGCACAGCTTGTTGGACAAGTCACCGATCAAGGTGACAAGCTTAGTGTCGAATGCAACGGCACTAAGTTCGCAATTGCGAACTAGCGAACACTGACTCAGGAGACGACGATGCGTACAATATTGGTAAGTGTCTGGGATAAGACCGGCTTAGAACCCTTCCTCAAAGGCGTTCAAGAACATGGCGAAATCAGGCTGATCGGCACACGCAGCACGTCTAAATTCCTGGAAGAGAAGGGCTTCAAATGCGAAGCTGTTGAAGAGCTGACAAAATTCCCCGAGATTCTAGACGGCAGAGTAAAGACGCTTCATCCCAAAGTGTTCGCCGGAATTCTCTCTCGACCATCGAAAGAAGACCGCGCTAGCTTGACCGAACATGGCATAAGCGAGATCGACATCGTCATCGTCAATCTCTATCCATTCGAAGAAAAGTTGAAACAAAATCTCAGCGAACCAGAAATGATCGAAAATATCGACATCGGCGGAGTCAGCTTGTTGAGAGCAGCGGCAAAGAACTACACGCGTGTCACTGTCGCATGTAACCCAGATCAATACGATGATATTTTGCAAGAGATGACGGCTGAGAAGGGCGAGTTAAGCCACACATTTAGAAGACAATTGGCGGGACAAACTTTCAAACACACTTCAGAATATGACACGCTCATATCAAATTACTTTGCGGCCAGCCAGGGCAGCGCCGATTCGATTGCTGCCACCGCCGCTGGTGCTGGTGGAGATCTTCCTCAGGCAGTGGATATCAAACTGGCTCAATTCCAGGAACTCCGCTACGGTGAGAACCCTCACCAAGCTGCGGTTTGGTACTCAGACGGTCGCTTCTCCGGAACCACAGAATCCAAAGATGCATTCCCACCGTTTGAACAACTTCAAGGCAAAGAACTTTCATCCAACAACATCACAGACACATACTGCTTGGTTCGCATCTTGCGCGACATCGGTTCACCTGCGGCTTGTATCATCAAGCACAACAACCCGTGCGGCGTAGCTGTTGGTAAGGATCTTCTCGATGCTTACCAGAAGGCCTATGACACGGATCCAATGGCAGCCTTTGGTGGCATATTCGGTTTCACAGAAAAAGTGACTGAAGAACTGGCTGAGAAAATCACTCAAGGATTTGTTGAAATCGTCGCGGCACCAGACTTCGACGAAGCGGCGCTGAAAGTCTTCAAAACAAAGAAGAATGTTCGCGTTCTGAAACTACGATCTTCGCTCTTGCTGCCGACCGAGACAACATCGTGGCACTTGCGCGATCTGCAAGACTTCGGCTGGATTATTGAAAAGGATGTCGAACCACCGGTTCAGCTGGCGCAATTCCAATGTGTCAGCGGTGGGAAATTGCAGAACGAGCACATCGTCGATGCAGCTTTCTCGTGGGCAGTAGTTAAACACCTGACCAGCAACGCTATCTTCATTGTCAAAGACGGACAATCTCTCGGGTTTGGTATCGGTCAAACGAGCAGAATCTCGAGCGTCAATATCGCGCTGCATCAAGCCGGTGAAAAAGCAAAGGGCGCCATAATGGCTAGCGATGCCTTCTTCCCAGCTACGGATAACATTGAGGCTGCCGCCAAAGCAGGAATCAGCGTTATCGTTCAGCCTGGTGGAAGCGTCAAAGACAAAGACGTGATCGCTGCCTGCGAAGCAGCCGGTATCACAATGCTGTTCACGGGACAACGTTGCTTCAAGCACTAAACAAAAATAGGCAGCGTGATAATTACGGGAGACCGCTATGAATAAACCGATAGTCGGAATCGTGATGGGCAGCGAAACTGACTATGAAACGCTGCAATTCGCAGAAGAAATTCTGAGCAGCTTTTCAGTGCCTTACGAGATCTCGATTACAAGTGCTCACCGCACTCCGCATGTGATGTATGAATACGCTTCAAGCGCAGTCACACGCGGATTGAAGGTGATCATCGCGGCAGCCGGAGGGGCAGCCCACCTGCCTGGCATGGTATCCGCTCTGACAACATTGCCAGTGCTCGGCGTGCCGATACAATCGAAAGCGCTGAGTGGATTAGACAGCCTGCTCTCCATCGTTCAAATGCCAGCCGGCATTCCTACAGCCACCTTTGCCATCGGCACCAGCGGTGCTACCAACGCCGCTTTATTTGCTGTGCAGATCCTGGCAGTTGAAGACAAAGCGCTCAGCGGCAAGCTCGAGGTCTATCGCAAACAGCGAGCTGATGCAGCTCTGGCGGGTAACTCGAAAGTGCAAGCCAGACTTACGAAAGGTGCTGATTTCAAATGAAGCATATCGGTGTGCTCGGCGGCGGGCAACTAGG
>JBBQFO010000098.1:0-16613 GCA_038322035.1 Candidatus Obscuribacterales bacterium
TACTTGAGCCTCCATCATTTTAGCCACCCAAAAACATCTCAAAACGACATCCCAATTTCAATGCCACCACTTGGATGTCTGTACGATATGCCGTGTAAACTCCCCGCCGGATATCCGCGCATTTAGAGCACTGAATACAGCGTAATGCCTCGCAATCGCATCTCTGCCGACGGCAGCATGCCACCTTCAGTGAACACGCCAGGAAGGGTGCTAGAAACTGTTCCGTGAAACAAGTTTGTCAGCTTGCTGGTTGGCTCAAACGGCATCCAAGACATCGGCGCCAAACCGTCGCGGTCCTTGACGAAATGCTCACGCGGCATGGACATTTTCTTACTCAACGCCGTCTCGTCATAGCCAAATACACGTTCTTTCGCAAGTTCAATACCGTCAATTAGATCGTTTGCCTCAGTGGTTTCCCGACCGACCAAGTCCGACAATGGCTGACTGAAACCTCGACCCTGAGTAGAGAGCGCATTACGTATCTCCGCAACTCTCTCGACAGAAATGCCACTAGAGGCAAGTTCTTGATCTGTGTATTGCTTGAGACCTGGCTCAGCTTCGGTGCCATGCCACCACTTCAACAGCTTCTCCGAGAACTGCGTTCTAATCTCGCGCTGTTCTTTGATTGCGTCCCATTTCTGAGTGCGATCTTGCAGCGCATCGATCTTCGCCTCACTAACGTCAATCGAGTCGTAGTATTTAGGCAGCTCGCGCTCAATTGCATTGGCAGGATTATTTTGCGCAGTCAGCTTGGGACGGGACTGATTCTCCAAAATAGCTTTTGAACCCGTGATCGCATCACCGAGTCGGGACAGTGGGTGACGCATATCGTACTCGTTCAAAACCCCGTAAGCTTTTGTCTTCGCATCCTTTGCGACATCTTGCATCGACCACTTCAGCGAGTGATATTTTTCCTGAACAATATTGCTGCTCGAGACCTTGTTGATTCCGAAATCCAATGCACCGAAACCAGCGCCGAACAGCGCATATTGCCCGACACCGCTTGCAATTTCAGACGCTGACGCCATTCGATGCTCTGTGAAGTAAGTATTTCCAACAGTGCCTACCAATCCACCAGCACCACCTGCGATGGCATTGCGTCCCACCCGGGAAATGAATTGATTTCCACCAAGGAATTTTGCATCTTCGAGCAACTTCCCTGCGCCACCCATCGTGGCAAAAGTCGCGCCCGAAACCGCAGCTCCTTCCAGTCTCCCCTGGAGCATTCCTTTGCTCTCTGAGCTTGGCGTCAAGACGCCTCCATAGACTCCACCAGCGATGGACATCTTGGTCGCGGACCTGGCAGCTTCAGAAGCGAAGAAACCAGTGGATGACTCGCCCATCAGTCGGTTGGCGGCGCCGCCAGTCAACCGAGACAGAGCCGTGAAGTCGAGGATGAAGCCCGCCAGTCCGCCAGCTGTGTAGGCAACTGACGAGGATTGGGCTTGATCGTGCGCATCGATATGAGCACCGAATAATTGGCGAACACCATCGATGGGCTGCTGTATAGCAGTGTCGAAAAAACCGTGAGCAAATTCACTGGCAACATTGTTGTTCTTATTCTGGCTCGGGCGTTCCGGTTCCATGCCCCTAGTATCCACGGGGGCATGGGGACTGTCAGTGGGGGAAATACGCCAGGACGATTAGACGTCTTATGACTTGTTTTTCGCAGCTCAAAGCTCTAGTCACAAGCGTGTCACGAGCGTATGGCACTCTAAATTCATGCCCCTATATTTTTCCAGGTGAGAATCATGCCAAATCCCGAGCAACTTGCCACAGCCGTTAAAATCGGCGTAGAGCTACTTGAAACTAACGCACCGTCTGTAGCCGCCAAGCTACCGGGTTTGATCGAACTAACCGGCAGAGCGATGCCTAAGTCGGTCAGTCTTCTTGAACCAGAGACCCGAGCCCTAATTGAAGCAGCCGCTAAGCATACAGAGAATCCCCTTCCAGCAATTGTGATGCGGGCAGCAGAGAAATCTGGACTACCACTTGAAATAAACCAAGCAAGAATTGCTGCTGTGCGAGAATCATTATTGGGAGGCTCCCCGACCGCAGTCGATGAAGCCTTGTCCAACGCCTTCTCACCGCGAACTTACGCTCAGAGACATGCGTTCTATGGTGGTTAATGCGGATGAGGACTCGGTTTGCACTGTCATTCAGTACCAGCAAGAAATAACTGGCGTGAACAAGCACATGACCGTGGATATAATGTCGCACTCCTAACGGACCCGCCCTATTGGATAGAAGCAATTGAAGATCCATTCTGCGCTGTCTTTTCGCAGAAGGAATCAAGCGAGATCATAGATTCAGCCACTGCTGAACTGACAAAACTTGCTCTCCAGCTTGTCGAGGAGATTTGTTGTAGCGCGAAGTCGGAACACTACTTCGACTACATACGAATTCCCGGCTTCGCCAGAGAGCCTATTCGCCGTTCATGGAAGAGGCATGACAAGTCACTATTCGGACGTTTCGACTTTGC
Organism: Candidatus Obscuribacterales bacterium; assembly: GCA_038322035.1. Lineage (GTDB taxonomy): Bacteria > Cyanobacteriota > Vampirovibrionia > Obscuribacterales > Obscuribacteraceae > PALSA-1081. The sequence goes on from JBBQFO010000098.1 coordinate 2,483, forward strand.
CTACAACGAAAATTCACTCAAACTGTTAGAGCTAAATTTTGACACGCCGACGTCTTTGTACGAGAGTGCCCATCTGCAGCGGTTGTGGATCGAAGCATCGCGGCAGCTGCAATCGATTCCCCTTGAGTGTACGCAGAGCAATTCAATTCAAGAAAAGCTCATAGCCACGTTTCGTAGCCTCATACCCTACGGTCAAGTATTTCACCTTGGCACATTTGAACATGCGATTGAGGAAACTGAAAACCTAAAATACCTTCAGTCATGCGCTGTTCAAGCTGGATTAGAGACTCAGTTCATCTACCTGGATGATCTCAAATACAATGCCAACGGTCGACTCGTTGATTTACAAGGTCGCATAATAACTTGTTTGTTCAAGCTGTTTCCATGGGAATTGCTCTTTCTGGAAGATGCGAAGAGCTTCGCCAGTAGTGGCAAATATCTCTTCGCACCATTGATCATGTCGAACGAAACAACGCTAATAGAGCCCGCATGGAAGAGTATTTTGTCCAACAAAGCAATATTGCCGCTACTTTGGAATATGGCACCAAACCATCGTTATCTTCTCGAAGCCAGCTTGGACGACAACAGTGAAAGCGCCAAAAGGTTAGCAAATGTCGCTCATGTTAGAAAGCCAATTTTCGGCAGAGAAGGAAGCGGAGTATCAATCAGATCCGAGCATTCTCCCGAAGAAACACACCAAGACGGCCGCAGTGAAGAACCGTGCATAGTTCAAGCTTACGCACCATTGCAAACGTACCGAGACTTTCATCTCGTGATTGGCAGCTGGGTCGTCGACGGCGAACCTGCTGGCATTTGCATCAGAGCTGACCAGAGCAAAATCACAGGTCGAAACGCGTTGTTCGTCCCGCACTACGTAATCTAATTACGTAGCATAGAATGGACAAACCGCGTATCGCCGTTTTTAAAGGCGAAGAAAGGATTGAAAGTGATCGAAGAAAAATATTTAGAACAGCTGCGAGCCGCTGGCTTGTATGTGTCTCACCCGATCCCCGCTTTCAGAGGAGGCTTTTGGATTTGCAAACCTGTCGCGACACCTGGAAACAACATTCCTGGTTTCAACTTTAGTGGATATATTAGTCTCGAACCAAATCCACAATGTCCAGACATCGATGCTCCAATGCTGAAGTTTATGTTCCTGAACGACTGCTGGCAAGTACACGGACAAGACTGTTCGGGCGGGTTAGGACCAGCCGATTTCATCGACGAATGGTCTACGCCGTCCGAAGCAGTAGAAGACATTTTGGATTTCTTTTTCGGTGAGCCTGCACGGATGAATGCGAAAGCCTCAGAACGTAAGAAAGCCGCTTTAAGGGCAAAAGCCGAATAGCGATTAGCCGGGTAAAAATTCGCTGATGACTTCGATCAAGCCGACTATATTTTCGTTGAATTGAGCTAATTCCTCAGCCAGAATCCAATACTCCTCATGCAGCCCTCGAGCGCCTACGGTCTCGATCTTGTAACCAGAGAGGAAATCTTTGCGCACGTTGAAACGTGTGACGTAGCCAGCAAATCCAGATACCGGATCTTTCGTGTTCCAATCTCTGGCGATCTGCTCTGCGTATTCCAGACTCAAGACTGGATAGAAAATCGGCTGATGGAAAAGGCGTGGGGGAAAAGCTTTGTAGCCTGACTCCGCAATCAGCTCCAACTCCTTCTTTCCAACGGGGCGGTAGAGCACGACCGTGTCTTCGGAACCCACGATTTAGATGACCGCAGTTGCGACTGGTGCGGTAAACGCCTTTTGCTTGTAATTTGTTTGAGCCATCATCGATTCGTATATCGGTCGAACTTCGTCAACTGTTCCTTCTGCGATCAGACGACCTTCGTTCACTAGAACGGCTCTCTGACAGAATCTATCAACGATACGCATGTTGTGCGTGACGACAATGATTGTTGTTCCGGCTTCTTGTAGTTCGCGTACTTTTTCATTGCACTTGTTGATGAATCGTTCATCGCCAACAGCCAACGCTTCGTCAACAAGCAAAACTTCCGGGTCGACGCTGATTGCAGTAGCGAACGCCAGTCGAACGCCCATGCCGCTTGAATAGGTCTTCAACGGTTGATCGAAGAACTCACCGACTTCAGCAAACTCAGCGATGCTATCCATTCTTTCCAGCATTTCTTCTTTAGAAATACCGAGCATCATTCCGTTCATCAAAACATTTTCGCGCCCGCTGTAATCAGGCTGAAATCCAGCACCCAACTCAAGAATCGCAGTAACACGACCACGCACAGTCACAGTTCCGAAGGTCGGACGCATGACACCAGCGACCAATTGAAGCAGTGTGGACTTACCGGCACCATTCGGTCCCAAAACCGCAGTCGTGCAATTCTCGAACTTCACCGACATGTCGCTGAGCGCCCAGTATTCCCGGTGATAGCTCTTGCGATTGCGCAGGATCACTTCTTTCAAACGGTCGATTGGACGGTCATAAATGTTATGCCGCTTCGATACGTTTTCCAGTTCTACTTTGTATAACTCTGTCATCTTACATAATGTCCGCGAAAGACTTCTTCGTTTTCTGGAAGAAGCCGTAACCCAGAACCCATGCGATTACAGCAACCGCAGTGTAACTCGCATAAACAGGCCAGTTAGGTGCAAGTCCTTCCAACAAAACTCTTCTGTAGTCAGTAACTATTCCAGCCATCGGATTGATCCAGATCAAGAATCGCAAATTCTCAGGCAAAGCCGAAGCTGGATAAACAATTGGCGTCGCGTACATCCAGGCGGAGAGTCCTAGTGCCATAAGGTGACGGATGTCGCGGATGTAGACACCGAGGCTGGCGAGCAAGCAGCTCAATCCACCAGTGAAAAGGATTTGTGAAACAACAATCAAAGGCAAGAACAGAATAGTTGGATTGACTGTGTGCAAAGTGATTGTTGCGGCAACGAACAACATGGTGAATGCAACAAGCTCACTCATCAGCGATGAAATTACTAGCACCACCGGTAATATCTGCAAAGGAAATACAACGCGCTTGACCAGATTTGGTGACTCCAAAATCACAGTCGTCGAACGCGACAATGCTTCAGCCAGACAGCTCCAGGGGAGAAGTCCCGCCATCAGGTACAAGGCGAAATTGCCGGTGCTATCAGTGGCGCCGAACTTCACTTTCAAAACAACTGAAAACAAGAATGTATAGAGAACCAAATGCCCGATTGGATTGATCAAAGGCCAGAAGGCGCCCAAGAGTGACCCCTTGTAGCGCCCAATAAAATCTCGATGCACCATCAAGCGAATCAAGGCGCGATTGCCCCACAGACTTGTAGGAGCCTCGCTACCGGCAGCCACCGTCGAAACACGGCTGCCAGGTACTCTTGGCTTTGATTCTTGTGTCGGTCGTTCTGAAACTGCAGCAGTCACTTGAGAAACCCGAAACTTTGGTGCCAATCCTGAACCCGTTTGGATTTCAAGATGTTACCACCTTCCACGCAATCGCTCATTACAAGCCTGCTAATGTTCGGCTCTGATTAAGGAGTCGTCGTGGTCTTAGTTGAAGTTTCAGTGCTACTGCTGGTGCTGGTGCTGGTTCCAGCAGGAGTTGTGGTCTTTTCGGTCTTCTTAACAGAAGTACTCTTTTCCACTACCGCCTTAGCTGGCTTGGCGCCCTTGCCACCCTTGGTGCCTTCGCCATTCCAGTTCAAGTTTCGACGAACTTCGTCGGGGCTGACATCGAACGCTGATACGGTGCTGACCTTGGCTCCGGTCTTGTCTGTGTATTGCAGGATACCGGTGTATTTGTCGCCGTATTCATAAATTTCGCCAGGAGTTTTGACTTTGTCTGCCTTGATCTGCGAATCGTCAATTTTCGATTGAGTTGGAGCATCGCCAGGAAGCAAGTTCTTCAATGCTTCCAGGGCGTCTTCTTTTGGAATCGGTGTTGTTATATAGAGTGTTTGCAGCACGAAGCACTTGCCGTCTTTGCACTGAGCCACATATTGACCGCCCTTTTTGTCGTAGGTGCGGCTGAGGTATTGAGTCCGACCGCCGACGGTGGCGGCTGCTTTAGGATCAACTACGAATGTGATGGTGGCATCTTTAAACGTCGCTTCAGGCATACCAACTTTGATATTGTCCAACTGGACAGTGCCCTGTGGCGTCACATTGGTGGTATTGCTAGTAGACTTTGTGCACGAACTGAGGCTCGCGATGGATAAAATGGCAACGCTTGCTGCTAGTGCATTTTTCTTGAAGACGGTCACATCGAACATTCTTATTACTCCGAAGGATATATGTTCTGAAGCCCTTAATGACGAGGGCACAGTAACGTCAGTTTAGCCGGTTGAGTGGCTTAAATGGGCACTCGTAACGCCCTCATTATGAAATCTATCTAAGCGCTGTGTTCGTCCGTCCAGCAAGGCTGAACGCACAAGCGAATCTCATATCTAAAATCAAAACAAGGAAGTCTGGGGCTACAGGGCAGATGAAGTTTTTGTTGCAGCAATCGATGACAAGTTGGTCTCCTTGACCAGATTTTGCGCAAGAGCGGTGAAGAATTTCTTTGCTCCACGACCGTTCAAGTGACTACAGTCCTCGAAGTCAGACAAGCTGAACAGGCTGTGATCGTCCATATCGATGTATGTGACGTGATACTTTTCAGTAGTGTTTTTGAGGAAACTGTAGTAGCGCTCGCGCAACGTTGGATCGACCAAATCCCGATTGGGAGCCGTGATCGGCATGTTGACGACGACAAGTGGAATGCCATTTTCATGGGCAAGGCGAATCATCTCGCCGAAATTTCGCTCGTGCTGATTGTAAAGTTTGACGTTAGGTGGGTAATAACGCATTTTGTAATGCGAGAGATCCGCCAGAGGATTATTCTTTTTGACTGTGTCTGAAATTGCATCTTCTATATCTAGCTTTGATTTCGAGGCAAAAGCGGTTGGCAGCATCTGCACCTTTTCACCCTTGTAAGCCGCGGCGCGGAACAGATCTGTCGGATGACCGGAGACATCACTCAAGTATGCCGCACCAAGCAAGCGCAAGTATCCGAAGAACTGCTCTACGGCATCCAAGCTATGTGGTGCCAATGTGCGTTCAATGTTTTGAGACGCGACCTCATAGAATGGCTTACCTTGAGGGAATTTGTACTTAAGAAGGGATTGATGAACGTAAGTGTTATCAACGAGAGGTTGATCGTTTGACATAAACTCAGCCGGTGCTGTAGCAACCACGACAAAGTTAGGACGCTTGCCCAATTCCATCGCACGCTGAAAAATCAACTCGTAGTCGGACGCCATGCAACCGCGTAATGCCAGATTCAAGACATTTATGTCGGCACCGAGATCTTTCTTCAGTTGATTTTCGAAGTATGTCGCTTTGTCATAGTCGTTGGCAAACCGCGTCTCACGAAGCTCTTTGTTAATCGACATGTCGCTGAATTCAGCGGCAGTTCGCATTAACGACGAACCCATTAGCACCACAGACGGTTCATTGTTGTTCGTGGACAAATATTTGATCGCCTTGCTGCAGTGACGATCGGGATTAGGGAACTGCTGTTGATACCACTCAGGCAAGATGTTGGGCACAAGCCCAGTTGCGATAGCATCGACGCCAATCAACGAAATGACAATCAGCACAAATGGGCTACTAGCTAACCGTCGCCAGCCTTTTTTCTTTATCGTTGTCTGCTCTTTTCCCATTGCCGCCTTAGAATTGGAAGTAAATAAATGGTTGCGCCGCACTGGACATGAAGGTGATCATCAGCACCACGAGTGTACTCCAGTAGACCGCTTTGACAGGCACTGGAACGACATTGAAAGCGTGCTTCTCGATTAGCTTGCCCAGGGGATAGTTGAGCACCAGCAGAGTTAAGGTCATAGCGACAACAACGGGCACGACCAGGGGCATTTCTTGCTTCAAGACGAGGAAGTGGTGACCTTCAATACTAGAGAAGATCGGATGCACCAACACCATCCGCTTGACCATGTTGAATGCAACGTTGATATTCGACATGCCGAAGAAAACACAGCCTACGACTACAGCATTGAAGGTGAGCAAGATCGACAAGCCGTGGAACACTTTTGAGTCCCAAAACTTTTGCAGCTGTGGAATCTTTGCTTTGAAGCCAACGAATTCACGGTGAACGATCAAGCAGAGACCATGATAGATGCCCCAAACAACGAAGTTCCAAGCAGCGCCGTGCCACAATCCACCCAGCGCCATGGTGACAAACAAATTCCAATTGACTCTCAACTTGGTACCACGAGAGCCACCAATGGGAATGAACAAGTAATCCCGCAACCATGTCGACAACGAGATGTGCCAGCGCTTCCAGAAGTCGGCCATGTTGGCAGCAATAAAGGGCAAGTTGAAGTTGATCGGAATGTGATAGCCAAACAACATCGCTGAGCCGCGACCGATGTCGGTGTAGGCAGAGAAGTCGAAATAGATTTGAAACGCAAAAGCGTAAGCGAAAAGCCAGAGTTCAACCGCACCATAGGCAGACGGATCAGCGAATCCCATTTGTACAAATGTCGACAAATTGTTGGCGAGCAGAAGCTTCTTGGCCATTCCCGTGATGATTAGCGGCACACCTTCATCGAAATCAGACAGGTGTGGCTTTTTTTCCTCGAGCATTTGCGCAACGAAATCCGGATAGCGCTTGACCGGCCCCGCAATCTGGGTCGGAAAAAAAGCCGCGAACAATGCGAATAGCACGAATGAATTTACTGGCTTGTTGCCACGGTAAATTTCGAACAGATAGTGAATAAACTCAAATGTGAAGAAAGAGATGCCCAGCGGCAGGATGATATTGGTCACCCAGCCAGGATTATTGTGTGTTAAGAGTCCAACAGTCGCAGCAGCTGTGGTGACCGCGAAACCAGCGTATTTAAAAATGCCGAGTGTAAGCAGGTTCAGTCCGATACCGATGCCTAGAAGCAGTTTCCTCTTCTCCATGTGGCGATGCATGAACGAGCCCCAGACCCAGTTCAAGAACGTCATCGGCACGATCAGCAAAATGAACTGCGGAATCCAGCTCATGTAGAAGATATAGCTGGCGACGAGCAGCATCGGCAGGCGCATCTTGTGGGGTAGAACCCAAAATAGCGCCACTACACACGGCAGGAAGATTAGATATTGGAGGGTGGTAAACAGCATTTCGGTTCGCCAGTGCCAGGGTTGCGTCTAACGGTTGTTGAGAGCGCCCGAGTCGGCTGTATGGTAACACGCGCCCATGTTGTCAAACCGGAGAAAGATTTTAGGTCTCCAAGCGCCACTTGGGTAGAATGAGAGGAGGATTAGATTGGCGAGGGCACATTATGCCTTTTCAAACGGACAAGAAATGCCCCTACTGCGCCGAAAGCATCAGAGGCGCTGCGGAAATATGTAGATTCTGCAATCGCACCGTCATCAATGCAAAACTTTGCACATTTTGCTGCGAGCCGTTGCGCCAAGCGGCAATGCGATGCCGGTTTTGCCAACACAACCAGGTGGTGACAGCTGTGCCGGAGAAAGAAGAGCCGGCAGTTAGCGTGATAGCTCCGTTTATTCCGAGCTTTGGCTTTCAGATGCCAGTTCATAACCCTGTCTACAACCCAATTGAACCCAAGAAACTGCCTGAGCAATGTCAGGCTGAACAGGAGTTTCAGAACTGGCAGAGTCAAAGAAAAGATGCCATCGCATATGGTGACAACGATGAGTGAATCACTTAAGGAGTGCCCTCATTGCGCTGAACTGGTTATTAACGATGCGATCGTATGTCGATTCTGCGACCGCGGAATTTCCAAAGACAGCTTTAAGAATTGTCCTCATTGCGCCGAGATGATCTGGACGGGTGCGACTTACTGCCGGTACTGTAAGTCCACGCTCAGTGCTGTTCCAAGATGGCCTTCCGCTGAGCCGACTCGCAAAATGATATTCGACCAGATTAAAGCTGGCACTGGCATCCATCTCGACGATGAAGCGATCGACAAACTTTTCGAAAGAATAATGAGGAGAACTAGGTGAAATTTGGAAACGTGCTTGTTGCTTTGATTCTGCTAGCTGGCTGCGGAACCGCTGCTAATGCCGAAGATGTGTATCGACGGGCAGTGATGAACTACCAGGCGCATCATTACTCAGCGGCACTTGCGGACTTCGAAAAATTGACAGCAGCTTATCCAAACAACGCCATGGTCCGATACTATCGCGGACTTTCATATCAAGGTACAAACCAAATATCACTGGCAAAGAAAGATTTTGAGTGGGTTGCCACCAACTGTCCAGATGGCAAAGTCAAACAACTGGGCGCGCTAGGACTTCAGAATCTTGGGTCATACAGATCGACCAGTTCAAGTTCAGCGGCTGCCGCTCCGTTCTTCGCGCAGGCCGGTTCAAGCAATTCTACAGGTTCGTCGGCTGCGGCTACAACGACAATCGCAGCAGCTTCCAGACCTGGTGGCAAGCTGCAAAAAATTCTCGAATTCACGAGCGATGCATGTCCAACCTGCATAACTTTCGCACCAGTGTTCGCTCAAACGAAAAGCAAATATCCGGGCTTGGATATGCAATCCCTAGACGTTGCGGATTCAGGTAACTCATCATTAGTCTCACAATTTCAAGTGAAGAACTATCCAACGATCGTGTTTCTGTCGACGAGCGGATCCGTCCTCTTCAAGCGCGCAGGCGCTCCAGATAACGTTGCTCAATTCTCGCAGTTGATCGATCAGTATAGATAAGGGTAGAAATTTGTCTAATTTGACGAGCGCTGTGACTCTAACGTCGACCATGGTGATTTAGTACTTGGAATTTTCTTTACCGCTGGTGTGACAGTACTAGAGGAAGGTTTCGAAACTTGGTGTGTGGTTAATTTGTGCGCACTCGGTGCTTTGATTGATCTGATTTTTGGAACCAAAGATGGGTTGACTCGACTTACGGAAGCCGATCTGCGCGTCGTTGATTGTACCGGTACAGATGTTTGCACGACGTGCGTTGCCGTCCCGAGGGTTGGCGCAGGATTTAGCGGAGGAGAAGGAACCACAGGCGGTATCGACTTCGATGTAGGCGTTGTGGAGGCCGTTGGTGTCTGACTTGCTGTGGTCTTTAGGGAAGTTCCAAAGCCTATAAACGAGCCTTTGAAGAGCGTCACCATGCAATAAATCAGGGCGATCGTGCAGACAATAGTGATACCGGATGTGATGCCAACAACACGAACAAGGCGTGCCTTCTCCTTGCGTTTGCTGGCAGTAGGCATGCTTTTAGTAATTCTTTTAGGTTTTTTTGTCGGTGGCTTAGCACTAGTATTCGCACTGACATGACTTGGCTCTTGCTCTTTCAATAGCTGAGCTGCCGCACCTTCAATTGCTTCCTTGAATTCGCGCATCGATTGGTATCTATCTTCCCGATTCTTGTTCAGCGCTTTGCGCACTACGATTTCCAAGGCAGGCGGAAAGACTCGCTCCGGCGCTACTTCACGGAAAGAAGGTGGAGGTTCATTGATATGGTGATCAAGCGTTTGCATCAAATCCAGCCCGTAAAACGGATCCTTGCCGGTAAGCATCTGGAACAGCACGGCGCCTAGTGAATAGATATCGGCTCTAAGGTCGATTTCAATGTTTGCGTTAGAGCTGCACTGCTCAGGGCTCATGTAGGGGAGGCTGCCCCAGAGTTCATCCGATTGAGTTAACTTTTGAGTGTCCTCTGCTAGTTTGGCCAATCCGAAATCGAGCACCTTCACTTCCGCTGCTGGATTACTACTCTGCAACATGATGTTTGCCGGCTTCAAATCTCGGTGGATGACGCCATGACGGTGGGCATGATCTAGTGCACTGCAGACCTGAACAACCAGTTTTGCGGCTCGACTGGCGCTCATCGGGCTTTTTGCCAACGACTGTTCGAGACTTTCGCCATCCACATAATCCATAATTATGTATGGCTGCCCCTGCGGACTAATGACGCAGTCGTAAACTGTAACGATGTTTGGATGGTTTAGACGGCTGAGACTTTTGACCTCGCGCTCGAAGCGCGAAACTAATACCGGTTGCGAGCACAAGTCGAGTTTGAGCGTTTTAATTGCAACTGTTCGATCCACTGATTCGTGCTTGCCTTTATAAACTACGCTCATGCCTCCAGAACCGAGGGCGGACTCGATCAGAAATCGACCCGCCAAGCGCGTGCCAATTAGGGGATCGGTAACTGGAATTTCAGTGTCTGGCATTACCCTGGCAATTCCGGCAGGTGTCCACGGTCAAATTTGGAATCCATGGTGCCTCTAATGTGGTAATCAATGTGCACTAATTTGAACATGCCGTAATTTGCTGCTGATAAAACTCTGATGCCTGATTTATCTCATACACATAGTGGTAAGTTTGATGTGTGACTTTGCAGGCAACAATTCTAAGAAAATGAACGGGACCAAATTAGCAATTGTTGGACTAGCTTTTCTGCTACTCGGAAGGGCTGAAGCTGCTGCAGAGTTAGTCGATTCAGCCAAAATGATCTATGTTCTTCGCAATACGAAAGCAATTAGGCCTGAAGCTCCTTTGAACGCGGCGCTCATTCAAAAGCAGGCAATTATTTTGACTTCCAGAAGCGCAAAAGCGTCGGACAAAGATTGCAAAATCGATGCTGTTCTGATTGCTAAGGAGCTTTTGAACGTGTTTCCTGATCAAATCAGTAGAGTCAGAATTCTTTTTTCCAAACCAAACACGCATCTCTCCAGTCAAGTCGATGTCACCGCTGGCGATGTAAAAGCATTTGCCGTCGGTGCGATGAATGTGGAGTCTCTTCTATCTTCACTCGAGGTGGTTGATGTTGACTCGGGATCCACCGGGACAGCAGGACAAAGTGCTCTCACCATTGTTCCTGGAGCCTTAGCGGATAAGAGGTTGATGCTGCTTAGTCGAATCGAAGCACTGCGGAGCAAAGGAACATCCGTCAAGCCATTCATGGACATATTCAGCAGAATTGAAGGCGAGGTGGCTTCGTCCAGTTCAGAGCTGCTCACCAAAGACGTGGCCTATCTGGCAGACAAACTAGGTGAACAGGAAAAGCTCCTCAAGCAAGCCACAGCAAGTCGTGGTGGTCCGCGAACGGGATCGGGATCGGGATCGGGATCGGGGGGACCTACTCATACGGGGATGCCAGTCTTCAGTGCCGATGCCGCGCGTGCCGAACAGCGATGCCAGGACTGGAACCTTAAACTGAACCAGTGGCGCAGCGAAGGTAGGGATGTGGCCCAGTTGATAGCGTCGATCGCAGCAACGCGAATGGTGTTGGCGGATCACACACCTGAGAGTGCTCAAAAGGCGAATGCGATGCTTGATGGTTTGGATTTTCTCTTCAAGAGTGGCCCGCCTGCCCGCTGAACGACCCAGTCGCGCTGGACGGCTAGTCTGAAAAGTCGTTGTACACAAAACCAATAGGTTTGGTTTGACAGCAAACAAAAGAGGAAGGATCTTAACTGTGTCCGCCGTGCAGATCGCAGTCGATTTCTTCCATTAACAATCGGGCTCGCTCTACGAGCTGGTCTTTGCGTTCTGGAGCAACTTCGTCCAAGTATGTTTCCAATGCGCTGATTGGTGAACTCACAGATGTTTCTGTTAATTGAGGCAAACGTGCTCGACTATTATTTGAAACTATTTCGGGATAGATTTTGAATGTTAGTGCCGCTCGAGAGGCTGCCTGAAGCGCGTCTTCATCGACCAGCTCCATCTGCTCTTGATTGATTTTGTAGCGCACACGCAGGACGCAGCCGGGCTTGATCGCCTTTTCGATCTTCTCGAGCAATCGAGCCGTCGGATTTTCCGAACTGGTCAAATCCGCTTCTACTGTCACGAATGGACGTGGATCGATTGAATGGAATTGGAAATCAACTTTTTTCCGCTCCAAACTAACGTGAATAAATCCTTTGTCTTCTTTCTCTTCACCGAAATCGACGCGCTCAAGGCTGCCCGCATACGTGATGGTGGGCTGCTGTTCACGGATCACTTGGTGCCGGTGGATGTGGCCCAACGCCACATAATCCACACGAGGATCGATAAACATTTCGACTGGGAACGTCAATGTGTAGCCAATCAAAAGCTCTTGCTCGATTCCTGCCAACGCCCTGTCCAAGCTCATGTGCGCCGTCACTACAGTCGGCAAAGTCGGATCCAAGCTCTCATAGTAGCCGCGCAACATGTCAGTGATTTTTTCGATAAGCAATCGATCCAAAGTTGCGGCGGGAAGATTGGCATACTTCTCTAAAGTCATCATCTGGTGCCGTGTGATGTGCGGCAATCCAATCAACTGAAACGCACCATTGGGAGTATCAACAACCCGACAAACCGGTTTGTCGATTGTGATCACACCAGGCACTTCCAAACTCTGAAACACCGACATAGAATGGCTCGATGTCGAACGCAAGATCTGATCGTGATTACCGACAACTAGAATTGTTTGAATGCCGGCGTTCGACAAACGTAGCAATTCCGAAGCGAACATCTTCTGATAAACGGGCTCCGGAGACGCATTGCGATAAGCATCTCCTGAGAACAAAAAAACGTCGACTTTCTTTTCAAGAGCAAAGTCGACAGTTTTAACGAGCGCCTGAACGAAATCTTCGAAGCGAACGTTCAAACCTGTTTTAGGATTGACGCGTCCGTGCGACTCGCCAGATCCGAAATGAATATCAGATACGTGAATTAGTTGTATTGGCATAGACGATCATCTTAGGCTATACATGCAAAGCTAGCCAATTAGTTATGGGTCACCAAATAATGTCGAAAACAAGTCGAACTCACTCCCTGTCCAAAGGACAGCGACACCAGGTCACTGTCGAGTCGCTCGCGCCAGGAGGCGAAGGTGTTGCAAAGAGCCTTGGTCCGCCGATCTTCATCAATCGGGTCGTGCCAGGTGATGTGGTCGAAGTCGAGTTGTTCGACGTGCGCAAAGACTTTGCTAAAGCGAAAGTGACCCAGATTATCAAACCTTCGGAGCATCGAGCCGAACCGCCTTGCCCTGTATTCAAGGTTTGTGGCGGCTGTCAGTGGCAACACATGACTTACGAGTACCAGCTGACCGCTAAAGAAGACATCGTCAAGCAGGCGCTGAAGCACATTGGCAAACTAGACGCGGCGATAGTCAAACCGATTATCGGAGCGGAGGAGAGTCTGCATTACCGCAACAAAGCTCAGTTTCCGGTCAAGCATCCACAAGGCAGTGACCGAATTCTGGCTGGATATTATCGACAAGACTCGCACGAGTTGGTCAATATCAAGCACTGCCCAGTGCAGCCGGAGCCGATGGATCATCTCCTCGATCTGGTCAAGGCAATCTGTGAAGAGCACGCCATCAGCGCTTACGATGAACGATCGCACAAAGGTTTACTGCGCCACATCAATATCCGCCACAGCTTCGAACACAGCAAATCCCTCCTGACTCTGGTTCTCAACGCCTCAGCCTCGTCGGCGGATGACTTCCAAAATCTTAAATGTTACGACGCCGTGATCGGTGCGTCTCAGGCGTTGACCGACGCAATTCCTGACCTGATCGGCGTGTCCATCAATTTGAACAACGAACGGGGAAATAGAATTCTCGGCGATTTGACCTTTCCAATTCATGGTGGGGACAGGATTCAAGAAGTTCTTCGCACGGCACGTCAAGACTTCCCCGAGAAACTTCGACAGGGGCTTAAATTCGACCTTTCATCCAGCAGCTTCTTCCAAGTCAACACGCACCAGGCAGTCAAGCTTTTGGAGCAAACCTATCTACCGATTGCAGAATTGAAGAAAGAGAATTTGCAAATAGTCGACGCGTACGCAGGTGTGGGGGCTATTTCTTTGTGGCTGGCGCCGATCGCCGGCCACGTTATCGCCATTGAGGATCATCCTGCAGCTGTGCGTGATGGCAGACTGAATGCCGAATTGAATGGAATTGACAACGTTGAATTCCGCGAAGGGCGAGTCGAAGAAGTTCTGCTGGACCTCCGCAATGAGCACGTTTGCATTGATGTGGTCGTGGTCGATCCTCCTCGCAAAGGCATGAGCGCCGAGGCTCTAGAGGCACTGCTCTGGGCCGAACCTGAGCTGATCGTGTATGTCAGCTGCAACCCAGCAACGCTGGCAAGGGACCTGAAAACGCTTGAACTTGGGCTGACGAAAGCGACCGAAGATGGGGATAAAGAGGTGTTTGTAGGGTATAAAACA
>JBBQFO010000099.1:0-16564 GCA_038322035.1 Candidatus Obscuribacterales bacterium
CTTTGGCTGGGCTGGAGAATTTCTTACGGAATCGGAGCCGTGCTTGGTCTGGGAGTCTTGCTAATCCGTCACTGGGTACCCGAGAGTCCACGTTGGTTGATGGTGCACGGACGAAACGAGGAAGCCGAAGCCATCGTAGCATCGATCGAAAAGCAAGTCACCGATGGCGGTGGCACGCTGCCTGAACTTGAAGAAAAGCCATTGCGCATTTCGATTCATACAGGCACTCCCTGGAAGCAAATCTTTCGCACTCTTTTGGTAGACCAGCGCAAGAGAACATTTCTCGGACTGGTGTTAATGAGTTCACAAGCCTTCTTTTACAACGCCATATTTTTCACATACGCCCTCGTGCTCAATAAGTTTTACAAGGTGCCTGCCGAGACGGTTAGTTGGTACATTCTGCCGTTCGCACTCGGCAATCTACTGGGTCCAATTCTGCTTGGACACTTCTTTGATGCAATCGGAAGGAAGCCGATGATAATTTTGACCTATGGATTGTCTGGGATCTTGCTGGCTGTGACTGCGGTTCTGTTTCAAATGGACTTGTTGAATCCGATCACTCAGTCGATTGCCTGGGTAGCGATTTTCTTCATCGCTTCGTCAGCCGCTAGCGCCGCATATTTGACGGTGAGCGAGTTGTTCCCTCTCGAAATGAGGGCAATGGCAATCGCCATATTCTATGCTGCCGGAACACTCGTGGGCGGAGTTTTCGTTCCTTCAATTTTCGCGTCACTGATTCAGTCTGGCTCGCGTGACATGCTCACGGTCGGATATTTTGCCGGAGCTTCCTTGATGATTTTTGCGGCAATTACCGAGCACTTCTTCGGCGTCGCTGCTGAGCGCAAGTCTCTTGAATCGATTTCGCCGCCACTCTCCAGCCAGGGTTAACAATTGGATTTTGCGGCACCTGCCGGGCGCGGACTGGATCGCGATCCGGTGGTAACGTTTCGGTAATGTTCGGGGGCTAAATTGAGGATGTCGAAGTGTATCTACTGCATGCGGAGTCACAGATCGCGTGGGCAAGAAAATTGAAGCATGCGAAGCACCTGTCGATCAGTCATCGGCTAGGGATGGCGCGTCGATAAAGTGCTCGAATGAAGCTTACGACCAAATGCTTGCCACTGTTGGTCAAAAGCCTGCTGATCTTTACCGCTTTGATGGTTCAGGAGCCAAGTTTCCTCCCGCACTGGAAATTCTCGATAGCAGCCAAGATCGACAGCCAGCTGATGGCGCGGCTGGTCAAAATTCTATGGCAAATTTGTTTGACAAAAACGCCAGTGCTCAAGACAAGCTCGCCAGTGCAAGCCAACTTTATGACAGTGGCGCGCGGTCGATCACAATGACGGATAAGGACGGACACGAGCATAAACTCAGATTTGAAAAACTGTCTGTCGGCAGTGGCGGCCGCGAGATGGTGCATGTTTTTGGCACCGATGAGAGCGGAAAGGAACGAACAGTGCTGCGTGGAATTTCCGAAAATGGCGGATTCACCCAGGAAAGAGATCAGCAGGGAAACTTCGTTGATTTTTACGGTCGCGGGAGAAATCTGCTGGATATGACCGCTGGTTCGCAGAACCAACAGTCAGACAGAGTCGACCCAAATCCAAATCCAACTCCTGATTTCAGACCGGAGGTGCGTCCAGATATTCCACCGCAAACCAGTTCTCACCGCGCTTTGGAGCCGGTGACTGACCCCTCTATATTGAAGGATGTCGGCAGACGACGCGATGGTAACGCCATTGAACCGACTTATATTGGAATTGATAATTCCGCAAGCTATTTAGGCGCTGATGGCAAGAAGCATATCCAGCCTGGTTTGCCAGCCTGGTTAGATAGACCTGCAGCAGAAGCCTACGTCGCCATCAATCAGAAACTTGCCAAACTTGGTAAGCACCTGCAAATCGCTTCCGAAGATCCAAACGATGGCGCTATCAACTCCGCCGGAAGAACCCACACTCAACAAAGAATCGCCACGGGTATTCATGCTCCGCCTGGTAATTCAGTGCACGAGATGGGTCGCGGACTGGATGTGCGAAACTATCAGGACCCGGATGTTAGAAATGCCTTGAGAGAATTCGGATTCGTTCAAGGTAACCTCTCTCGGCCCGACGTGCCTATTCGCGGTGACGCCTGGCACTTCAGTTATCGTGGACGCACTAATAGCAATAGCCGCCGTTAACGCATGGGCAGTTTGCCGGGAAGACCGATCTCCTGGTAAATCTTGCTCCTAAAACCAGCCTGGGTTGGGGTAGAAGATTACGGAGGCTACTCAGGGTATAACTGGATTGGAATCATTCGTTTGGGTTCCCGAGGTCGCGAAATGTCAGATCACAGAAATATCGTGCTTGCTTTGCTAGCAGTGCTTGTCGGGCAGACATGTCTGTCCTTGCCCGGAGCAGCTGCGCAGGCGCAGACGACAACTACCACGCAGACTACCACTACCTTGCCTGTTGGCTCGGCAGACGTTGCAGCAGCACTCTCTGATCCTTCACGACCAGTGCGCGACAAGTGGGCTGTCGTAATTGGATTGACACAGTTCGCGAATCCTAAAATTCCCCGCTTGCAATATGCGACTGAAGATGCGAAAGCGTTTTATGAATATCTAACTAAGGAAGCGAATTTTGCGCCCGACCATGTTCGACTGCTCTTTAATGAAAAAGCAACGACGCGCCGGCTTCGATCCGAGCTGGGAAACAAGTTACTAACCCGCATGGTTAAGCCGGATGATCTAGTAGTGATATTTATTTCGACTCACGGAAGTCCATCTCAAATGGATGCGGTCGAGCACAAAAACTATGTCGTCACGTACGATTCCGATCCAGATGATTTGTACTCCACCGGAATCGATATGCAGGAAATTTTGGGCATCATCAAGCATCGCGTCGCATCCGATCGATTGTTGCTAGTTTTAGACGCATGCCATAGTGGTGGCGTCGATCCAAACGCTAAAGGAATGGCGCGCGTTGGAAATTTCGACGCCAACTCGCTAGTCGAAGGCTCCGGCAAAATGGTGATCTGTTCGAGCGCACCGGAAGAACAATCTTGGGAATCTAAACGCTATCGAAACGGCGTCTTCACTCGACACTTGCTAGAGGGTCTGCGCACTAATGGAACGAATACATCGCTAACAGATGCGTTCAAAAATGCGCAGGACAAAATATCAGATGAAGTAAAGCAAGATCACCCTGGCGTAACTCAAACACCTGTTCTTCGGAGTAAATGGTCAGGAAAGGAATTGATTTTGGCAATCAAGGCCGCAAAACCAGAGCCGCTTCCGCCAACTGTTATGGCAGATTTGGAACCAGACAGTCTCGGGCGTGGTGGCATGATGGTTGGGGAAAATCAGTTAGCCATGATCAATGCCTCGAAGAGCGTCGTATTCACTGCACCTTCAAGCGAGCAGTTAGCCGCAGCAGCGAACGCTTGGGATGGGAAATTGAACCTGGAATATCTGTGCAAGGTCACGAAAGTTCCGCAGTACAAAACTGAAAAAGAGATGAAAGACGCATTACAAAGCGCTTTTAAGATGAAGGGTGCAAATTTCAACGATCCGCAATACAAAATTCCTGTTGCAATAATCCGATTGCAAATGGGGACGGTTGGACCGGCGAATCGCGAATTGCAAGAGCTGCTGGTCGACAATCCTGGTTGCTGGCAAGCATACCTGGCGCGTGCGTATTGCTTTCACAAGATGAAGCAGTCAGGCGAAGCACAGGATTTTTTGAGACAATCGCAATTTCGTAATCCCACGTTACCGGCGACGATTGAATTTGCTGACTAACAGGGAAAATTTGCATACAAGTTGTATACGTGGTTAAAGTCCTACTCTGTGGCGCTTACTGTCGATGTCGCAGATCTGGATAGAGTTCCAGCGCAGCTCTTAGATACAGATTGCTCTGGTATGTTCGGTGCTCTTCGATTGCTGTGTAAGTGAGCTTAATGTCGTGGTCATCGCTGGCTTTCTGAGCAGCTGCCTTAATCTCTTCAATGAGTTGTTCATTTGATTGCAACGAAGTTTCATGGATTGCGATTCGTGGCGCACCAATAGTGAGATATGCAGCCAAAAAAGCTTGATGAAAGTATCTCAAATACAAAGTCTCATTTCCCACGTATGGCATCATTATCCTTGACGCATGACAGCTTGTCACCGTATGTAGTGTCGTGAAATCCTTTGTTGAAAGGTATAAATTCAAAGCAAGATCAGCAAAATCTTTCAGTGTCGTTCCGCTTGGAATATCAAGGTTCTCGGAAATACCCGCCAACACTTCTGGCTGGCTGACAGCAGTCATCTTTTGGAAGATTATGCCTTCAAGGTCAGGCAAAACAAGTCGACCAGACGATAGCTCTTCCGACACGTAGATCATTTGATCGTGCAACGAGGTTGTTCCGGTCGAGACTTCCGGCAAGGGTCCATGCAGTTCAAGATACGCATCGGCTAGGTAAGCCATGCCAGACAAGATTTCTTCGTCGTTGTCCGAATCAACGCCATACGCGAGACGAATTAGGGAGTGGAAGGCTGCACTGGAAATGCCATTTACAAGTGAATTGAAGTAGAAATTTAGGAACTTGTTGCGACCAAGCTTTTTCAGTTGGCTGGCGAAGAAGAGTCGGAAGTCGGAAAAATATTTTCGCTCACCAAGATAGTTTCGCCAGTTCTCTTCCTGGATATCAACTCCGGTTGCCGACTGCGCGGATCGCAAACGATGCAAATCAGTATAGTAATTTGTGAATCTATCAAAATCGGCAGCGCTTGCTCCCATACGAAACAACGCAAATTGTGCCATTGGCAGATGATTCGTCAGATTTAAATCGCCGTACTCGGGTGCAAGATTTTGGTAACCATTCACCTTGTTTTGTATGTGTGTCAAAGGCATGCTTGCTGGCTACTCTTGTGTCAAAAAATCACGCCCGGACATCCATCAACAAAAGCGCATCTTTTATCTTTGTCAAATACTCAGTCGCCTCTGCAGGATCGGAGTGTCGATATTCGATCACTTGTGGATCTAGCTGCCGGGTAATGGCCGTCAACGCCAGTGCGCGAACATCAGCGTCAACGAAACCGAGCTTCATGAATTGACCATAAGCGATTGCCACCACAAATTCATCGTACATATTCGCATCGGAAGCAAATTCACCTGTACACTTCTCAGGTTCGCTGCCCTGAGCGGCGCGCATACGATTTATGTCAACGACCCACTCGTCTAGAGTCTGATTGATGTACGCACACACCTTTGGGGACTTGGCAGAATCCAGCCATTCCCAGAAATCATCTACGGCATCCGACACAGTGTCAGAACCAGCAATTGGACTATATTCATCAATCCAAAAGAATTTGTCCACCAGCAGCTTTTTTGCCTTGGGATGACTTTTTTTGAAATAGGGTCCCGTTGGTTTGTGATCGGGTGGCAGTAGAGACGTCACTAATTAAACTCCTGCTGTCTAACGCGTTATCATTGTCTGACGTTCGCTATGGTACACCGCTATGAAACAACCATGCCACCGCACACTGAATTTAGTTGAAAAGCTTGAGTCGCTCCTGTGCGAACCAAAACCTGTCTTTGGCGGTCGGAAGAAAGCAGTCGTCGCCCGTGCAGTTGAGATAGTAAAAGAGATCGAAAAGGTTGGGAATTGGTCCTCTGTACCTTATCTCGTGCAATTCATTCTGCAGCCAGAAACTGAAATAGCCGAATCGGCAGGGCGTTGCGTTGAAACTCTGTTGAGAAATATTCGTCCGTCGCTTTTCCCGCAACTTGACGAGCGACTTCGAGGAGGTCTGTACAACCTAAGCGAACGCATGCGCCGCTGGCAGGCACTGAAATCTTTCGAGGAAAACAAGTATATTGCTAAAAATCAGCGCATAGTCGTGACAGGGATAGTATCGTTTCATAACGACGGTTTCATTCGTCAAACGGCACTAAAACACTTGTCAGAGATCACTAGCGGTGCCGAGCTCCCATTCTTGTTGATACGGCTCTCCGACTGGGTTCAGCAGGTTCGAGTTATTGCCATTAATGCCGTCGAACAACGAGTCAAACCCGATTACCTTCAACATTTTGTTCACAACATCGTATTGCTGGACCGTATTATGCAGAGGCAACGTCTTGCTGGTGTTGCCCAAAGAACTGCGCTCATAGAACGCATTTTTAACGAAATTTTACAACCAACCAATAGGAAGATTCTGCTGGATGGGCTCCAGCACAAAGACTTTGAAGTGAGGCGAACATGTCTGAAACTTTTGCGCAGCTCAAGCATCCCAGACCTCTCGGAAATTTTAGACCTTACAATCCATGATAAAGACAAAACAAACAGACAAATTGCAATCGAATTATCAAACCGCCTACCGTTCCTGGAACGCCTGAAGTTGTTGAATCAGTTGCTCTGGGACCGCAGTGCTTTCGTAAGATTGGAGTCTCTACGGATCTTGTGCAACGAGCCTACAGACTCAAGCACATCGCAGTTGATGGCTGCTCTGTTGGATCGATCTTCTGCGGTTCGAGAATTTGCCAGATGGAAATTAACTGACCTAGAGAGCAGAATTGATTTCAGGAAATTCTACTTAGAGCAAATTGCAAACAATGAAAATACCAATGAGCTCGCCAACGCAGCTTTAGGACTCGGAGAAATTGGCAGATCGGAAGATGCGCAGATGCTTATTCCTCGTATGATTCACTCAAGTGTTACAGTTCGAAAATCAGTCATTCAAACTCTTGCGCGATTGGACGCGAATCATCATTCCGATCTTTTCATTCAGCAATTTCAGAACGAAGCGCCTGGCATTTCTCGTGTCGCCGCAAATGCTCTGCGCTCGACAATGGACGCTATCACTGCCGAAGAGCTTTGGACAATATTTACGACAACGCCATTTTTGCACGTCAAACGCAACGTGCTGCGAATGTTCAACGAAACTTCCAAGTGGGACCGCATCATCTACCTTTTACTTATTGCATCTGGCGATAATCCTCGATTCCGCACTATTGCACTGAGCAAACTGCGAAGCTGGCACAGCGAGTTCGCAACAACTTGGGCCTATACGAAACCAACTGTAAAGCAACTAGAACTACTTATTGTTGGCATGCAATCCTTTCCTGAGGAACTACCAGTCCAGCTTCGCGAAGCTCTTGAAGAATGCATAAAGATCAATGCGTGATCCATGTAGTAATGTTATAGACTCCAAACCGTTTGAAGAGAATTCCATGCAGACACGTATCCAAATAAATCTCGTTGCACTTGCTTTATCAGTGTGCAGCACAGGCGCTGTTCTTGCCGCGAATGTGCAGAATTTCGAGCTGCAGACACCAGCTGGACCCTATCATGCTGAAATTAGAGAACGTAACGAAGGCGATCAGCGACTGTTGGTGCAGAAGGACAAGAAAAATTTGTTAGATCAGTCCGACCACAATTTCGCCCTGATCGATCCGACCAGCAAAGATCCGAATCTCGGATATACAGGCAGTAATTTGCCACTTTTTGATTTTGACGGAAATGGTACGAAAGACCTAATCGTGCGCATCTGGAATGGTGGCGCACATTGTTGCTATACGTATGATATTTACTCGCTTGCAAACAGAGCCAGTAAAATCTGGCATTTTAGTGCAGGAGATGGTCACATGCTTACTATGCCAGCCAATTCTGGTGGATTGCCGATTATCCTGATTGAGGATTCAACTTTTCGATATTGGGGTGCAGGCGTTGACGTAATGCCGGTTGTCGCTCTGCGCTGGCAGCCCGACAAGATCAAAGTCGGCGCGTTCAAAGTTGACATGGATCGCATGAGAAGCGGAAAAGACAAACATCCGTTACCTACTGAAGAAGAAGTAAAACGCTCATTAAAAAATAAAGTTACAAGTGTCTTGTGCGATTACATGCTCAACCTGTACTACACAGGACATGGCAAGGACGCTGACAAATTTCTAGAAGCCGTTTGGCCTAGCAATGCTGATATTAAGAAGATGGGCACTGCATCTGCTTTTAGACACGATTTCATCAAGCAACTTACAGCCAGCCCGTTCTTCGATGCTATTGAAAGTCTGAATCACGGACAAGTGGATTTTCAAGAAGTGAAGTGACATCTCTCTAGTTGGTAGTTAAGCGCTGGTTGTCGGTGCGAAACCAATTGGAGGCGCCTTAAATCCTGGGAACACTTGATGGACATTGTGGTTGTGGATCAGTCCACTTAACACCTCTGATAAAACTGCACGATAATCGTGCTTGATGCGCAGACCGCTTGGGCCTAGCAGATCTGTTTCCTGATCGGACACTCCGGTCCAGTCTCCGTAGAATTTGCCACCGCGAACGCCACCACCAATGATGATCATGGCGGCGCCCTGCCCATGATCGGTGCCGAGTGAGCCGTTTTCGTAAGTGCGGCGTCCGAACTCAGTCATTACTATAGTGGTGACTTTGGAGTGGTATTGATGCAAGTCTGCGTCGAACGCCTCTAGCGCTTTGCCTAATTGGGCTATGTTGTCGGCTTGCAATCCTTCCGACGATCCTTGAACGAAATGAGTATCCCAACCACCAAAGTCGATGCAGGCAACTTGCAATCCGACGTTTGCCTTGATTAGTCTGGCTATTTCTTTAAGTCCCCTGGAGAGGTTATCGTCGGTGTATCTTGCACCATTGTCTGGATGGTACCCGTCGTTATGCATGTGCTGTACTCGATTCAAAAGCTGGATTGTGTCTTTGCCAGGTTGGCTCAGCACGTCAATCTCAGCACCGTATAGGTTGGTGAGCGCCGCTATCATCGCGTCACTTTCGCCTGGCACCGCCTGTAGTTTTACCTCGTCAAGTGAATCTAGGGCGCTCACACTTGGTGCGCCACTTAGCGACTCGCAAATGCTGGCTCCGATCGATACGGCTGACAAAGGGGTCTGACGATTTTGAGAATTTGCACGCAAGTGTCGACCAAGCCAGCCACCAGCAATTGTTTTGCCGTAAGCTTCGCCATGTTCGATTTGATCTTGAGTATCGAAGTGAGACCCAGTTGGATTGTCAGATCCAACAGCTTGAACGATAGCCATTCTTCCACTTTGGTAAATTGGAAGAATCGGTTTCAGTCGTGGGTGCAGCGCGTATAGGTGATCGAGTTTGATCGACGCCTCAGCATTCGGTTTGGATTTATTCGGTGCCGGAATTGCAATTGTTGGACGCTGTTTGTAATAGTCAATGTCGGCATAGGGCACGAACATATTGAGAGTATCTGCACCACCGCGCAGAAAAATACACACCAAAACCTTACCATCGTGCGGTGCGGCTTTTTCGCTACTAAAAGCGAGATTTTTCAAAAATGCTCGTCTATTCAGCTTTGACATTTAGCACCTTTGGAACGCCGGTGAGGACAAGATCAATCCGATCAACTGAGGCAGATGTTTATCCTTGCCGTTGGTCTTTGAGATGTAGTTTTGAAAGGTTGTGATTTCGGACTCGGTGGCGAGGCGACCGACAAAATGCGGCATTAATTGTGCGGCTGAAATTTCTGCTTCGGCATCTTGATATATAGCTTTCGCCAATTTCTCTACCGAGACATCGACTGATGGCACCTTCTTGTTCGCTAGCGCCAGTGCAAAATTCCATCGCCAGAGCAACGTGCCGAGCCAGGGTTTAGCTTCATCCGGATAGCCGTCAGGAGTTGGATATTGGAATGGACCTTGTCCCATTCTGACTAGATACTGAACCAATTCCTGGTGCGCATAGGTATCGGCGCCGAGACTTCTCAGGCACGTAACTATATATTGGAATGGTCGTTTGATTTTTAGTCCGGCGGACTCTTTAAATTCTTGTGAGAGCAGAATGCATCTTACCATTGGCTTGATATCGCCTTTGGTGCGCGCGAAAATTTGACTGACTTCGTCTATCAATCCGCGTGGTGGATCCTCGCTTACAAAGCGGCGCACTAATTTGGTGGCAATGTGCTTGGCTGTGGACGGGTGACTGCAGGCGATTTCGATCAAGCCTTCTAGATCCTTCTCGCCTCCGCCAGCTGGGATCTCTTTACCGAGCACAACTTTTTTGCCTTTGTCGTGCAGTTCTGCATCGAAGTATACTTTGCCGCGCTGCCATTGGTCGTGAATGCGCCAGCCAGTTAAGCAGCGCGCAGCCTCGAAGACATCCTTTTGTGTATAGCCACCCTTCACTCCAAGAGTGTGTAATTCGAGCAGCTCTCGTCCGTAATTTTCATTCGGTAGATCTTCCGGCTTTGCCTTCCTGTTCTGATTGCCGTCAAGATAGACGAGCATTGCAGGCGAAATTGCCGACGCTTTGATCAGGTCGTGAAAGTTTCCGAGTGCATGTTTCCTGATCACCAGACGATCGTCAGAGCCCTTCATATAAATGCAGTCGCCCTTGTTGATGTCGATGTTGAGATGGTCCGTCCAGAATTCGACCATCACTTGCTGCAATTGACGCTTGCTATATACACTTTGCAAAAGTGCGTGTCTGACTAGTTCTTCTTTTACGACTGGCTTTTTGAATTCAAATGTCGTTCCGGGATCCAAATGTACAGACTCAAATCTTCCCGCTCGTAGTCTGCATGCGCCGTCATCGATCTTATCTGGATTCAGCTGTTCGTCAATCCATGTAGCTAGTCCCAATTTTTTGACTCGATCCATATCGCCGGGCCAGGGTCCATAAGCAGCTCGTGACAGCAGATGGAAAACTGGATCGATCTTGGAGTTTGTTGATACCCCGACGTGTTCCGGAACACCCTCACCCATGTTTTCTGTGACTCTGCTTACTAGATGTTCGCAGCCAGAAAGACTTGCGGCGCTGCTCAGCAACGCTGCTGCTTTCAGAAGCGTCCTTCGACTTATTGAGGTGACGCCGATGTCTGAATCGACATTCCCTGCTGATTCTTCTTCGGATTGCATGCGATCACACGGGTGCGGAAACTGTGCCACCAAATTTATTATCGCCGGAAATCGAGAGGTCACCAGTTAAGCTGCGCGTTGGTTTTTGCTTGTGGCTCTTTATCAATGCTCTTGTGGTCGCACCTGCACCGATGATGATCGAGACAGGGAGAAGCACAAACCATCCTAAAAACGGCAGAACGTAGGAGAGTTCGAGAACGATGCCACCGCGGATGGTTGCTTTCCACGGACATTGTGCATCGACCGGAGAAGGTAGTCTCTCGCCGATCACCGTTGCCAATCCAGCAACGCCTGAACCTGCATAGGTGACGAACAGGCAGATCAGTGCCAGGCAGCTGATGCCGCCTACCGGCTGGGGGAGTTTTCCGAGAAAAATGACTGCGAATACTGCCGCGATCAGTAGCGGTAATCCCACCAGAAATGGCTTAAAGAGTGTTATTGAGCAATCTGTTTTGGAGAAATCCACCAGATCCGGCCAAAGTCCTCGGCATAAAAGCCACAGAGCTGGACAAGCAATAAGGAGACCAAGAACTGACAGGAAAATCGCCATGGTATCGGCCATTAACATACGAAAACCTCAGTAGCTTTGGATTTGGCATCTTAGGGCATCCTTAACAAGTTTATACTGACAACCCGACAATGACGAGCGATCCAGGGTTAAACCTTGCCAGTCAGGTCTTTCGACTTTGGCCTTTCTCCTTTCGCCTTGGCGTTCGTGACCTCATAGACAGGTCACAACACATATCTACAAACGGTCTGACATTTATCCGTGCGGAAATAGTCACGGCAGCGCGCTTTTGGCGTTTCTGGCGGAAATTTTGAGCGACTCCGGTCTTTAGATTACCGTCCACTCAGTACTTGTGGGGCTTAAGCTTGATACATTAGCAGCGATAGAACTTTGCAACCTCTAGGGACAGCACACATGGCGAAGATGAAAATGAAGGGTCAGGGCAAGCAGCAAGGGCGCCGCGTCCAGCGAGGCGGACCGCAAACGGGTGTGATGCCGGTTAACTCCGATGAAAGCAATCCCAGGGGCGATCAACTTAGTACTGCGCTGCTTTTCGCGTCGCTGGTTTTGGCTATTGCCATTTTGGCGGGGGGCGTGTTTTGGGGTGTAACAACTTTCCATAACGCCTTTACAGCTAGTCCAATCGAGTGGGTGCAATGTATTGTAAGTTCGGTTGTAATTGTCATCAGTGGTCTTGTGGCTCGCTCTTGCGTCTCGCTCGGTATTTTCGGAACAATCGCTCTGGCTTCACGCATGGGCTCTTGGAAGATGGTCGAAAATGTCGCCAGTAAAGGACCATGGGTGAGAAAGGTATTGCCGGGCGGAAGTATTATGTTGACGACGACTCTGGTGCAAAGTCAGGTCAATCGCGGTCAATATGATGCGGCTCTGGCAGCGGCACAAGCCGAATGGGATTTATATTCGAAAGACGAAAAGGAACGCAACAGACTCGGTACAGTGGCTTTCACGGCGGGTTTAGCGCAGCAAGGATTGGGAAACATAAAAGAATCGCAGATGTGGAATGAGCGCGCGATAGAAATTCTCAACAAATCGCTCGAACAGCTTTCTCAGCCTCAGAAGGGAATAGCTGCGAAACTGATGGCGACCCAGGCAGATCAGACGCTAGGACAGCTGAGAATGCAGCTGGCGGCAGCGTATTTCAACAATGCCACCATTTATTTCAATTCAAATGACCACAGACGGGCCAAGGAAAATTATAAGCAAGCTGTGGAAAACGCCAAAAAATCACCAGAATTTCCGCAGCGAAATGAGATGGTCAAATTTGGGCAAGAACAGTTGGCCAGATTGAAATATTCTTGAGCCGTAGCGAAAATGACACAGGCTTCGAATTTAACGATCGATGGTTTTAATCTGACTTTGGATGAGGTGATTGCGGTCGCGACGCAGCCATCCATCAGTGTTCGTTTGTCGGATCAGTCGGTAACGAACTTGCAAAAAACTCGCGATTACATTGAGTCGAATTGGCTTCGAGACGATGCGCCTTTGATCTATTCGTTCAATACCGGCGTCGGCAATTTGAAGAATACGCGCATTCCTACCAAGGAAGTATCTAGGTTTCAAGCTAACTTGATCCGCTCTCATGCTGCCGGTTGCGGTGAGCCATTCTCGCGCGAAGTTGTGCGCGCGCTGATGCTACTTCGGGCCAATGCTTTTGCGTCGAACTTTTCTGGTCCGCGTGTGAAGATGATTGAGCGGCTGCTGGACATGCTGAACCTGGGAATCCATCCCATTGTGTACAGCCAGGGTTCTGTCGGAGCGAGTGGCGATTTGGCACCACTTGCCTATTTGTCTGCCGCTTTGATGGGCGATCCACATGCTCAAGTCGAGTATCAAAATCAACTTATGAGCGCCGACAAGGCCTGGGTAAAAGCTGGGCAAGCTCCAGATTTTGTATACGAGGCAAAGGATGCAGTCGCTCTGATTAACGGATCAACAGCCAGTCTTGCAGTAATTTGTATCGCATTAGCTGAGGCGAAAAATTTGCTCGCCTATGCCGATCTTTCTGCGGCGCTTTCTATTGAAGCGATTCGCGCTGAAACGGCAGCATTTGATCAACGAGTGCACAATGCTCGTCAGCATTTTGGTCAAGTTGAATGCGCCAAGAATCTGCGTAAGCTTCTGTCTAAGAGCGAGCGTTGTACTGAGAAGGTGCGCCAGCTCACAATGGCAGGACCTGAAAAAGGTCAGCCGAATAACCAGCCTCCGAGAGTGCAGGATGTCTACTCTTATCGGTGTACTCCGCAGGTACACGGACCTGTTTATGATGCCTTGCGATACATCGAGCAAATTGTTGTTACTGAGATGAATTCGGCGACGGATAATCCGCTTATCTTCCCTGAAGGTGACGGTTACGTGGCTATTAGTGGTGGCAATTTCCACGGTCAGTACTTGGCTCAGGCAGGCGATCTTCTAGCGATTGTGATGACAGATTTGGGCAGCATATCCGAACGACGCTTAGCTCGATTGATCGATCCAATTATGGGACTGGGAATGCCTGCCAATTTAGCGGGACGCGACGCCGGTATAAACACTGGTTACTCGGTCGTCACTTGTTCGATGGCGGCTCTTGTCATGGAGAACAGAACTTTGAGTATGCCCGCCAGCGTGGATTCGATTCCCGCCAAGGGCAATGTTGAAGATCACGTCTCCAATAGCACTTGGGCTTGCCGAAAGGCGCTGCGGATCATCGACAACGTCAAACAAATTATCGCCGTTGAAATGCTGCTGGCCAACCAGGCAATCGGACTCACTCAAGAAGCACTTGGTAAACCACGCTTAGGCGCAGGCACTCAGGCGGCGTTCGACTGGATGCAGAAACGAATCGCAACTTCTGTTGAAGACGATCGCTACATGCATGATGACATGGTCGAATGCAAGAGTTGGCTGGATTCAACGGAACTGCTTCGGACTGTTGATTGAATTGATTGCGCCAATCGAATTTGCCTCGAATGATACCAAATATGGTGTGTCATTATTGGCTCGAATTGTGTTCGCGTTTTGATCGCATAGCGATTCTTATTTAACTTCTATGTGATTCGCATCGTATTTCCCAGTCTGTTGCGTCTTCTCAGAAATTGTATGGATTGTGATTGCCCCTAAGTAAGAACTCGATTGAAAGCTACCCTTCGATTGTGTGATCAATCGATTTGGTTAAGAAATCTAAGTAAATGTAAACGTAAAGCTGTATCGTAACCTTTTGCGATTAGTCAATTTGTAGTGTTGCCTGTGGTGCCTGCTGAAATTTACTTTTGCCAGCAGGAATCCCTGGCAGAGCCGTTCTTCACGGACGAGTGGCGTGAACCGACGCAGGGGTGGATCCTGTTGTATATACGTTAGGATCCGGGGCGTGTCGGTATCAAGCGGAGCGTGCCACTTAACAAAAGCTTGCATCTTAATGATTTCTACATATAATCGAAAGTGTAAGGTCAAGCCATTTATCCGCAAGGGCAAAGGGCGGGCCTGATGTCCTTTGGAGATATGGTATGCGTCACGCTCTAACAGATGTCGGCTTGATCGCGAATGCTGACACAGATCGGACTTGTCTATGAAGATGGTGACAGCGATCATTCGCCCGGAAAGACTGCAAGATGTCAAAACGTGTTTGTTTCGCGAAGGGATAACTGGAATGTCTCTGAGCACCGTGCTCGGTCATGGCGGTGAACAAGACACCGTCGAGCAATACAGAGGCAGCGCAATCGTTTTTGAATTTGTCGAAAAGGTCAAGATTGAAATCGCAGTTCCGAATCATCTCGTTGACATGACTATAAATACCATTTTGAATTCCGCTCAAACCAGCACGGTTGGAGACGGAAAAATATTTGTTCAATCAATTGAGCGTGTTGTGAGGATAAGAACGGGTGACGAGGATAACCTCGCACTGCTCCCTATTCCGCTGACGGTGCAGACGTTGCCTGTGGACAGGGCTTAGGTGGAGGCGTGATGCAAATTTCGGCAGGTGATACCGCCTGGATGCTGACAAGTGCAGCGTTGGTTTTCCTGATGAGTCCCGGTCTGGCTTTTTTCTACGCTGGTCTTGTCAGACGAAAAAACGCACTTAATACACTGATGATGACTTGTGTGGCGATTTCTACCGGAGCATTGATTTGGATGCTCCTCGGTTATTCGCTCGCCTTTGCACCGGGCAATGCTTTGCTTGGTGGACTGCAATTCGCATTATTTAATAATGTCGGAGAGGCACCGGTTGCTTATGCCAGCACGATTCCAGCGCTTGTGTTTGCGTTGTTTCAGGGGATGTTCGCATCAATTACACCTGCCATCATATCCGGTGCCATTGTTGAACGAATGAAGTTCACTGCGTATTTGCTATTTCTATCCTTATGGTCTCTCGTTGTCTATGCACCAGTGGCACATTGGGTTTGGGGAGAAGGCGGATGGATACGCAATCTCGGCGCGTTAGATTTCGCCGGCGGCACTGTCGTTCATGTCACAGCTGGAGTCGCAGCCTTGATGTGTGCTTGGCTACTTGGTGCTCGTCACGATCATCGTCGTGCTGCACTCGTTCCTCATAACGTTCCTTTTGTATTGCTAGGTTCAGGACTGCTCTGGTTCGGGTGGTTTGGTTTTAACGCTGGTTCAGCATTGGCCGCGAACGGTGTGGCTGCGTTGGCGGCGATCAACACCAACACAGCGGCGGCAGCGGCAATGCTGACATGGCTCGTTCTGGAAAGTGTACGTAGCGGCAAACCAACCGCTGTAGGTGCGGCGACTGGAACGGTCGTTGGGCTAGTCGGTATCACTCCCGCGGCTGGTTTTGTTTATCCTTGGGCGGCTCTGATTATCGGCGTTGTCACGGCTATGGTTTCATTCTCCGTCTTGCAGTTGCGTTCCAAAACATCTCTTGACGATACACTCGACGTTTTTGCTTGCCACGGTGTTGGTGGCATGTGCGGTGCGCTCCTTACAGGCGTTTTTGCCGCTAAAGCGGTGAATGCTGCTGGGGCAGATGGACTCTTATACGGCAATCCATCGCTATTGGGCGTTCAGGCACTGGCAGTATCGGCTACCGTTGTCTACACCGCAGTTCTATCAGCGGTGTTGGTGGCGTTCGTCAGAATGGTCATGCCAATTCGAGCCGGATTGAAAGAAGAACTGGAAGGTCTTGATCGTCACGCTCACGGAGAAGAGGCTTATCACGATACCAGTGCCATTG
>JBBQFO010000100.1:0-16460 GCA_038322035.1 Candidatus Obscuribacterales bacterium
CCATCAATTTATAGGCGGAAGCGATCTTCAAAATCTTATCCATCTGCGCCGGCTGGCCGTAGAGATGCACCGGAATGATAACTTTGGTTTTCTGCGTAATCGCTTGCTCGAGCAGATCACAGTTGATGTTGGCAGTGTCGAGAAGAGAGTCTACAAAACGAGGCTCCGCGCCACAAAACGAAATCGCTTCTGCCGTAGCGATGAAGCTGTTTGCTGCCGTGATCACTTGATCGCCAGGACCTACTCCCATGGCGAGCAAGGCTAAGTGCAAAGCAGCGGTTCCTGAGTTCAAACCAATACAGTGATCGACCTGACAATATTTAGCAAACTCGGTCTCGAATTTTTGGAGCGCCGGGCCTAGAACAAAACTCGAATCTTTGAAAACTGATTGGATGGCGCTATCAATCTCATCTTTCAGTGCATCGTGCTGAAGCGACAAATCAAGAAATGGCACCATTTTTTCAGTAGACAAGTCAGCCATCTCTTAATCTCCGGACTGGGCGATAGAACGAAGAACTCGCGACGGATTACCAACAACCACAGCGTCGTCCGGAACATCCTTGACTACCACCGCTCCAGCTCCAACAACCGCACGCAGACCAATTGTCAGGTCGCACATGATCACCGCTCCGGAACCGATAGATGCCCCCGCTCTAACAAGCGTTTTGCGAACGGTCCAGTCACTTTCAGTTTGAAGTGCACCATCGGCAGTGGCGCGCGGAATTCGATCGTTGATGAACACGACGCCATGACCGACGAAGACTTCGTCCTCAATTGTGACACCTTCGCAGATGAAAGTATGACTTGAGATTTTGCAACGCTCACCGATTGCAGCGTTCTTCTGAATTTCTACGAAGGGACCAATCTTAGTATCCGCACCGATAGTGCAACCATATAAATTGACGAAATCATTGATAAACACATTCGCGCCAACTATCACATTCGGGGCAATTTTCTGTAGTGGTCCTGGCTTAAAGCTCATTATCTCTCCAACTGTACGCTTGCAAGAGATTGTTTCTTGATCGATTGTTCGGCTAGTTCGAGTAGTCGAACAACGCGCAAACCTGAATGTCCATCAGTTAACGGCACAGTCTTATTGATGATGCAATCGACGAAATGCAATGTTTCATATTTAAGAGCTTCGGTCATATCGTAAACCGGAGCTTTCATTTCACCATGCCGGTACTGTACAAGCGCCTTATATCGTGCGGTCTCAGTCTCCGGAGGTTTGCTCAATAACTCAATGCCTTTATCATAGATTCTCACTTTTTCAATTGGGCGGTGATCATCAAACATAAGCATTTTGCGAGTGCCGCCAATCATCATTTCTCGAATTTTCACAGGCGACAACCAGCTAACGTGAAAGTGCGCGATGAAATCGTCCTCGAACTCCATCGTCATGAAAGCGACATCTTCGATTCTCGTATCTGTGTGCGACTTTCCGATTGCTTGTAACGATTTAGGGGCTCTGCCAATCAGATAGTCGAGCAGCGAAAAATCGTGGGCACCAAGATCCCAAATCACATTGACATCATGCTGAAAGATGCCCAGGTTGATTCTCGTGGAACTCAAATACAGCAAGTCTCCCAGTTCACCAGTATCAATCATCTGTTTAATCAAGCGAACCGGTCCGTGATAAACGAACGTGTGATCGACCATCAGGACAAGCTCTTTTTCCGCCGCGATGGCGATCAATTCTTCGCATTCAGCAGAACTTCGACACATCGGCTTAGAAAGCAGGACATGCTTGCCGGCTAACAAAGCTTGTTTAGCCAGAGCAAAATGAGAATCGACCGGAGTTGCGATCACGATTGCATCGAGATCTTTGTCGTCAATCAATTGATTGTAATCGGAGTTGAAGATTACAGATTTATATCTCGATCTATGACGCTCCAGATTGGCTGGCTGCAAATCACAGATGTACTTCATTTCGACGTTATCGATCTCGTTGAAATTGCGGACGAAATTTGGTCCCCAATATCCATAACCAACTATGCCTACTGTTATTAGCCGCATCGAAAACGCCTTAATTTACCTGTGTGGAAATCATATCATGAGCAGATGGACTGGAAATTCGCACAGCCCACAGGAACGGGCGTTGCGGGTCACATTCATGGGCGCTGTTTCTCGGAAGTTGCCATCATTCTTTTGAATGTTCTTTCGCGCCAGTAGGAAAAGACGTCAATCAAGGAAGCGATTACAACTTTTAACGCGCCTGCACGCGCAACGCCGGCTTCGCGAGGTAGATACTCGATACTTACCTCTGCAATACGAAAACCAGCGTCGTTTGCTCTCAGCAACAACTCGGGCATGGCAAAGCCTGTGCTTTTCCCCTTCATATCTCCGAGAAGCCCTCGAACAACCGCTCGTTTGTAGACTTGAATGAAACTGTAGTCACGCAGTTTCATATCGAAAAGAAGATGCAATAAGATCAAGTTGGCATGAGAGAGGAAGAGGCGATAAGGCGTGTATCCAGGGCGTCCCTTGCGACTTGCCACGACCACGTCGTTCTTTTCGAGTTCGGGAAGAATCAGGGCCAAATCGTTTAAATCGAATGGATAGTCAACACCGTTGTGAGTAATCAAGTCGCCTCTGGCCACGGCAAAAGCCTTAAGGAGACTCTCACCTTGCCGCAAATTTTTTTCGTTATTTATAACGCGTATTCGCTTGTCGGCCGCAACCAACTGCTGAGCGATGGCGGGTGTTGTGTCAGTGCTTGCATCATTGACGATGATTATTTCAAAATCGTCAAAGAATTTTTCCAACGCCTGAACAGACCGCCTGACGGTGCCTTCGAGACTTTCCTCTTCATTGTAAGCAGGATAGACTACGCTTATTGGAACTGTTTGCTCTGATTCGCTCACTGCCTGTGGCGCCACGTTTTAGTAAATGAGTGCTACTTGGAAAAGAAATGCCCAGTGGCATCCTAGTTGAATGCCTAGATTGTACCCGCGGAGTGAGCAAATTAACGAGCCCGTACTCTTCCATCGGTAACTTGCGGGGGTTTACGGTTGCTCGGCCAGCTCGACCGTCGAACATGCTTAACGACGTTTAATAATTCACAGGCACCGCTCCTGGTGACATCACTTTTTACACCGCACCAAATGCGGTTCATCGATCGCCACCAGAGAAGGTGGCAATAAAATATTAAAAAATGCACTATTCAGGAAGAATTTATATATAATCTGTTTATCTGATGGTTCGCATTTGGTGGCAGATCGATGGGCAGGTTAGTACAAAAATTCGGTGGCGCAACAATAGCGGATCTAAGTCGCATTCGCAAAGCCGCTGAAATAGCCGTTAAGCAAGCATCCGAAGGCAATGAAGTTGTAGCTGTGGTATCAGCGATGGGGCGCACTAGCGACCAACTGAAAGCAATGGCGAACCAGCTTAACGATCAGCCCAGTGCCCGAGAACTAGATGTATTGTTGTCCACGGGCGAGCAGGTGTCCGGGGCACTGATGACCATGGCGATCCAGTCGCTTGGCTACCAGGCTAGATCATTCACCGGTGCCCAAGCTGGCATCGTCACCGAGCACCGTCATGGCATGGCCGGTATCAAAGACGTTCATCCAGAAGCGATCGAAGCTTGTCTGGGACGAGGTGAGATCGCCGTAGTGGCAGGTTTCCAGGGTATGACCGAAACCAGCGAGATAACCACTCTCGGGCCCGGTGGCTCCGACACTACAGCGGTGGCATTGACTGCAGCTTTGGCCGCCGAACGATGCGACATCTACAGCGACGTTCGCGGTGTCTTTACTGCAGACCCTCAAATAGTGTCAAATGCTCGATGTCTACCTGCATTGAGCTATGAAGAGATGCTCGAAATGATTTCTTCCGGAACCGATCTCCTCAGTACCTATTCACTCGAGTTGGCGCTGGACACTCACATCCCGATCCGAGTCAGAGCCAGTCACAACCCAGACGACTTGGGCACTCTAATTACGCACAAGTGGGTGGCACCAGACTACGCTATCTGCGCAGTCGCCGTCGATCGCAACCACGCATCCCTAAATTTGACCACCACCACCCCCGGTGCCCAGACACTGGAGGGCGTTTCTAATCTTTTCACAAGGCTGCAAGAGCTGAGTATATCCACCGATATGATGATGCTTCTGGCGCGAGAAGACGAGCCATCACAAGAGCTAGCTTTAACCGTCGACCGACGAGCGATCAATCGGGTCAGAACGATCATTGAGTCTTTGTCAGAAAGCCTCGGTAACCCGAAAGTGACTTTTGATACCACCAGTGCGCGCATTTCAGTGATCGGGCGACACTTGACTTCACGCACTGATATAGTGGCTGGCGTCTTCGCAACGCTTCACGCTGCGTCTATCCCAGTGCAACTTGTAGCGACAAGCGATATGCGTGTGACAGTACTTCTGCCCGATCACCATGCTGCTGAAGCAGTTCGATTGATACACAATCGATTCAAGCTTGCTGAAGGCTCTTCCGCCGCCTTTAATTAGTACTCAATTTGCCTCTCAGGACCTCTAGAGCGACACTTTTCATCGGTCGTCGCGTATAGTAGTGTCGTAGTCTTTGAGAGATAGGCAAATGTCCCCAAATTTTGACAACCTGGTAAACAAAGGCAAGGGCTTCTTAAAGCAAGCTGCTGACCAGACGACACGCATTGCGAAAATCGGCAAGCTGAACACCAACGTCATGACACTGCGTTCGGAGAAAGGTCGACACCTTCAGACGATCGGGCTCAGAGCATATACGCTATTCACTGAGAACAACAAAATCGACGGCACGGTGTTGCAAGAAAAAGTGCGCGACGAAATTGCTCAAATTGAACGCATTGAAAGTCGCGTCAGAGAAATCGAAGAAGAAATTGCAGACCTCCGCGCTAACACTCAGGTAGATGTTACCGACGTCACAGAAGATGACGACGATGACGCCGCGGCAGATCACGATAAAGACGAGAAAGCTAAGCATGATTGAACGGACTATGAAAGCCGCTCTTGCCACTGGTATGTTTTTCCTCTCCCATATTCCTGCCCTGGCTGATGCGATCTCGCCTGCCATCACCGGCGATGGTAAGCAATACTCAAAAGATAGAGCCAACACGGCATACTTCGGCACAGGGATATCTGGACGATTGACAGAAGCGTCTACCCTTCGGTTTGAAGGAGAGCAAGAAACTGCTTCTGAAAATTACGATGTTGCGATTAAGAAATTGCAGAAAGCTGTGCAACTAGATCCTGCCGACCCAACCGGGCATATCTTGTTGGCACGAGCCCTTTCGACAAAAGTGCGCACCTCTCCAAAACCAGACGAGAAGCAGATTGCTCAAGCGATCGAAGAATGGAAACTGATCTGGCACCACGATGCAGATTTGTTGGAACAAGTCGAAGGCAGAAGGGAAGCGCGCTCGTTGCAAAAAATTGCCAAAGCGGTCGCTAAGTATAACGCTGACCATCCTGAAAAATCTCAGGTTGCTGCCAAGGAAACTGCTGGCAAACTTTAGCGTTTGCTTGTCGCTTTTGCTTTTGCGTCGGATCTCTTAGCGGCTGTGCCGTTTACTGGTGTTAGCCATTTGTGGTACTTCGGCTTCTCGCCCCGACAAATCGAGATATAGGTCTCTTTGATTTGGTTGGAAATTGACCCAGCGCGTCCGTCACCAATTTTGCGTTTGTCGACTTCGATAATTGGAGCAATCTGAGCACCAGTGCCGCAGAAGAAGAGTTCATCAGCGGTGTATAGTTCGCTTCGGTCAACCGTGCGTGAGACCGTCGGCATTCCCAGTTCTTCCTGGGCCAATTCCATGATGCTACCGCGGGTGATGCCTTCCAAAATGTTCTCTGTTGTCGGGGTTGTGATCAACTGTCCGCGCTTGACCATGAAAATATTCATGGCGCTTCCTTCAGACACATGTCCGTTTTCAGAGAGCACGATGCACTCGTCAAATCCAGCCATTACTGCGTCTGTCTTAGCCAGCGCAGTATTGGCGTAAGCGCCGACGATCTTCGCTCTTGCTGGTATTGCGTTGTCTTCAACCCGGCGCCAACTCGAAACTTGAACCTTCAGTCCTTCGGCACCATGAAAGTAATCGCCAAATGGAACCGTAAACATGCATATGTCACTCGGGTTGTTATCTAGACTAGGACCAACTCGATGTGCCGTTTTGTAAGCGGCAGGGCGAATATAAGTGTCTGTGGTCGGAGCATTACGTCGCAGCAATTCAACAGTTACGTTACAGAGCTCATCGACGGAATATTTTGTTTCGAGATACATGATCTTCATACTATCGACCATGCGCTCGAAGTGCTCTCGCAAACGGAAAACGTATAGCTCTTCTTCATTAGCGTTCCAGTAGGCTCTGATACCCTCAAAGACTGCTGTTCCGTACATGAACGAGTGATTCATGATGTTGATGTTAGCGTCTTCAATCGGCACGAAGTTACCTTTGAAATATGCTAACGACTTTTTATCAGTTTCCATTTTGCCTCTCAACGATTCCTAAAATTGGTCACGGCCCCTAGAAATTACGCATCCGGTTTCTTGCTGTCACAGAAGCGGATTCGATCAACAACCGCCTGTCTCTGACCGGCATCCGGCTTCAACTCTAGAAACTTGCTAAAAGCCTTGGAAGCGTTATCCCACTCTTGATCGCTTTCGCAAAGTGTACCGAGTTCATACCAGCCATCCGATAGGTTTGGCTCCAGTTGCACAGCGGCGCGATATTCAGTTTTAGCTTCACTATATTTCGTGACTCGTTTGAGACATTTGCCAATGCCCAAATGACAGGCACCGGAGTTTGGATACTTGGCCGACTGCTTCCGAAAAAACGTCAGTGCCGCCTCGGTATTTCCCATGGTGAGCTGGTTATAGCCGCTGCTCAAAGCCTTATCCCAATCCGTAGGTTCCTTGGCAAACGATGGCAGACTGAGTAAGCCTGCCATCGCGATTGTGATTGGAATTAAGACGGAGCTGCGGAGTTTGGAATTAAATGCGAAGGTCATTTTATTCATCCTTTCCGCTGTATCGCCCTATTTGTTTTTCTTATTTAGAAGTGTTCCGGTTGCGCTGACTGAGCGAATCGGAGAGTTATCGCTTCCCGGTACCGGTTGCACAACAATCGCCGAGACATCTGTTGTCACCTTGGTGACGTTGTCACCAACTTTGACACCAGAGCCTTTGGTGATGCTACCAGTCGAGTTATCAGTATCTACACTGCTCAACTTGATAATCGCAATCGTATTGGTCAGCTCTTTGAGAACCTTACCGCTGGTTGGATCCTTGATGGTCTTGTAAGCACGTTGTACTTGCAAGCTATCACCAGTCGCTAGTCCATTATTCTTGCCCACATTAAGAACAACTTGTGTGCCGGTTACGTCAGCAATCTTGCCCTGAACATTCGCTGCAGCGAGTGATTGATTGTCTGCAATTTTTCCAGCCAGAGCGTTCAATTGAGCGCCCATCGAATCTACTGCCTGCATGGTGGCTTCCCCTGCAATCGAACTGGCAAAGTCGGAAGACCCCATGTCGAAGCCAGCACCACCGCCGAAGAGGGAAACGCCTTTTCGCAGTGACTCACCAGTACCGTGTACAGATCCGAGAATCGCACCGGTAGTGACGTCGACGATTCGAGCATCGACAGCTACTTTGACAGTGCTCTTCCGGCTGCTAGCGCCGCCGAACATTCCCAGATATCCGCCGTATGGCACATAGCCGAGCGCACCGACTGCGCCACTAGCACTTACTGTTTTACTTTCAAAACCGAAGTTAGTTACGGTTCCTACAACCATGGCATCGATGCTCAATAATTTACCGATTTTGACAGCTGTTGCTGGATCCGCACGGTCACTGACTGAGAAGTTCTGCTCTTTCAAAATCGAATCGAGCATCTGTCTGTCGACGAGTGTGTATGTGCCATCGTTGACGAGTTTGGTGATCAACAGACTGACGATACCTTTACCTACGTCATACGTGCCGACTTGTCCGCCCTGAACCGCGCCGTAATCGAAAGGCATGATCGCTAAGCGTCGTTTCGCATCAGCCATTGCCGTTTGCGGCATCACTAAGTTGACAACGAACAGTAGTGCGATAAGCATTGCACCGGTTTTACACGCATTCATCTTTATGTTCTCTCCTACCAAATTGGAGTGGTTTTAATTTTGCCGCTCCACACAGCTAAAACGCAGGCACTCGCCTAAAAGTTTACTGGATTAAGGACCTTTAGCGAAACCTTTTTATGTTAAGGCTGCGACTGGCACAGCCTTTCAGGTTAAGTTCTGGCTAATGTGCAGCACCCTTGTGCGCTTTGGAAGCAGGTGCTGGTTTGCCATCCCGTTGGTTCTCAAGTTTCCTTTTCAGTGCTTGTACGGCACTAAAATGAGGTGTTTCCGGTGTGATCGGTCGTAACAAAGCGATAGCTTCATCGTACTTGTGTTGCACGCCAAGCCTGGTCGCTTTAATCATCCGTTCACGAGTCTCCATTTCAACCTCAACAGCTTGCTGTATCGGTCCAATAGCTCGCTCGGTAAGTCCACCAATCACATCCTGTACAGCATTATCGACTAGCTTCTTGTTAAGCTGAGCGCCAGGAGTGAGCGAGAAATCCTGGTTGTACTTCTGCAAAGAGACGGTACTGATAATGTGTCCGGCGGTCGTTTTCGTCGTCACCGTTCCGTTATATCGAATTTGGCCGCTGTTTTGATCCAGCATCTCTTTTATGTTGCAAACAACGTACCAGTCTGGATTGGTGGGACTTAATGCGACATCTTGATTGCTTTGCAGCTGGCCATTGATTCGATCGCATACCTCCTGCTCTTGCCCGCTACCACCACCCGGCACTACAGCAATCCTGACAGGAGGCGCATCTGCTAAAGCCGGTCTGACGAAAGTGAGAACCACGAAGCACAGTCCGATACACCAAAAGAATACTCTCCTGGCTTCCGACCAAGTAAAAGCCATCGCTTAAACCTCCTCAAATACACCCATAACTGGACGCATTTGATCTTAACCGGATTTCTCCGCGAGGGCTTGCTTCAGTTGTGAGAAGGCGTCGCCGATTTTACTTGGGTCTTTTCCACCGGCCTGGGCTACTTGGGGCTTTCCGCCTCCACCGCCACCACAGACCGCAGCGAAATCCTTAACTAAATTACCAGCACTGATCCCATCTTTTACAAGAGGGTCGGCCACTCCAGCTGCAATTGAGACTTTATCCGGGCCAGAAGATGAAGCAAGCAGAACGACCGTGGAGTTGCTCTGATTTCTCATTTTTTCAACAGCACTCTTCAATCCTTCCGGTGACATGCCTGGAAGTTCGCCTGCAATCAAATCGATGCGTCCCAGTCTTTCAGGGCGCAAGCTGGAAACGCGCATAAATGCGAGCTCCTCTTCTCTCAACTGAAGCGCTTTGTCTTTTTGCTTGAGCTGCTCTTGCAACCTTTCAATCTGTGCAGTTAGTTCCGCTGGTTTGACGCGTAAGATACCGGACGCATCACTGAGCACAGACATACTCTGGGCAATGTGATTCCAAGCCGTTGGACCGGCAAGAGCTTCTACTCTGCGTACACCAGATGCGATACTGCCTTCGCTAATGATCTTGATTGGTCCAATCTCGCCTGTGTTGGAAACGTGAGTGCCACCACAAAATTCAAGACTGACATCACCCATCTTAAGAACCCGAACTATGTCGCCATATTTTTCACCAAACATAGCTACAGCGCCAGTTCTCTTCGCTTCTTCAAGCGGCATTTCTTCGGTGACGACGGGATAATTCATCCGCACCCACTGATTCATTGTCGATTCAATTTTCTTCAATTCAGCAGCAGTTGGTTGACGCTCGAACGAAAAGTCGAAGCGCATTGTTTGTGGACCCACTTGCGAACCTGCCTGGGCTACATGATTACCAAGCAAATCTCTGATCGCAGCATGAAACAGATGGGCGGCGCTGTGATGCAACATGGTGGCAGTGCGACGATCTTTGTCGACTACAGCAGTCAGCTCTTGTCCCGGCTCCACAACCCCAGACATAGTGCGGACCTTGTGCACATGCAGACCTTCATGCTTTCTTGTGTCCAAAACGTGTAAAAGAGCATCACGATGTTGCAATACACCGGTATCACCAACTTGTCCGCCAGACTCAGCATAGAACGGTGTTTCGCTGAGCAAAACTTCGACTTCCTCACCTTCTTCAGCGTGATCTACCAGCTTGCCATTTTTGATGATAGCCAGCACGTGACCAGTTGATTGGAGATTTTTGTAACCAGAAAATTTCGTTTTGCCGTGCTCTTTCAGCACTTTTCCAAATCCTTCATCACCAGCGATGATGACATTGAATTTACTGCCGGCAGAAGCCTCTTCATGCGCTTTTCGAGCTTCGGCAAACCCTACCATGTCAACAGTTTTCTTATGCTCTTCAGCGATTTCTCGAGTCAATTCAATTGGAAAACCAAATGTCGCGTAGAGATTGAATGCGTCTTTGCCTGGAATCTCAGCCTTATCGCCTTCAAGCAACTCGTTCAAGAGCGTCATACCGCGATCGATTGTCTTAGAGAATCGCTCTTCCTCATCTTTGATGATTTGCGAAATCAACTGCTGATTGCGCAACTCAGGGTAGTGCGAACCGTACAGTTCCACCACCTTCGGTACCAACTTATAAATGAAAGGTTCGGTAATTCCCAGCAATCTGCCGAATCGAGCCGCTCTGCGAAGAATAAATCTGAGAACGTAACCGCGTCCGACGTTGCTTGTACGCACGCCGTCGGCAACCAAAAATGTGACAGCACGGGTGTGATCGGAGATGATCTTGAGGTAGCTGTCTTTTTTGACTTCTGATTTGACCCAATCTTCAGCTCTCGGAACGCCGCCTGTATAAGGCACTCCAGCAATCTTCGATACTTCCTGAAGAATCGGGAAGAACAGATCTGTCTCGTAGTTGTTGTCTTTTTTCTGCAAGATCAAAGCAACGCGCTCTAACCCAGAACCCGTATCCACGTTCTTTTTCGCCAACGGCGAGAATTTCCCATGTTCATCTTTGAACATTTCCATAAACACGAGGTTCCAGAATTCAAGATATCTGTCGCACTCGCACAGCCCGATGCCGCATTTTGTCGGATCGCTGCTGCAACCGAATTCCTCGCCTCGGTCGTAATAAATCTCAGAACATGGACCACACGGACCTGTTGGTCCCGGTGGACCCCAGAAATTGTCGGCGCGCGACATTTTGATGATTCGCTCTTTTGGCACACCTACTGTCTTGTTCCAAATTTCGAAAGCTTCTTGATCAGGCTCGTTCAATTCGTCGCCTTTGAATATGGTGACGTAGAGCTTGTCTGCCTCCAATCCCAAATCTTTAGTGACGAATTCCCAAGCCCAGGGAATCACTTCCTTCTTGAAATAATCGCCAAAGCTAAAATTGCCCAACATTTCGAAGAAGCTGTGGTGACGAGCCGTTCTGCCTACATTTTCGATGTCGGAATCTTTGCCGCCGGCGCGCGCGCACTTCTGCACAGTCACTGCCCTTGGCGGCTCTGGAGCTGGTGCCTGTCCGAGAAAGATCGGTACGAACTGAACCATGCCTGCCGATGTCAGAAGCAGCGTCGGATTGTCAGGAATCAAACTCGAGCTGGGCAAGTAGGCATGTCCGCGCTTGTCTCGGAAATACTCGATAAACTTGTCTCTAATTTGCGACCCAGACAATGGCATGTTCTTCTCCAATTAATGTGAACCCTCAGCGCTCTGAAGGTTCCGTATCGGCGGCTATTGAAGTATATCCTATCTAATGCCGTTATTTTGCGGATAGTAACGGAACGCGAAAACCAGACACTGTCCTGAGTTTCCTATGATCCTGTGGGAGTGAGGATGTAGCAATGATGAGCTGAATCTGATACCCTTCCTGTCTAAGAATTTTCTGGCTACAGGCGGCTCACGGTGAAACTTCGCAAGGTTCTGATACTCCACAAGAAGTCCACCTTCCAGATCCAAGCTCTCGAGCACAGAGAATCCCGATT
Source organism: Candidatus Obscuribacterales bacterium (assembly GCA_038322035.1). GTDB lineage: Bacteria > Cyanobacteriota > Vampirovibrionia > Obscuribacterales > Obscuribacteraceae > PALSA-1081. The sequence continues at coordinate 11,967 of JBBQFO010000100.1, forward strand.
TCTGAAGCTTCTCGAAGAGGGCAGCGAAGTTGTCACACGCGTCAAAATTGCTCATAACGAGCACGTGGAGACACTCGAACTACTTGAGAAGGAATTGCTCAAGCGCGGCGTGGAATATCGTTCAGTGGCGCGCGCCGAACTGACGCAGAAAGTCACCGATGTGGATTTGGTGATCTCGGTCGGTGGCGACGGCACTTTCCTCGATGCCTCACACTCGGTCGACAGCATCCCAGTATTGGGCATTAACTCCTCGAGCTCGTCTAGTTTCGGACACTTCTGTCTCGGCAATCAAAAAAACTTGAAAGCGGTACTCGCACAAGTTGAAGACGGAGAGCTGACGACAAGACCGCTGTTGAGACTTGAACTCTGGTTGAATGGGTCTTTGTTGCCTGAGTTGGTACTTAACGAAGTGCTCGTCGGTCATTCCAATCCTGCAGCCACGTGTCGTATGATCATGGAGTTTGGAGAAAATCGAGAAGAGCAACGATCGTCGGGAGTTTGGATTGGCACTCCAGGTGGCTCGACTGGCTCTCTCAGATCGGCAGGTGGTGAAGTTTTGCCAATCACCGATAACCGCTATCTGTATATCGTTCGTGAGCCTTGTATACGGCCTGGTGAGCAGTATAAATTTCTCAGAGGCGTTCTCGATCACGCGCAAGAGATACGCATCGTCTCGCAGATGAGAACTGGTGTCTTGCACATCGACGGTCAACATATAGACTATCAATTTGGACTTGGTGACGAATTGATTGTGAAGGGCAGCCCCCATTACTTGCGAGCCTACATCGCAGACGACGTCAACGCCAGGTTCATCTAGACAGCCCCGGGTAACTCGTGAGGTCGTAATGGATCCGTCGGATACGGTTGCAGTTGTTGCAGGAAAATTTACGGCCCGTGCAATTCGTTTCATGGGTGCCGGTCTCGGTTCGAACTTACCAGGTAAGTTAGCCAGGCGATTCGCACCGACAGTCCTGACGAAACTGTCTGAACAAGCCAAAAGCGGGATTATTGCAGTCACAGGAACAAACGGTAAGAGCACCACATCTGGTTTGCTTTCTTCAATCTTGCGCGCCGCTGGTTTAGAGTTGGTGCACAATAAACAAGGGGCAAATTTAGTAGCAGGAATCACCGCCAGTCTGGTTGAATCAGCAAGCTGGACCGGCAAACTTTCTGCCGACTACTGTTTATTCGAGACTGATGAAGCGGTGCTTCCATTGATCGCTAAAGAAGTGAAGCTATCGCAAGTTGTTGTCACTAATTTATTCAGAGATCAGTTAGATCGATTTGGTGAACTTGATACCACTGCCAAGCTGATCTCCAAAGGCATACTGGAAAACAAAACGCTGGCGATTTTGAACGCAGACGATCCAAACGTCAGTCAATTGGTGCCGGAGTGCCCTCGCATATTTTTTGGAGTTGAATCAATCAAAGGGCACGTAGAAAAACAAGCTGCCACCGCCGATGGTATGGGACCGCAATCGATGGAGCTTTCCTATTGCGCTCAGTGCGGCGCAGAAACGTCATATACACTTGTCTTTTATGGACAGTTGGGGCATTGGAGCTGCACAAAGTGTGATTTCAAACGACCAGTACCGCGCATCAAAGCAAGCGCTGTCGAAGTCGGACCAACGGGCTCAACTTTCGTACTGACGATCGATGATCGAAGTGGTGAAGCTGTGGTGCCCTTGCCAGGCATGTTCAACGTCTACAATGCGCTGGCAGCAGCCGCCAGTGCGGCTTCTCTTGGTGTGACGATCGAGACGATCCGACAGGGTCTAAAAAACTATCAGACTCTCTTTGGTCGCTCGGAAAGAGTTTCTATCTCTGGAAAATCCGTCCTCATTCAACTGATAAAAAATCCAGCTGGTGCCAGCCAGGCGATTAGCGCGGTGGCAGCAGACCCCAGTGCCCGTATCTTGATTGCTATCAACGACAATCTGGCAGACGGTCGAGATATTTCCTGGTTGTGGGACGCAGACTTCGAACTGCTGGCCGGTCACACAAAGAAACTAGTAGTAAGCGGGCAGCGCGCTGAAGACATGGCAGTGCGAATGAAGTACGCAGGCGTGGGGCAAGAAAATATCCAAACCGAACCGAAGCTCGACAAAGCTCTAGATCAAGCTCTGGGCCAGGTGCAAGCCGGCGAAACCCTGTGGATTTTGCCAACCTACACATGCCTGTTGGAAATGCAGAAAATTCTCAAAGGAAGAGGCGTGTCGCTGGCGGGCACCTGAAGTTCGTCCTCAAGTTACTTTGGATCCCGCATATAGTCGAGGGCATTCGCTGGCGGCGAAGGCACATTGGCGCCATTGGTGCGCAGCGACACAAAGTTATCCACCTTGAGGAAATTCTTCGGTTTGGCGAATGTCTCGGGTGGAACATAGACTGGCACGATTGATTTCGTGCGAATGTGCGTGAATTTGCCGCCGTGCTCATTGATGCGAGAGGCACGCAACGGCAGTCCATATCCGGGCGGCATTTCACTAAAGCTCATGAATATGGCACAGGCGTCGGAAAGTTTAGCGGGAACAGGAAAAGCCTTCGTGGCCCAGAATTCGAAACACCGTTGTCCACGATTGTTGGTCGCCTCATACTTTGTGGCTGTAACGCCGCACACCTGTGCGTCTCCGGCTTTGGTCAAAGTATATTTTGCTGCCGTCTCCTTCTTGTTGGAGGTATGCATGCCAAAAGCTTTGATCGGAAGCTGCATGTAGCGCTTGTTCTTAGGGTTATATAGATACATGTCATAGTTTGGTGGCAAAATCAAAAGCGTGCAATCTTCAGTATCAATCCGCAGTGCTTCGCACGTCAATGTTGTATCTAGCACGCCTTGTTCGTCGCTAGTCTGCTGTAAACGCCAACCATTCTGCTTCGGGGCGGCGACGACAGGGGCTGCAATGGGCACTAGCAGCGCGGACAGTCCTAAAATCGATAGCTTGGAGCGTAAACTCATTACCATTTTTCATACCATAAGGCTATTCAAAATATGCCCAAATGAACAGCGCAATTTTCTGGGCATACTAAAATTACAACTCCGATCAAAGCAATGGATGCAGATTTAGACTCGCAGAAAAACACCAAAAGTCAGCGCCTTTCCTGGCTGGAAGAGTCAGAGGCGCCTCAGCCATCTGATCTGGATCCATTTTTGGAAGCGGCACAGGCGGCTTCTGAACGACTTGAAATTGTCGAACAAATAGGCAAAGGCGGAATGGCTGTTGTCTATAAAGCTCGGCATCTGGTGATGAATAAAATGGTGGCCGTAAAACTTCTGTTACCGCATCTGACCAGCGACCCGACAAGCTTGAAGCGATTTCAGCAAGAAGCTCAAGCCACCGCGACGTTGAGTCACGCCAACATCGTTCACATCCATGACTGCGGCTTGACCAGTGGACAAGCCTTTATCATCATGGACTTTGTTGAAGGAAAAAGCCTCGAGCAAATAATTCGCGAAGACCCACTGACGCCAGAACGCGCCATCGAAATATTTGTCCAGATCTGCGAAGCGCTCAATCATGCGCACGAAAGAGGCATCATTCACCGCGATCTCAAACCAAGCAACGTCATGCTTACAACTGATAAGAATGGATTCGATCTCGTCAAAGTGGTGGACTTCGGCATCGCCAAGCTGCTCACTAGTGATGATGGCTTGACGATGAACAACCTGACGCAAACTGGTGAAGTTTTCGGCAGCCCACTATATATGAGCCCTGAGCAATGCTCCGGCAAAAAATTGGACCATCGATCTGATATTTACTCTCTTGGATGTTTGATGTATGAAGCCCTGATCGGAGAGGCACCAATCATCGGCAAAAATTTCCTCGATACCATGCAAAAGCATTTGACAGATCTGCCGGCACCATTTCCTTCAGAAATCGCCAAGAACCCGCTAGCAAAGAAACTGCAGGTGATAATTTTCACTTGCTTGGCCAAGGAACCGTCGGCTCGTTATGCCACGATGAAAGAGATATCTCGGGACTTGAGAAGCGCTGTAGCAACAAATAGCACCAAGAGTGGTGCGTGGCTGGAAAAGGAAAAATCCCTCGCCCAGATCATCAAAAAATCAAGCGCTAAAAAGCGGATGGTGCAGAAGCTGGCTTTGTTCGCAATTGCTGTAACCGTTATTCCATGTACATATCTATTAGTCACCGACATTACCGAAGCATCTCCATTCGAGAAAGCGCCCGTCTTCCAGATGGTTGATTTGTCTCAGCCTAAAGTAAGTCCCACATACGATCACGATCTTGTTGTATTGCTAGACAGCCAGACAACCACTTTCAGTGCATTTGACGACACGCGCAGGCAACGAGTTAGCACAGGAGACACTCTTGGTCAGTTCTACATGGCCAACGGCAGGTGGAACGACGCAATTACCCAATACAAGAAATTGGAACTGCTGGATACGGGGCTAAGTCGCTCATGCGATTTCCAGTTGTATTTAGGCAAATGCTACCTGCACTTGAATCAATACATAGAGGCAACAGAACACATGCGCAA
>JBBQFO010000101.1:0-16148 GCA_038322035.1 Candidatus Obscuribacterales bacterium
GTTTCCTCTCTGAGAATGCTGAATTTGCTCAAGCTTGCCTTGATTTGGGCATCAAATTCATCGGTCCATCTCCAGCTGTGATTAGAAGCATGGGATCGAAGGTGGAAGCTCGACGAGCCATGGAGGCTGCCGGCGTTCCAGTAGTCCCCGGCACAACGGACCCGGTTACAGATCCACAAGTGGTAAAAAATCTAGCCACCAAATACGGTTACCCAATCGCGATCAAAGCTAGTGCCGGTGGTGGTGGCAGAGGTCTGAAGGTCGTACGCAACGAGCAGGAAGTCGAAAATGCACTTGCTGCGGCACAAAGAGAAGGTTTAAGCTATTTTGGCAGCGATGAAGTTTATGTTGAAAAATATCTAGACGCGCCCCGACACATTGAAGTGCAAGTGCTTGGAGACGAGCATGGCAATGTTATCCACCTGGGTGAGCGAGATTGTTCAAGCCAACGAAGACATCAGAAATTGTTGGAAGAATGCCCGGCCGTTAAACTTGGCGACGAAGTGCGAAAGAGATTACTGGAAGCCGCAGTCAGAGGGGCGGCTTCATTGAAATATAGTTCGGCTGGCACTCTGGAATTTCTGGTCAGTGGAGATGAATTCTACTTCCTTGAAGTAAACACAAGAGTGCAGGTAGAACATCCGATCACAGAACTCGTTACTGGCGTAGATATCGTCAAAGAACAGATCCTTGTAGCTGACGGTAGCAAGCTTTCACTGACTCAAGAAGAAGTTGAGTTCCGCGGTCATGCTATTGAATTTAGAATCAATGCAGAAGATGCGCTTAAGAATTTCATGCCGAGCCCGGGAGTTGTTCATACCTACTCCGAACCTCGATTGCCATGGACCAGAATTGACAGCGCATGCTATCAGGGCTATCAGATTCTTCCCTTCTATGACTCGTTGCTGGCCAAGCTGATCGTCTGGGGACGAACTCGAGAAGAAGCAATTGTGCGCGGCAAAATCGCCTTGAGTAGTTACGATATCAAAGGCGTGGCGACAACGATTCCGTTTCAGTTAGCTATTCTGGATGACTCCAAGTTTCGCGCCGGCGAGATGACCACAAAGTATGTAGAAGCTGAGTTGATCAAGACTTTCATCGCCAAACATCAAGCAGCTGTTGCAGCCGGTAGTGTTACTGCGGATAAAAAAATAGCTAATGCAGATAACGCCGAATTGAAAACAGCTCCGAAAGCTACCCGTAGTTTCGACGTTGAAGTTAATCAAAGGATCTACAAGGTAGCTGTTACCGACACTTCACCGTCTCCCGTAGCAACTTTGAAAGTAGCTGCTGCAGCAGCTACCTCCACACGTGCGCTGCCCGCCAGAGCCGAAAAGAAATCCTCCAACGCTAATGACTCGGGTGAAGTGCGCACTTCAATGAATGGATTGGTCAAAGATCTTTTCGTCAAAGTCGGCGACAGCGTCACAGTCGGGCAGAAGATCGCCCTATTTGAAGCGATGAAAATGGAACAAGAAATTGTCGCTGCCACCGCCGGTAAGGTCACTAGCATTGCAGTTAAAGCCGGTGATACTGTCGAAGCTGAGGCGTTGATTATGGTCATCTCTGCACCCTCAGCGAGTAACTAAGTGAGAATCGGAACCGGTTATGACGTTCATAAATTCGTCGAAGGGCGTCCACTGATTATCGGTGGCATCGAGATAGACCATCCGATGGGCATGGAGGGACACTCCGACGGTGACCCCCTGACGCACGCAATTATCGATTCGCTGCTCGGCGCTGCCGCATTGGGTGACATCGGTCTGCACTTTCCGCCTGGGGACCCTCTCTACAAGGGTTCTGACAGCCTGGTCTTACTTGAACATGTTTACGAGTTGCTTGTGGCTCGCGGTTATAAAATCGTCAACATCGACTCGACAATCATTTGTCAGTCTCCAAAGATGTCTCCGTACTTTAATCGGATCAGGGAAACACTAGCCGCGCGTCTTCATTTAGATGTAGATGCGGTGAGTGTCAAGGCTACAACCACAGAAAAGTTAGGTTACCTTGGTCGCGGTGAGGCCATAGCGGCAGAAGCCGTTTCTCTAATCTCGCGGGACTGATCAACTCCTGCACGTTTGGTGAAACGAAATCCGGCTGAGCACAGGTTTTAGCCCTTTATTAAAAGTTGTTGACAATGCTCTGTGCCGCTGTTATATTTTTTAGTGCCCTTTCTATATAGCCACTTACCAAGATCCGGTCGCTGCCAGGTTTCCTGAATCGCTGCGACTATAAACACGGGTGATGACGCATGTCTCGACCTCCTGCCGCTGCACTGGAAAATTTAAACGCGCCTCCAGCCGATATCCCGGCCCTGGCGCTATCCAATCATGTCTACGGCGATTTGATGCCACGCAACTTCTCGAGTGCTGGAGCACCACGAGAACTTCCAAACAGCCTCGATTTCACCCCCAGTATTTATCCCACCGGCGCAGTCGATGCGCTTCCTCCTGCCACACCGGAACAGCTGAAACCAATCTTTGATAAGGCTACGGGCGTTTCTATCACAAGCGCTGCGGACAATCAGAAGAGTGGTCAGCAACCGGATTTCTTCCTCGGTGAAGACGGCAAGCTGAGAGCCAACCCAGATAAGAAGACGCCTAATAAAGATGGATCAATCAATATCGAAGTTCAGTCGAAAAACAAGGCTGATGTGGATGCTAAGAAGTTTGCCGATCAAATGCAGAAATCGGCAATCAAAGACTTAATCAGCTATTTCTCTAAGAACAACCCTGGAGCCAAAATCCCTCAAGACTGGTTGGATCAACTGCAAAAGGAACCAGACTTGCCTCCAGCACCCGTGCCCTTGTCGGCCGAGCAGCCGTCTGCACCTGATCTGCCGACACCACAACCACAAGACCAACCACGACCAACTCAGCAGGCTCAACAGCCAATCGATGGCGGCGGTTCATCTGGCGGCGGCGGTAGTGGCGGTGGTGGCGGTGGCGGTGGCAGTTACGGTGGCGATGGTGGCGGTAGCGGCGGCGGCGGTGGCGGTGATTCGAGCACGTCCCGGGCCGGAAGTGACTCCAGTGGCGGTGCGAACGTTAATTTGAATGCCAATTCACCGGCCGCACTGCAGATCATGGATTACTTTGTCGAGAAAGGATTGACCAAAGAACAGGCCGCTGGCATAACTGGCAACCTGCAGTATGAATCTGGATTGAACCCAGGCATTACTGAAGCTGGCAATGGCATCGGCTATGGGTTGGCACAGTGGAGTTTCGGTAGACGTGATGAACTAAACTCTTTTGCTCAAAGTGAAGGCAAGCCTGTTTCAGACATGAAGGTGCAACTCGATTTCCTCTGGAAGGAAATGAACACCACTGAACCGGGAGCACTAGATGCTTACAAATCCAATCCAAACATGAGTGCGGCCGAGGCATCAAACGTTTTCTACGATAAATTTGAACGCCCTGCCTACAATCCTGAAAACAAAAATAATCGCAGCGAGGCGGCCACCCAATTTCTCGCTCAATACGAAGGTAACAACGGCAGCCAGGGCGCTGTTGCCGACAACAGCGGCGGCCCGGCAGGAAGTGCACCGGCCCCCACCGAATTTAACCAAAAACTAGTGTCAGCAATCAAAGACCAGGATGCGAACATGGCTGGCACCGGATATTGTGCTAGGGCAGTTCAGCAGGCTCTCAATGAATGCGGCTTGCCTCAATTCCTGGGCTCTGGCAACGGCGGTGAAATGGATAAACCACTCCTTAGCAGTGGAAAGTTCCAAGAAGTTTCTTACGCCGATGCAAAACCGGGTGACATCATCGTTAGGCCGCCGAGTGCCAATCCAAACGACAGCAGTGTCTACGGCGATGTCTCCGTAATAACTGCGAGGAACGGAGACAACATAACGCAAACAAACGACGCCACTTACCAGTTCCACAAAGATAACGAAAGATACGATAGCAAAGCAACCTTCCTTCGATACACCGGCTAATTTTACTAAACCTCTTCTTCTTCTCTCTCACCATTGGCAGCGTCGGATGGTGGAACCAATCCATCCAGAAATTCTCGAACTGTTCCGATTACTTGATCGATCGAGTTGATACTTTTGGTTAGATGGGCAGTTAGACCCAGCTTGAGAAGCCTTTTCTGGTCGTTGTTGAGATCCAACGCACTGTATACGATCAACGGTTTGTGACCATTCGGTTCTGCCTTGAGAATATCGACAACGGCGAATCCATCGGGAGCTGGTATCAAAAGGTCCAGGATGATTAGATCTGGATTGGAGTCACGGAATACTTTTATCGCTTCGGCACCATTCGTAGCTTCCAAGCAACTGACTCCTAAACTGTTCAACTGCTGGGTAAGGATCTCGCGTGCAGCGAGATCATCTTCGACAATCAAGACCCGAGCTGGGCCGATTTTGCTTCTGGCGGCGTGGAATGCATCGTGCAATTTCTCTTCATTGAATGGCTTTTCGACCCAATCGATCAAAGCGGGATGTCCACAACTGACAGCGCCATCAGCATCCCTACCAGTGACGATGACGACAGGTATATGTTGTCGCAAATTGTCGTTGCTTAAATCGGTCAACAGGTCAAGTCCATCTCCGTCCGGTAGTGTCAGATCGAGCAGTATGAACAGAGGAACGTATCTTTGCAAAAGACTTTCAGCCTCTTTCAAATTGCACGCGCGCACAACTTCAAAACCATCGTGCTGCAAGTGAGCTTTGAGAACTTCCGCAATGCTGTCATCATCTTCAATCAGCAAAGCCGGACGGATGTGGCTCGCTAATTGATGGACTTGGTCGTCAGGCTGCTTGGGCAGCTGTGATACAGATGGCAGAGAGAACCAAAATGTCGCTCCCTTTCCAAGTTCACTGTCGACCCCGATCTGTCCATTGTGCTCTTCTACGATCGCTTTTGTGATTGCTAAACCCAATCCTGTACCACCCTTTTGTCTACTGTCAGACTGATCCAGTTGTTGAAAACGAGCAAACAACTTATGTGCTTGTGCTGGCGGAATTCCTGGTCCATTGTCTCTTACGCAGAACTTGAGAGAGTTATCCGCACCTTGTTCTACGCTGATCACAACATCAGCATCAGCAGGGGAAAATTTAATCGCGTTGGAGACTAGATTTGTCAGCACTTGTATGATCCGGTCCTGATCGCAATTTACAACTCCGCTAGTCCGCTTGTCTGCAATCAAGTTGATGTTGAGTGTCTGAGCCATCCCTTTAAGACCTTCAACAGTCCGCTCAACCAGCTGATCCGTTTCGACATCTGATCGCTTTAGTTCGATCATGCCTGCTTCAATCTTTTGTAGATCTAGAATGTCATTGATCAATCTGATCAGCCGATCGCATTCAGAGCGTGCAATTTTGACCATTTTTAAAGTCTTCTCTGGAATTACGCCTGTCAAGCCACCTTCCATCAGACCAAGTGAACCGCGAATTGATGTCAGCGGAGTGCGAAGTTCGTGTGAAACAGTAGAATAAAACTCGCTCACCCGTCGTTCAGCTTCTTTGGTTTGCGTGATATTGCGCGCTTCGGGGATGAGCAGTATGACTTTACCGGAGTGATCTTTTACTGGTTTGATCGAGACATCGAAGTCGAACATCTCACCTGAGGCTGATGGATTGATGGTTTCGAAGCGTACAAATTCTCCATTCGCGGCTTTTTCAACGGCTTGTTTTACAGTTTCTTGCAGCGCTGGATCGTGAGCCCACCAGACGGTCTCCCAGATAGGTTTAAAGACAACATCTTCTAATTTTGCACCGGCGAAATTCAGAGCCGACTGATTGTAATCCAATACGATTCCATCTGGTCGCAGCAATCCTATGAAGCCGTATGTCTGGTCGAAAATGGCTCTAAATCTGGTTTCCGCTTCTTTTCTCTCCGATATATCACGTCCTTCTGGAATCAGATACTTAACCTGTCCGTCCGAATCAAAGACTGGTTTCAGTGAGAAATCTACAAAAGTAGTAGTTCCATCTGGAGCTGGATGATTTGCTTCGAATCGCATGAACTCACCGGCCGCGGCTCTGCGAATAGCATCTTTTAGCCGCTCTTGCTGGACTGGATCGTGCGTCCACCATGGACTCTCCCAGAATGGTTTGTGAACGACATCGGCGAATTCCACTCCGGATAATTTAAGTGCCGATTCATTGGCATCGAGCAAGTTGCCTTCCACGTCAAGAAAACCTATGAAGCCAAAGGTTTGATTGAAGATTGCTCTGAATCGCATCTGCGTTCGTTGCCTTTCAATCAGCCTACCGATCTCTCGACCGATAGACTCAAAGGTGCTGATCGTGTTCTGGTCGAGGTTGTGTTTGCTGTCCGCGAACAGTTCAACTACACCGAGAAAGTTTTTCTCGCTGATAATCGGAAATGCAAATCCAGAAGTTATTCCGCAGGCTTTCGCGAGGGGCATACGAGGAAAGTTATTGGCTTTGGCGAGATTGACAATCGAGATGGCTTCTTGTTTCTCCCAGACGCTTCCTGGCAAACCTTCTCCTTTAATGAATTTTCGAGACTTTATTTCTTCGACAAACGCTGATTCCTTCAACCAGGGTTCGTTAAATACGTCGAAACAACGCAAGGCGTTTTCGTTGTCGTTAAGAAGCCATGTCGCGGCACAAGACCAACTTCCATGAGCCACAACTAGCTTTTCTATTTCGTTAATTGCTTGGTATAGGTCCTCGGATTCGTTTAGCAAACGGCTAATTGAATGCTGGAGTGCCAGTGATTTCTGAGCTTTTTCTCGGCTAGCGGAGTAGATCCAGATACTTAACACAAGTGAGATCATGAAGAGCGCATTGACAAAGTTGATGTGTTGCTCAGTCTTCGCGGTATTCTTGTTCAGTTGTTCTAGCCGTTGTTGTAACAGAAGCTGTTCGACTGAAGACATTTCCTTTGCTATCGACTCAACCGAATTTGCTTTGCTACCACTTCCGGTATCACTTTCTAGCAAGGTTTTCGCTGCTTCTAGCCCTTGGGTTCGGCGCACCTCGTTTGTGCTGCGCACCATGGCCAGCATCTTCGAGACGTTATTTTTTAACGTGGCTAATTTCCCCGTTTGCGAGGGATCGTCCTGCACCAATTCGCTGATCTGCTTGATTTGGTTTTCACTTTCTTTAGCGAAAAGGTCGCAAGTCTTAAGTGAATCGTCGTCGCCGAACAGAATAAAGTCTCTCTGGCTTACTTCTACTGACTTGAGGTCAAACAGTAGGCTGTCGAGCTTTCTCAGCACTTGATAGGTGTGCACAACCCAAATTCGACTGTTCACTTGTGCAGAGAATCGTCTTGCACCCATGTAGATACCAACTGCTAAGACGAGCAGCAGCGCGCCTACGAGCACAGTCAATGTTGTCGTCTTAAATGACTTCATGGTTAACTAAAGTGGGCGATCGCTTCTTCGATCTGCTCTGGAAGTTTCATCGGATCGAAGGGTTTCATGATCACGCCTGCGGCGCCTAGTGAACGATACTTCTCAATTTCACTCGTTTGCACCTTTGCGGTCATGAAGATTACTAGGGGGAGATTATCACCAAGCAGCGCTCTAGCATGACCGAGTAAATCCATTCCGGTCATGTCAGGCATCATCACGTCTAAGAGGATTACGTCAGGCAGTTCTCCCTCGAGGCAGCTCAGTGCTTCCTTACCGCTGCGTGCTTCCTGAATCCTCCATGTAGTTAGACCCTCTAAACTCATCTGTGCGATCAGTCGGATGTTGTCATCGTCATCTACGATCAACACACTATTGATTTTTCTCATATTCCCCACTCTGCCAGTCGTATCTTCAGTCCGTTCCTGATCTTCTCAGTCAGTTGATGCTAGAAACTCCCGGGGCTCTATTCAGCTTATTCCCTATTGTTGAAGAGGGTAAGTCGCCCGTCCGAGTGATTGAACGGCGCCAAGTTGAGACAGCCTTAAACCATCGAACTTTATCGTCACTACAACGTGCACGTTGGGGCTTCTCGAAAGATCCTGATTGTCGTCTAAAATACCACACTCAAGGAGCCTCTGAAGCATTTGCAATTGTAGTCTAGATGGCACGCCTGGTGCACTGTCGGTAGTACCAATGCGTAACTAGAACCAGAGCCAGTCGCACTACGATCAGCTTCACACGCTCAATCTGTCCGGCCAATGGTCAAATGGGCGCTCAATGGGTGTTCTGATTTTGCACCAGTGGGCTGGGCATGATTGGCACTGTCGAGTGGTCCGGTTTAACGGGGGTGAGCTCGAGTTCCCCAATCACGTAAGACGGAATAATTAATGCTCTAGCGGCAGAGTCTTGAGGTTCAACGATTTGAGCAGTTGGATCATCACCGACTGCTTGAATGTCTCGAAAAGCTCGCAGAGATATGTTTCTAAATTCTAGACCGCGTACCAATTCTCTTTTGCCATCAGGATAGAGCTTGTAGACGACTCCGGGGCTTCCGGGCTGCAGCGAGTACGAAGGCGTGACGTAAGGTCGCATATCTCGGTGCTGTCCCGATGGGTACTCTTGCATTTGATAGTCATCATATATTCGAGAAACAACGAGAACGTAATCCAGTCCCGCATCTTTCGCCAGCTCAGTGATTTGCTGGCGAATTTGGTCCGCCGACGCTGGTTGCGATGTACTGACTTTCAATATGCTGTAATCGCCGTGCCCGCCCACAGAATGTCCATTGCTATGGGCGTTTTTTCGAGTCGGTAGGCGGCTTTGACAAAACCCTTTTAGAACGCCGTTATCAACCAATGTCAGTTTCTTAGCTGGTTCGCCTTCATCATCGAACTTGAATGTGCCGTAAAGCAGATTTCCATCAGAATCTTTGGCCTGCGGATCATCAACGACAGTCATTGTCTTTGGCAAGATCTTTCGTCCGATGGCATTCTTCAGAGGATTACGCCAATCCTCTTCGCCAATATAGTCCTCGGCAAAGCAGAAGTTTGGAGCCATCACTTGAGAAAAAAGTTGCGCCGCCGCTTGTCCCTCGAACAACACTGGTCCACAATATTCTTCGGCTTGCGGTGCCTTTTGTACGTCCGTAACACGCTGAGCGAGTTGTTCGGTGCATTTTTTCAACTGATCGAATTGAGGAAGTTTTGATTCGTCGGTACATGCAAAAACATCGAAATCAGCGATCGGCATTCCGTCCGGAGCTTGAGCGGTAGCCGTAATCCGCAATGAAATTCTGGAAACCGAATCACGAACGCGCGAGCCTTCCGTGTTTACATACCAATAATTGATCGTGCGATTAATAAAGGAAACTTTCGATTTCTGCAGCGTTGGATAGCTTTTGAAGAGCGAGGATAACTTTTGGATCGTCTCCAGCCATTTGCTATCAGTTTTCACTTCCCCAGTCGGATTCAAGGACTGAACTGGTTCTTCATGACTCATGTCGGGGAGCCGATCCGGTACGTTATTAGAACTCAGATATGCTTTTTTCCACTCCAGAAAACGGATTGCGCTCTTGTATTCGTTATCTGTGTACAACCATAGTGACCTGCGAATGGCATCATAGTTGTCGTCAATCGGCAAGGGGTATGCCGTATCGGTGTGCGACGAGACGTGATAACCGCTGTCCAAGTCGTAGTCGCCAACTCTTACAATCGGTGTGACGATACGATCGTGAGATCGATTCATAATAGGTTTAGAGCCTAAAATCGATGAGTAAACGACTTCATCGACCTCCTTAACTGCGTACGAAACGAAGTATGGAGGTTTGTGCTCATCCACATGCAAGTCAGAGAACGACCTCGACATCTCATCCACAAGTGCGTTGAGCACTGCGTCCGATTCAGCATCAGTCTCCGATGCCGCGCATGCAGGATGGCCAATCGTGAGGACGATGATGATCAATAAACTTATTCTACTCAATTGGATTTTAGTGGTGCTGATCATTTCTGTTTAGCGGCACCATTGGTAGTTGCACTCGACGGTGGTGGAAGAATCGGTATTTTGTCGAACGATTTTGCGGCGCGCTTTGTCTCCATACTTTCTATCAGTAGGCTGGGAGCGACTGCTGAAACCGGTACAGGGCCTGATTCTCGACCGCAAACACCGTTGAAGACCGAGCGGTCAGAACCGGCTGCGATCACATGGGAGAGTGCCGAGAGAGGCGTGCCGATAATTTCAGCGCCACGGATCAGCTGATCCGGCTTGCCATCGGCAAATACTTTGTACACGATTAGCGGTTGAATGTAATAGGTTTGCTCCGAGCCTCTGCTGGTATATGTGTGACCGCCCTGGATCTCGTCGAAGAGCAGTCCGTAAGCCTTGTGCTGCTTCTTCAAGTCGCTCACTAACATTGCTCGCAGTGTCTGGAAAGGCACCTGCTTCTTCGCATCTGCACTGACAATTAAGTTTGCCTGTCGAGCAACAGGATTCCAACCCGGAGAAGATCGCCCATGCCCATTCGACTTATTAAATCCCTGCACCATAGTTCGATCAAGTAGAAACCCGGTTAGGATGCCGTTCTTTGCCAGGGTAACAGCTTGTCCCGGCACTCCTTCATCATCGAACTTGTAAAAGCCGTTCAAATATTCTCCATTCACTTTTTCAATTGTTGGATCATCCACAACTGTTAAGAAGCTAGGCATGACTGGTGTGCCAAGCTTTTTCGCAAAAGTCTTGCCTTCGTTCTCGCTCTTTTCGTGCACTGCCTCCACACGATGACCAAAACTTTCGTGGAAAAAGACAGCGGCCGCCTTTCCTGAGAGGATAGCTGGTCCGATGTATGGCTCCGCCACTGGTGCCTTTCGTAACTGCTCCAGTTTCGTTGCCAGTTTTTCTACTCGTGCTGCCAGCTCTTTCTCGTCTGGAAATAGCGCCGGATCTGGCTTCTCGATTGTGTCATTGAGTGAGAGTGCCATTCCATCTTCAGCCAGAGTACTGCCGACGATCATCAGGTGGTAGTCCACGTGCTGTTCGATCATCTCAGAGCCTTCGCTGTTGACGAAGTATCTGATTTGGGGCTCACTGACGAAAGCTACAGTCGAATTTTGCAGAAGGGCTGGATGCTTTAAAAATATCATCGAGAGTCGTTTGACTCGATCGCGCCACAAGGCTCGGTCGAAGCCTGTTTGTTTTATGGGTGAGACGTAGTTATGTACAGGTTGCGACGAAAAATCGTCTGACTTGTCGTCTTCTGCCGACATCACTTCGTTGTTGGCCACTAACTCGGAATAGCGTTGTTGAGCTGCTTTGTAGGCTTCATCCGTTTTCAGCCACAGACATTGTTGCAGCGGTAACCCTCCACCGTCGGCAGGAAGAGTTGAGGTCAGGATCGTTGATTTCTCATACTGATGCGGCGACGATGAATTCTTGCCGCGCAAGAAGTGAGTGTTGTCAAATTTGGGCGTACCGACTCGCAGGTCCACTGCCAGCATTCGCCAGGTATTGTTCGGGTATTGATCTTGAACGGCACCGTTGGTGGCGGAAATCTTTTCCCAGGCGCCCTCGTACAGCCTGTAGGCAAGATAATATAGGGGCGCTTTATTGGCGTTTCTCAGTTTTGTCAGCGACCGCTTCAGCTCTTGATCCATTGTTTGGATTGTTTCGTTCTTGGATGCTGAGAGAGGCTCGGTTACAGCATAAGCTGAACTGAGGCTGAATGCGAGAAGAGCGATCGCTAAGGTCGTCGCTAATATTCTCAAGTCGTTTTTAGTGCCAGGGTTTCGCAACGTTTATTGCTTTATTTTAGACAGTGCGTTGAAATATTGCACAAACATCTTGATGCCACCACCTGCCTGTTGCCAATCGAAGTTCTCGTTTATGGCGTGGTAGCCGTGCTCTGGGAGTGATAGTCCGAGGAATACAATCGGCTTGTTGAGAATATCGTGCATACTGACGACAGCGCCGATCGAACCGCCTTCTCTGGTGAAAGCTGCTTCTTTGCCGAATCCGGCTTTCATTGCTTCGCTGGCGGCATTATTGAAAGGTCCGGTGAACTCGCCCAGGTAAGGACGCAAGGAACCTTCGGCCTGGACCGTGGCGTCAGGACATTTCTCGTGAACGAATTTGGTGAACGCTTGCAGGATTTTGTCTGGATCCTGATCCGGCACAAGTCGCATGCTTATTTTTGCTTCGGCCTGGTGGGGCACAATAGTTTTGACGCCGGGACCGTTGTAACCACCTGTGATACCGTGAACTTCAAAGGTCGGCAAGGCCCATATCCTTTGAGACGCTTCTTTGGCATCCTTTGTGCGCAGCGAATGGAGTTCATGCGCTTTCATGAAGGACTGGACATCGAAACCAGACGCGACAAAATTGTCCGCCTCACTCTCTGAAGGCTTGCGAACAGTATCGTAGAAGCCAGGAATGTTTACATGTCCTGTCTTGGCGTCGTAGCATTCATTTATTAGTTGACACAATTCACCAATCGGGTTGCGGGCTAAACCACCGGTGGTGCCTGAGTGAACATCCTTGACACCAGTTTTGAGGCGAACCAGAACGCCTTGCAGTCCGCGCAATCCATAGGGAATCGCTGGTTTATCTCGTGAAACCCAAATAGTGTCTGAGACAACGATCGAATCCGTACCTAACTTGGCTTTGTTCTCTTTCAAAAACTGCTCGAAATTCGGACTGCCGATTTCTTCTTCCAACTCCCAAATGAACTTTATGTTGATCGGCACTTTGTTTTCATGTGCATACTTGGCCGCGTACAAGACTGCTAGAGCCGGTCCCTTATCATCCGTCGTGCCTCTGCCACGATAGGTTCCGTCTTCAATCTTCATATCGAACGGCGCGGTTTTCCACTCTGCCGCATCCGCAGGTTGCACATCCATATGGTTGTATATCGTCACGGTGGGATAACTCGGATCCGCGATCATCTCGGCGAAAATCACGGGGTAACCTTTGGTTTGAATGATTTCGGTCTTTGCTCCAGCGTCTCTGAGCAGCTGTGCTGCTGCCTCTGCTGTTCGTGTGATGTCGGCTTTTCTCTCTGGATCCATGCTCACACCAGGAATGTCGACGAGCTTTTTCAAATCTCGTTCATAGCTCTGGCGTGACGCTGAGGCGTACTGTGCAACTTTATCTACATCGACATCGACTGGCATTTTGCTCTCCCTAGTTGGACATCACTAATGGCTGTACCGAACGAGCGTTGCCAGCAAAAACTGGAACATCCGGCACAAGCAACAAGGAAGTCGCAACGATGCTTTGCGCAAACCGTTTGATTGAAATCTTCATAGCCTAATAGTCTTGCAAATCAGAGTTAATTTCAATATTGACTACTGAATGCTGCTGTCGAAGTTTATCGAGCTACGCCGAGTCTGGTAATTGATTAGGCTGCAACCGATGCAGGTTCGGTGCTGGCAACTTGTGCTCCACCTGCTTGCACTGCTGCATTAACTTTGGCGATGTATTCGCCAACTTTGGCGGCAACAGTAGCAGCGTCAAAATAGCCAACGATTCTGCCAACTTCATCAAGCATCGAACCGTTTGGAGCCAAAATAGAGATTGAAGGATAGTGATCGACACCTAATGCCTTGCCGATGTTCGCTGCAACAAGGTCAGTTGATGGTGTGCTCTTCAAGAACACAGCTTGGTTTGAGAGTCGTTGGAATTCGTCTTTGTCTAGCTCGTTGTTCATAGCTTGTGACCACTGGCCGTTTTCGCCAAACACCATGACGATTGCTTTCTTGGCTTGTACTGCGGCATCATAACCATCGGCGGTATTAGTAATCCATTCGATTTTGCCTGTTCTGTCGGTTGGACCTTCGTGCAAATCTTTGATTACCTGGCGTTCCCACGGACGCGAAGGATTGTACTCAACATCATCTTTGGTCAAAGTCAGTTCTGGCAGAACGGCTTGAGCACTGGCATTGTCCTTCGCTGGAGGAACAATGGACCAGTCAATCCCTTGTGCTGCTTTGTTGAAGTTGTCTGCAAATGCACTAAACGCAGATTGTTCCAAGTGAGAATCGGCTGATTTGCTCATCAGTCTTGTTTCCTTATTTCGCCAGAGTTCTCACATGTATACGAGCCCCAGCGAAATTGGACACAAATCTAAAATTTTTGTGGAGTTAAGTCCAAACAATCGTGGAAAGCGCATCAGAGAAGGCATTCACGTATCGCTCAAATTGGAAATAACCATATTTTGAAGGCACCTGGAGATAAACTTCCTGGATAACGTTGTTTTCGGCGCCCGAGTCAATGAAAATTCCGCAGTATTCGTTTTGCGGCTTCTTTGATTGAGGCTCAATGAATGAGCCCTTTACCTTCAGTACTGCTCGTCCCTGAAGTTGGGTGATTTCGCCCAGTGTGTAGCGAAAGTTCGGACCGCGCGCTCCGCGATTCTTGTTAGACCACTGGTGATTTCCGGCATTGCCCATAACAGGCGCAAGCTGAAGTAATTCTTCGCCGCCTTCGACTATTTTATGTGGTCCACGCCCAAGAATTTCTCTGAACTCCTGCATCGCAGTTTCAGGAACTCCTTGTGTCTTTTGGAAAAAGGCTACTTCAACGTCTTCATGCGCAGGCGGATGAAAGCAGCGCATTTTCAGCAGTCCAGTGTTTTGTTCGCTGTCCGCTGACCAATCGTCTGGAAGAACGACGCATTTGATCGACCCGAAATTTAAAACTTCCATTAACGACCAGAGGTACCACGAAGGCTTTCAATTTGATTTGTGAGTATGTCGATCAGGTCTTTGTTGTTCGATAGGCGTGCTGCATCCAGCTTTGCTTTCAATGGCTGAATAATTTGATCAATTTGTTGCTGCGGTTTCTTGTCCTTATCGTCCAGCTGCGGCTGCTGTTCGTTGAGACCCTTCTTCCAAGATTGGAAGTCTTCATCGCGCATGACGCCGTCGTTTCTGGACCAACCACGTTTGGTGCCGCCTTGATCGCCACCACCTTGCTGACCGCCACCTTGCCCGTGATCTGTTTGGCCGCCGCCCTGTCCATCTTGACCAACACGACCAGCGTTTGAAGGCAATGTGGAGTTGTAGAGGTCACTGACGCTGACCCACTTGTTGTTGGCAGAACCCCATTGGTTAGTCATGAAGACTTGGGCTGGAGGACCTTCCTTGTAGTCGCTGACGTTAACAACGTGCCAGCCGCCCGAACCACCCTTATCGCCGTTACCGCCAAACAACCGGTCGTTGGAGTTGACCATGATGATTGCTGGTGGTTGTCCGTTAGTAAGAGCGTCGTTGAATTCTTGGTAATTGTGGACTTTTGAAGTTCCGTCTGATTGTCCAGGTCCTGCTACATCGGCATTTGAAATTATGAATTTACCGGTGAAGCCTAAGTCCTTTCCTATCTCAGCCATCGCATCTGTGCTTAGTGCTGGTTGCCTCATCGGCTTGCCGTCCGGACCTTTTACCTCGGTGCCGTTGGCGTACTTCAAGCGTTCTCCCGTATCGGATTGGCTTGTCGGCGCCTCCTGCGAGTAAAAGAGTGGAGGCTTTTGATGCTGCCAGTAATTATTAATCTCAGCCTGGTCGAAAAGTTGGCTGGCATAATTGCGCTTTCCATCGGTAGCTTTGTCACCAAACTGCAGTGACGCTTCTTTGTCTTCGTGGAGACTGGCTGCATCGAGCTTGATCATTTTGCCGTCTTTCGACTGAAATTGCCCGGTCAAGCCGACTTCAGAAACGATGCGTGCTGCTTCTGCCGGGTTAGTGACGTTCAATCTTCGCTCTAGCGTCGTGACGTTGCAAGTGTTGTGGAAACCTTGATCGGTACCCGTTCTCAGCGAGGCATTGTGCAGAATACTGCCTGCCAATTGATTGCGCTCGTCAGCGGTAAGCGGTGAGTGATCACCCTCGTTTTTAAGCAGTTTGGTGGTTGAGTCGTAAATGCTTTTGACTTGGTCTGCGCTCAACGGCGGTTTGCGATTTTCAATTGCAGTTATGTCAGCTTGCACTTCGCGCTTCTGATCTGGGGTCATGCCGTCAGTCAGTTTTGTCAGATCTTGTCTGCTCTTTGCCACTCCGGCATCGTTGCTTACTGAAGCAGGATTGTCGGTCGGATTTCCGGCGCTATCTGTGACAGGAGCTACAGCAGCCAGTTTTGCGTCGCCAGGCTTTCCGCCTTTGAGTGGCGTGGCTAGTTCTGGATTGATGTCTGATGGTCCGTATAAATTTCCAAACTGGATTTTACCGTCTGCCGCAACTACATTGGGTCGAGCTTCCGTCGGAGTTCGACCGGCAGCCATTTGCTCGTTCGGCACAGTCAAATTGGCTGCATGAGGAGCCTCTCTG
>JBBQFO010000102.1:0-16127 GCA_038322035.1 Candidatus Obscuribacterales bacterium
CGACCTTGCCATTATCAAAAAATTGATGCAATTCGGAAACGATTTCCTGCTTGCGTGCTTTGGTGGCCATCGAACGTCTCCCTGTACTCGTGAGTACTTTCTGTTCCCCAAAGAAAAATCCCAGGGGAAACAAATTTCCGCAGGGATCACAAATAAGGGAGTATTCTCCCTTCGACTATTGCTGTCGTTTTGTGACCTCGAGCCGGCGACCCTTGTGGATCTTTAGGTCTGATTTATTGCAAAATCAGGCACCGAGCTGTCTGCGGTCTACGCATAAGCGCAAGGGGTCATTCTTCCAGCTGGTCGTGCATGCGTCAAGTCTTCGTGCTAGTTCAATAAGCACCCGTAAGACTTTCTTAAGAGTTTTGGCAGGATATTCTAGAATGAATGAAGCGGATGCGGCTGCCAAGCGATACATAGGGAGCCGATCATGAACGCCAGACAGATCCGCAGAGCGGCGAAGGAAACTTGAATATGGAAGTATTTGAAAAGCATGTTTTCGTTTGTACATCCGGTAAGGTATGTCCCAACGAAGGCGCAGAGGCAGTTTGCGATGCGCTTCGAAAAGAAATTTCTGATCGCGGTCTGAAGAAACAGATTCGCATCAATAAAGCTGGTTGCTTCGACCAGTGTGGAAACGGTCCGCTCATCGTCGTTTACCCAGAATCGACCTGGTATGCAAAAGTGCAACCATCAGACTGCAAGGCTATTGTCGAGCAACATCTACTCGGCGGAAAACCTGTTGAGCGGCTGCTCTACGATGGACGCGGACGGGTTGATTAGCGACTTGGGCAACGGACAACGATCACCGCTTCGGTGACCGACATAATTTTAGAGCAGTTTTTCAATTTCTGGAGCCAAATCGGTTGGTGAAACATTCGGCGCGAATCTTTTCACAACTGCGCCATTACGATCGATGAGGAATTTCGTGAAATTCCATTTTATGTCTTCGCTACCGAGCACTCCGGGAGCAGCACTAGTTAAATATTTATAGAGGGGATGCGCATTCTTTCCATTGACTTCAATCTTCTCGGACATTGGAAAAGTAACACCATAGTTTTTCTGACAGAAGCTGGAGATAGCCTTGCTATCACCTGGCTCTTGTCCACCGAACTGATTGCACGGAAAGCCAATTACTCTTAGTCCCTTGGCCAGGTATTTCTCGTTGAGAGATTCGAGACCCTTGTATTGGTTCGTGAAACCACATTCACTGGCAGTATTAACCAACAATAAGACATCACCTTTGTACTGACTCAAGTCAAGCTGCTTACCATCTAACGTTTTTGTTTCAAACTCATATATTGGTGCCAATTTCATCACCTTTTTTTGTTGTAAGGGCTTTGTTTTTTGATGGAACGAGGTATCTTTTGCGTCCGCGCTGCACTCAATGAGCATTGAGCGTTCGGCATACGGAACAAATTGACCTAGCAAACAAATCATACTCGCATTCAACCAAACTGATCGAGACGATCCGGGAAGTCGAAGAGTGATGCCCATTGTGTTGTGCGAATCAAACATAAAATCCAACTGCATGCACCTCACTTTTAAAAATTCGCGGGAGATCATCAAGGATCATTTCAGTAATCGCCACTCTGGCGGATCTCTGACTGGTTAACAATACGCAATTGAAGTGAACGAAAGGTGAACGCAGATATGGCGTGTTCAGTATGCGAAGCGAGACAAGAGAATCAACGCAATGAATGTTGATGATCATTGGTGCCACCGATAACGGTGAAGGTCAATGAACTTTATAACTGCTTTTTTAATAACGATGGAAAGGCAGCGTTCGCGAAGAACATTGAGATGAACATGTGGGGAACGGTCAAGGCGCTGAGCAGATAGAAAATTGTTCGGATTTGCTGTGCGAATTCTTGATGAGAGCCCGGCTCGGAAACCGTAAGATAGAGGATGAGAGCCATTAACCAACTGCCTAAGGTGAATGGTATGGCATGCTTGATGAACTTTCCTAAGCCTCGACCCAAATCGCTCGAGTCAAACTTGGCACTCAATTTTAGGCTTTGCCGAACTGAATGCCACCAACAGAAATACACGGTAAATGAGAGCAGAGGCGATAGCAGAACGTAGGATAAAAGCAATGCTAGTTCTGAAATGCTGATCGCCAGCATTCTCTTGCTCTGTTGTTGTAAGGCACCAAAGATGTCGACGATCAAGGAGGCACTGGCTAAGCCCAGAACCAAAAAGCCGAACAACTGTAGAACTGTATTGAGCTGCTCTGAAAATTCCCCTTGCGAACCGGTCAGAAAACCAAACAGCTGACCAACGTCTCTGGCATGCAGAAAGCAGGGAGCGAGGACGGGAAGAATGCCCCAAAGCAATTTCTTGGGAAAGGACAGCATCTCATCTTCATCCATAGCGAAATGCAGGCACGAGACTGAAAGAAAGCTGACTAGCATTGGACCAGGATCGTGCAGCCAGACGTAGAATACAAGCGCCGCAAAGGCAAGGTAGGAGGCGGCGAAAAGCAGCAAGCGCGCAATGCCGACGTTGCAGTATTTGTCCGGAGGACAGCGTAAATGATCACAAGAGCCATGGCAGACGCCAAAAAGCAGAACGTTGAAAACAAAGAAAAAGACTTGCCACTGCAAACTTTTTGCCAAACTTAAGAGCAGAACCACAGCCACCACAGTCGCTACCGTGGCGTAGCGTCTGTGCAAGTCGAACCAGTGGGTCAGTTGGTTCATACACAAACCTTTGCCATGATCGCACTGAGTTCAAGCTTTCTCGGCATCGCCGTCACTATAGCGGCGTCATCTGCAAGCGAGGAACGGTCAGAAAGGAACCTGACAACAGCGTCGGGCGACGCATGCTCAAAGAGTGAACTGAGCAACAATGGTCCGTCGTTCGGTCGCTCTTTCAAATAAGCAAACAGAACTTTATCCAGAATTCTTGCCTTTGCGGAGAGCGTCTCTGGGGGCTCAGGTAATTCACTCTTTACCAATGACTGGGCGAGTTGGTCTGAAAATTGGTGAATTGCAGAAAAAGCATAACCTGTCGAAGAGCGAACCAACCCTCCCCGCATACCAATTGCATAGTGGCGCGGATGCGACTGCTTGACCGTGACGGAGTGCATGGGGATGCAACCCCTTTCCACGTTCAACTGCTCAAACCTCTCAACACCGAACTCTTTCTTCAAATAATTCGCCAGCAATCGACTGTGCTCGCCTTGGGACATTCCATCCAGTCCAACATAAACTGACTCGATTAGAGCTTCTGTCGCTGAGAAAGGCAAGACGTAGTAGAAGTGGAATCCAAGCTTCACCTTCTCTACGCTGAAATCCATTAGTGTGACGCACTCAGAATCAAAAACATTCTTAGCGGTTTGAATATGCAATCCGTAAAACTCCTGCCTGAACTCTTCCTCAACAAATCGCGGAGGACGGCTGTCAAAAAGCAGTCGCGCCGATATGGCACGTTTGTCTGTTTGTAAGTTGAGATTCGCCGAAGAATAATTGAGCTCAGTGAGAGACTCTCCAAAAAACAAAGAGACCTTCTCGGCGCTCCTCAGTTGATTCAGTGCCTCGTCATAATAATCTTCGGAGAGTACAGCGCAGTAAGGATAGCGCTTACTCTCGCAGACCCGCGTCCTCTTGCGATATCGAATCTTCCACTTATGCCATTGCTTTTTTATCGGAGGGCGCAGCGTGGCGAGAGCATTGTTCCAAAAGCTCCAAACATGATCGCGTTGGTAAATGGTGCGCGGTTCGATCAGGCAGAGGCTGCTTGAAGGCGATGATTCCACCAGTCGCCGGGCAAGAGATAGACCGGAGAGACCAGCGCCAGCGATGGCATAGTCGAAATCACTCATGGGCGGCACACCGCATCAAAACTAACCACTCCCTTGAGATGCTCGTGAAGTTCTCTTCTATGACCGGGAGAATTTGCAGTTCGATGGTATCGAGGACTGATTAGAGATGAGATAGCACTGAGCAGACAGACTTGCTTGTCAATTCTGCTGGTACTTATTCGTTCTCGAAAGTAGCGCTCAGGCGAACTTAAAATCAGTCGCCCAATTTTGCGATAGGCTCGACTTGCCGTCAGTATCGCCAGTCTGGTCGGTGCCGGCAACCAGCAGATGCCGCAGTCTGAGCTGCGATAGTACGTCTCAGATTTGGCAATCAAGTGGTTGACGGCCTCGAACACATCCGTCTGCGCGTCACCGTCCTGACGGAACGCAGCAGCGATGGCTTGTCCACTAATTAGTTCGACAGGTAGATAGATGCGACCCTGTAAATAGTCTTCAGTGACGTCGCGCACGATGTTGGTTAGTTGCATCGCGATACCCAGATCGATAGCGGCCGCGAGTGCATCGCGATTATTTACGCCCAGGAGAAAGCAGACCATAAGGCCAACGGTGCCGGCTACTCGATAACAGTAGCGCAGCAATTCTTCTTCGCAGGACATTTGCACGAGATTGATGTCACTTTGCACACCGCTAACCAACTCAAGTGCAAGCACCAAAGGGATATTTCTCCTTGCCGCTAGCTCGAGAAACTCTGCAACGGGAGCAAGCGTAGAGTTGCTTTTCTCTAAATCAACTCTGATTTGTTGCAGAGCCAGACGGGCCTCAAGCTCGTCGTCGGACTTGTCGACTGAATCATCTACATAGCGACAAAAAGTGTACAGCGTCTCAAGGTCGCATCTGATCGTTACAGCCAAAAATTGAGATGCCCAGGCAAATGTCTTTGCCCGTTCAGTCATTTTCAGGCTGTCAGTCCCTGAGGAGTACATGCGCGCCTCTGCGTTCAACTCCATCACTTCCTTGCAAAAGGTCCGGAACAATTCGATCCAATACTTTGGCTGATGTTAACACGCCTGGCATGCCCGCCCCAGGATGAGTCCCGGCACCAACAAAATAGAGGTTCTCAACATCTTCGGACTTGTTGTGAAACCTGAAGTAAGCTGACTGCAACAATGTCGGCTGCACGGAAAATCCGCTACCGTGCTGGGAGAGAAGATTGTCGCGGAAGTGTTCAGGTGTGACAAAAAATTGGTCTACTAGATGTTGACTCAAACCGGGCAACACGGTATTTTCCAAAAACTGCAAGATTTTGCTGGCGAACCGGCTGCCCTCAATCTGCCAGTCGGTTTTCGACTGCAAGTTTGGAACGGGCGCCAGCACATAGAAGCACTCATGCCCCTCTGGTGCCATCGATGGGTCGGTCCGCGTCGGGGCATGCAGGTATAAACTAAAGTCGTCAGCCAGAACCTTGTGGTGAAAAATATCATCCAGAAGACCCTTATATCGTTTGCCCAAGAGGATAGTGTGGTGAGCGAGCTCTGGGTATAGCTTTGCGGTCCCGAAGTAGAGCACGAACAGACCCATCGAATATTGCATGCGATCGACGCGGCGGTCTGTCCACTTCTTCTTGTCGCGGGCGTCGATCATGTTTTTGTACACATAAGGAGGGTCAGCGTTTGAAACCACGATGTCGGCTCTGAAGTTGGTGCCGTTTGCGGTCTCGACCCCCACCGCTGTTCCATTTTCAGTGACGATCTTGGCCACTGTGCAGCTCAGTTTCGACTTGATGCCGACCTCGTCCATAAGATTGCTTAACGCTTCGACGATCGCCCCTGTTCCTCCCATCGCGTACCACACGCCGTACTCGCGTTCGAGGTAATGGATCAGCGCATAGATTGAAGTGGTGTTGAACGGGTTGCCGCCCACCAGCAGAGGATGGAAGGTGAACACCTGGCGTAATCGTTCATCTTTTATGTACCGCGACACCAGTTGGTGCACAGTCAAGTAGCTCTCCAGCTGCACCATATCTGGTGCCACCTTGACCATGCTCGTGGGCGTGAGAAACGGTCGATCCCCGAGTTCGACGAAACCGATATCGAAGATCTTGTGACACTTCGCCAGAAGCCGCTTGTAGCCCTCCACATCGCTTTCTCGGAACTTACGCACCTGAGTTAGCGTGTCCTCAAGAGTTCCTCCGTAGCGGAACGTGGACCCATCGTCGAAGCGGATTAGATACCATGGCTCTACCGGGACTAGCTGCAAGTAATCAGAGAGCTTTTTTTGGAACAAATTGAACAACTCTTCCAGAAGGAACGGTGCTGTAATCACAGTGGGCCCTGCGTCGTACGTGAACCCCTTCCTGTGGTAGGTGTAAGCCCGTCCACCCAGCTTGTCCTGCCGCTCCAAGACGAGGACATCGTACCCCTTCCGCCTCAACCTCAGGGCCGAAGCGAGTCCACCGAAACCACTGCCGATAACAATAGCGTTTGGCATGAAGTACTACTCCAACTTAGTTTCGGCTGACGCTCCGACCCTGCACCGTCCGTCAAGAGACCATGCTTTTGACAGGCGATAACACTTCTGACCCAGCATAACCGTCCGCTGATGACTTGGCCAAGGCAATCAGGTAGATATAGATCCCAAGTCCTACTTTGGCAACGATATCGGCTACGGTGTATCCCACCTGCAGTCCACACTCTGCGACTCCGCCCGACAATCCGAGCATCGGCGAGAGGAAGGCAATAGGGTAGAACGCCCATGTGACCAGCAAGAGCCCGCGAGCAGCTCCAACAAGGCTCTTCACCTCTTCGGGTTGACGACTGTACGCCTGCGTGAACTCCGTGAAGAGTGTGAACATGATGAACAGCCAAGGCATCATGGACAGTGCCCAAAATATCCAGCGTGTGGTCGGCTCATGCGAGACCTCGCCTGGATACCCAAGCGCTATCATCAGCGCTGCGGCGGTCGACAGCTTGGCAATCAATCGTCGCGAAACATCTGATGACAGCGCCAGGACAGCAACCAACTCAATCACCAAGAGCGGCACAGTGAGCAGCCAGTCTGCATAGCGATAGGCATCGTTGAAGGGCATACCGCTTGCTACATACGCCCCGTTGGTGAGGTTGTATGCTCGGCTGAAACTCTCGTAAATGCGGAAGTAGTGATAACAGGCTATAGTCGGCACCAGTGCACTGATCAACAGAGCCGGCCTGTACTTATGAGCGACTTGACTTCTCGAGAAGAAGAAGAATAGGGCACCAGCGAGCATAGCTGCGCAACACAGCGACATCACGTTGGTGATCAGGCTATATTCATTTGTTGTTAACGTGGGCATAACAGCCTCCTGACCGTTGTCTTTGCCCGGTTTCTACTAATGTTCACCGGGATACTAGTAGTTTTAGTTCTTTTGAGTGAACTACAGGTGAACTGAGCGGGGCGCCCTCACGACATGTGGTCTATTAAAGAGGCTGCAACCACTCCCACCGGCTACAATTAAAATACCCGCACGCTTGGCATCATAACGGGTCTAAACATTATTTATCAGACTAATTTATTAGACGCTAGTACAGTAATAAAACGGGAACGGAGGTGCTTTACTGCACTGGACCTTTGTCCCACTCGGAAATAATGGCGAGAAGCTGCTGGGCAGGCACTTTCACGGTCGGAAGAACGCTATCAGCGGCCAGTTGCTTGAGGCGTGTTTGATCGAGTTCTTTGATTTCGCGAACGAACAGAATATTCTTTTTTGCCAGCCAAAGCAGCACGTATAAAGCTTTCGAGCGATCCTGGTGAGACGGACGATTCAATTCTCTCGACGCTGCCTGAATCAGTCGTATGTATGGATATTCTTCAGGCAGCATTGAGAGGCGCGGAAAAACATACCGAATGGCGGCCACTCTAACTTTCGGGTCACTGTCGTCGAAGGCATCAGTCAACCGATTGGTGGTATAGGGCACGCTGCCTGACCATCCCAAAAGTTCAACTGCTTTCTTACGCCTTGTCGCATCGGGGTCGCTCTCGACGACAGCCAAAAGCTCTTCCCTCATGTCAGGAGCGAATCGTTCGATCTCGGCTACAGACTGATTGGCAGGCTCATCCGAATAGTACTTGGCACCAGCTCTGTAACTTTCGGACCAGGTACGTCCTTGATCGGTGAGCTTCTCAAGCCGTTTGGTCAATTCGTCTAAAACAATGAACGGCTTCTCGCTCCTGACCAAAACATGCCTTGGATTCTTCAATTTGCGCGTGGGCACAGTTTCGTTGGAACTATCCAATACATCGACGCAGATGAACACCGAACCAGGCTCGCCTGCAACCATCTCAAGATTGTTAGGAATGTGCCGACCTTCGAGCGTTTTGTCCAGTCGGTCCAGAGCTTTCTGAATGGCAGCAAGATTGGCACCAGGCTTGAGCGCGAGAATTTTCTCGAGCTCCATAGTGGTAAGCTGCGATGAGCCAAAGTATTCGAGCCCCTTGTACACATCACCAGCCTCAGCAGCAGAAGCGCCCCGGGGAAGACTGCCGAGGAGTATAAGAGCTAGAAATATTCGCTTGAAATTGGGACTACGCATAAAACTCCATGTACTATTTATTAGCATGCTCGCACGTCGATTAGCAGCAACCAATCAAATGTAGTATATGAAAGACCCCCTTTCGACGTCCACAAAAGCCGAATCCATTGCAAGGCGCGACCCCGTGTGCGGCATGGATGTAATTCCTGTGGAAGGCACACCGACTGACGATTTTGACGGCACCAAATACTACTTTTGCAATCCAGGCTGTCGCGTTAAATTTCATAACGATCCGCAGAAATATCTTTCTCCGCAACCAGATGTGGTGCCGGCAGCGAAACTTGGAACAGAATGGACCTGCCCAATGCACCCTGAAGTTTCTTCACTGAAACCAGGCGCATGTCCTAAATGCGGCATGGCGCTCGAGCCTAAAGACATCAGTGCGATTGATGCGAACGCACCAGATAAAGAATTGCTCGACATGCAGCGTCGATTTTTAGTCAGTGCAATTTTTACTGTTGTCTTGTTCGGTCTGAGCATGCCTGACATGATTCCATCAGTGCAACTTCCGTTCGATCAACAGACGAGCGCCTGGATCGAGATGATTCTTGCGGTGCCAGTGCTTTTGTATGGCGGTTTTCCATTTTTTCAGCGAGCTTGGGATTCGATTTTAAATCGAAGCCCAAATATGTTCACTTTGATTGGAATGGGAATTGGCATCTCGTTTTTGTACAGCTGTGTCGTGACGATTTTTCCTCACCTACTGCAAAGCTCTTCAATGAGCGCACACGCGATCGTCTATTTTGAATCCGGTGCAACAATCACTACGCTAGTGTTGCTTGGACAAGTCTTGGAACTACGTGCGCGCGAGCAGACTGGAAACGCAATTCGCAAGCTACTTTCCCTGGCGCCGAAGACAGCCCGAGTCGTGCAAGCAGACGGAACTGAAATAGACTTACCGATCGATGACATTAAGGTTGGTGATTCGGTGCGAGTTAGACCTGGTGAAAAAATTCCAGTCGATGGAGTGATATCACAAGGAACAAGCACAGTCGATGAATCGATGTTGAGCGGTGAGCCACTGCCACTAGACAAACAAGTCGGCGATACCATGACCACAGGCACCATCAACCTATCGGGAAGCTGCATCATCACGGCGCGAGCGATCGGGTCGAGTACGGTGTTGGCTCGAATTATCCAGGCTGTTAACGAAGGACAACGCAGCAGATTGCCATTGCAAAAAGACGTGGACAAAGTGGCCGAATATTTTGTGCCTGCTGTGATCGCAATTGCGATTGCCACGTTTTTATATTGGTTCTTCGCAGCGCACTCGCTGACAAACGCCGTCATGAACTCGATTGCTGTTTTAATCGTAGCTTGTCCATGTGCATTGGGACTGGCTGCACCGATGTCTGTAATCGCCGCGGTAGGCCGCGGGGCGTCGACTGGACTGCTTGTGCGCAATGCTGAGGTCTTACAAAGACTGGCAAAAGTCGACACGTTAGTTGTGGATAAGACTGGAACAATCACTGAAGGAAAACCAACTCTGTTGGACACAATTCCGATATCAGGGTCCAAAACCGAGGTGCTGCGCATCGCTGCCTCACTGGAACAAGGCAGCGAACATCCGCTTGCACACGCCATTTTGAAACAATCTCTAACTGAAAGTCTACAGCTCTCCACGCCAATCAACTTTCGTGCCCTCAGCGGATTTGGTGTCAGCGGTGAGATCGATGGAGTCAACTATTTTCTCGGAAAGGGCACAACCGATGAAGTCATTGTGGATAAGGCGGCCGAAGAACAAGCATTGAAACTTTCTTCGCAAGGCGCGACGCTTATGTATTTGAAAGCAAACGAAAAAACAATTGGAATACTGGCGGCAGGCGACAAGATCAAAAGCTCGGCGAAGCAGGCGGTACAAGAACTCAGGGCTCGCGGTGTCACGACGATCATTCTAAGCGGCGACCAAAAACAAGCTGTCGATTTTATCGCTTCCCAAGCTGGAATCGATCAATCAAAATCTGGTTTGACCCCAACTGAAAAAGCATCGTTCATCAAATCACTGCAAGCAAGAAAACACATCGTCGCCATGGCCGGAGACGGCATCAACGACGCACCCGCACTTAGCGCTGCAGACGTTGGAATCGCCATGGATACTGGCTCAGACATTGCTCTTGAAGCATCCGGGATTGTTCTAGTTCACGGGGATTTAAGAGGAGTCGAGAGAGCGATCACACTCAGTCATCTATTGCTTACGAACATCAGACAAAATCTTTTCCTGGCATTCATATATAACGCGTTGGCAATACCGTTAGCGGCAGGCGTACTCTATCCATCATTGGGATTACTGCTCAACCCAATGATTGCAAGCGCCGCAATGAGCTTGAGTTCAGTCTCCGTTATCGCTAACTCACTACGTTTGCAGTCAAGTAAACTTAGTGGACGAGAGGAAACGCCTTGATCGTCAGCACCTGCGGTGGTGTCGCATCAGGCGGATAGTACAAGTCGAACGAGACGTTTCTTTGCTCTCCAGCTTTCAAAAGGAACTGCACTATTGGGCCGCTTCGCTCACCCCGGTTTTGCACCAGGTGGATGAATTTATCGCAGTTCTGCCCATCGTCGTTCATATATCGAGCCCGCACTGTACCTCGATAGAACACTCTTGTGGGCGGTGATTCATAGAATTGCAGTGCACTTTTGTGTTCATCGCTCTTTAACGGTGTTTGCAAATGGATGGTGACGACAGTTTCCAAATCATTGGTGTTGAGCAATGGAATTTGCAGAGCATAGTGGACTCCGTAGTTGCCGTGGGAGTGATGCGCAGTGTCGGGATAGTGAGCTGGCATGTCAGCGCTCTGAATTTGCGCCGTGCCAAATGTGCCTTGTTCGATAGAACTGACCGGGTATGAAATCTTAGTACCTGGTTTTACAGAGAGAAACTTTTCGTTCGGCCCGTCAGTGATCGAACCGTTCCAAACTGTTCCGGTTGATACGCCCGAAACTCGACCATAGACGATACTGGCTGTGGTGCCTGGTTCAGTTGGAGTCTTTTCACGCGGGCGCACCAGATCGTCATCGCGCAGTGCGTTGTCCCATTCGGTCAGGTCCGGCACGTCATCGATATTACCATCCTGTTTTCCATATAGAGCAAGGGATGCCAAATAAATCGGGGCACTAGCATGCGCAGAAATCATGCCAGAAAGTCCGTTGATTGGCGGTACTAAAGTCTTTATCGGAATCGGAAAGGCAGCGATTATGCGGGTGTGATGAGGAGGAATGACAATTGAGTCGGGCCAAATTGGATCATTTGCTTTCTGGTGTAAGAAGTCCGACATTACCCGGTCCCCAGGTCCTGCATAGACATCGCCATTGGCATTGTCCAGACTTGACGGAAGCACTTTGAACGGTGCATCAGGTTGACTCAAGTATGTTGCGGCACGATTTATCCGGATCACTGCATTTTGAACATTGGGGTTATGGGCAACGATTCCAATGAAGATCGTCTTGTTTGACTTGGTCAGAACTCCATTCGAGATGTGATGAAAGAAAATGCCGAAGTCGCCGTTCAGCGGATGATTTAAGTGCGCCCCGGGAAACTTCATTCCTTTCGGCGGGAAGGTCGATAACAAGATGCCCTCGTCCTGTACAACCTCTGGACTGTTGCTGTTGAAGACCGGAATTGAATTCAACTTTCCAGGTAGCGCACGAATTTCCATCGCCTCGACAACTGTTTGAGGCTGCAAACTTTTGATGTCATCGCCAGAAGCAGGCGGTTCCGTGATCGACATCAGTGCCAACGCGAAAGACAAGGTCAATGCGATGCGCAGAAGCGCACGCTCAAAGTTTAGAACCGGACTGCGAGTCAGTGAAAGGCATTGCTTAACGAGGTTATTGATCATGTAAGTGATCGTAGCAAAGTTGGAGCGCGGTAAACCGCGCCCCAACAATTCAAGCGAAACAATCGGTTAGCTTGCCATCTTTTTGCAGGAATCTTCGCACTTGCGGCATTCCTTTGCGCAATCTTGCAAAGCTTTGTCTTTTGATTTTTCACAAAGCTCGGCACATTTTGCACAAATTTCTGAGCAGACTTTGCAAACTTTCGGATGAAACTCTGATCCTCGTTTGAGCATTCCTTCGCTGGTTTTGCAGATGGCTGCGCAATCAGCTAGAACCTTAGTCAATTCAGCCGAAGCGGCTTTGCCTTTGGCTTGCTCCGCAGTCAATGCCTTGTCGCAGACCGTGGAACAAGTGCCGCAGTTCTTCATACATGCCTCCATGCCAGGCATCCCTGCGAATGCTGGTGAAACATTCACAAATGACACGCAGGACAACAGCATAAGCGCGAACATCAAAAACTTTGACGATATAGCTTTCATATTTAAATACTCCTTGAATTGTTGCGAACAAAGAAAGTTCGCTGTTCGCAAACCAGTAAATCTAATTGCGGGAATCCAAGAAACTCTCTAAATCAAAAGAGCACGATAGAAAATATATCTCTTGGGCGGCGACGCAGTTGCAATCACACTATCGCGGCAGACTACGGACTGCGCGTAATACCCTCTTGGCAGAGGTGTGTGAGGCAGCACAGCGACGGCGAAGAATGGCGTTGTCGATGATGCGATCAAACCAGGAGTGGCTGCGCGATCTACCGGAGCAGCTTTGCAGCAACATCCATTTGAAATCACCGCTGTGTTGCAAGTTGATGCAGATGGTGCACAACAGCTGTGTACAGCCATAGAGTTGACGTTGGCGCGAGCGGTACAGCTAGCCGAATTTGGCAAAGCAGCCACTAGCAATATAAGTATTGCGACAAGTCGCACTACATAGTTGATGCTTCTTTTGAAATTCATAAGTCGAGCAGCTCGCTGCATGGACCTATCCTCGATAACTGCACTGCTTGCCTACTTACTATTCTATACCGCATTTTGTTTGCAATAAGACTAGATGCAAAAAAGAATCCGCGAACAGTTAGCGCAAAAGTTATTGATGCTACTGATAGCTCTGGATTAACGCGCGCGCATTTTCGTTAATCGCAACGCCTTCCGCGCACCTGCC
Source organism: Candidatus Obscuribacterales bacterium (assembly GCA_038322035.1). Taxonomy (GTDB): domain Bacteria; phylum Cyanobacteriota; class Vampirovibrionia; order Obscuribacterales; family Obscuribacteraceae; genus PALSA-1081. The sequence continues at coordinate 13,327 of JBBQFO010000102.1, forward strand.
CTGCAAGATCAAAGAATTAGACATACTGCGCATCGCCATCGCGCTCAAAAGTTGATGACCTTCGCCAAGAGTTTCGTAAATATCGACTGCTCTCTTGAATGCGTTGGCGCTATCGACAAAGCGTTCATCACTGAAGTAGAAGTCGCCTAATGCGACCAACGCAAGAGCAACATCAGTGTGCTCATAACCATGCTCGCGAGCCGCAATTTTGACATTTCTTGAGAGCTGAGCTTCTTCTCTGAGAGTGCTGCTCTGTGTGTTCGATTGCGAGGCGAAGTAGTTCATTGATGAGCTCCGGTGTCTACCAAACATCATAACTAGCGACTCATCCGTACGCTATACCTCAGCTGGGGGGTACCCCGGAGATTTTAATGAAAGCTGCCGTGGATTGGACCTTACAAGCTGCTCCAAGGTTGTCATTTTAAGGTTGGCGACCGCAATATATAACCGGCCGGCTGGGTGACTTTCAGCCAAAACAAAAGAGGGTCGCTGCTTGGGCAACCCTCTTTGCAATTCTAATCGGGCACTCGGGATCAGTGCGCTCAATGCACTTAGCGCTTATACAGCTGCTTTTGTTTCCAAACGTGCGTTCATTGTGATTTTGGCATTAAACAAACGTGAGATTGGGCAACCAGTCTTAGCATTGTCTGCTGCAGCCATGAAAGCTTTTTCGTCAGCTCCAGGAATTCTGCAAACAACGTCCAAGTGCACTTCTGTTACAGCGAAACCTTTGTCATCTTTTTCCAAAGTGACAGTTGAGGTTGTGTTGATGCTCTCTGCAGTCAAATTAGCTTCGCCGAGCTGAGCTGAAAGAGCCATTGAGAAGCAACCTGCATGAGCAGCTGCGATCAACTCTTCTGGGTTTGTGCCTTTGCCTTCTTCAAAACGTGTTCCGAAGGAGTACTGAGTGCTTGACAACACGCCGCTGTCGGTCGAGATTGTGCCTTTGCCGTCCTTCAATCCACCTTGCCATACTGCTGATGCTTTACGTTTCATTTGTCTCTCCTTAACTAGAGTACGAAATTGGTGCGACGCTAATGCCGCATACATTGCCCGTTTCGAACAGGTCATAGCTGTTCCGTCAACGTGCGAACAGCTTAGCAGCCGATTCCAGACAAATCGAAAATGATCAGACTTTACTAATGTCTTGTGAAACCAACTGATTTGCTCAACAACAGAGGCGCCACCACTGCTAGTGGCATTCAATTGAATGGATGACGAACTTGAGTCGATCAATTTGTGAACGCACATGATCAAATGAAATCGAATTCAAAAGCAGGTATTATTGAAAGCAATGGAAGAGAAGAAATCACGTTTCAGAACAATCTCCGTGGCACTGAAAAATACAGCAACGGTGATAGCTGCTATTGGCTTCGTCTTCGCCGGCTACTTGCACTTTAAGAATCCGTCCATTTATTTGGAAATAATGCCAGACTATTTGCCGTTTCCGCTTTTCCTGATTTATCTAAGCGGAGCGTGCGAGATACTCGGTGGGATCGGTCTTTTCATTCCCCGCCTGCGACGCTTCGCTTCTTACGGGCTGATCGCGCTTCTGATTGCAGTATTTCCGGCAAATGTGAATATGGCAGTAAACAGCATCGACTTTGGCATGCCACATGAAATTCTATGGTGGCGCCTGCCGTTCCAGCTGGTCTTAATTGTCTGGGTCTTTTGGTGCGGACGCGATCGATAGTTTTCTTATTATTATGGAACTCGAAACACTTTGACGAAGGGTGTAATTTAGCTTGTAATGATGTCGAACTTAAATTGAAGGATAAGTACGATGAACGATGGTGCCGAAACTTTGGCAAGAATTGAGCTGGAAGCGCAAGAAGGCGACGTAAACGCTCAGTTGGATGCCGCGATCGCTTACATGTCAGACAGCAACCCAGGCAGCGCCGCCAAAGCGATCTACTGGATTCGAAAAGTCTTTCTTACCAATTCGGACAGGACGACGCCGAGCCTAATCGTTGCGGCCAACAAAACCAGCATTGAAGTGCGCGGAAAAACCTTAGCGCTTGCGAAATCGGGACAGCCGCTTGTCGACATGTTGATCCGCACGTCCAAATGTCAAAAATGCGGCGACACCACGACCGACAAAACATTGATTGGGTTGGAAGGCGTGAAATTTTACCGCACTGTCTGGGATTTCATTGCCTGGGCATTGCTCTCATCGTCATCGGTGCAACCGAGCGATCAGAAGTGCGACCTGTGCGGGGCACCACTGGAGATGCTCTTTGTCGACTATCATCATTTCGTCAAAGAATCAGGCGAGGATTTGATTGTACGAAGCCTCACCTTTGGCTTCGAGCCGAACAAGAGATATTCATTGCTTTGGTTCGACGGAGAAAGTTATCGGATCGTTTCGCAAGAAGACATCCGCGACGAAGACAAAGTCGACGCAGAATATTTCATCCGGTCGATCAACGGTTACACAGACGTGGGACATTTTGAGGACGCTGCAGCCGCTGCCAAATGAGCGTTGCAGCAGTTCGGCGGCGAACCGAATTTGCTGACCGTGATTAGCGGACTGCTCGCCGGAGACAAATCAGGAGTTTGCGAAGCAATCATTGACGCTCATCTCGATCAGCGCCCCGGTGATCCGTCCGGTCTGCTTTGCAAAGCCGAGCTTCTCTTACACAAGTATCGAGTTAGCTCCACTGCCATTGAGCTTGTCAGAGAAGCAGAGCAGTTGGTGAACCGCGCACTATCTACCAGTGGGAGAAAAGATTGGCAGGAAGCCGAACTAATGCGCTGCGACATCGCACGTCTCTCAGGCGATACGCCTGCGGAAAAAGTGG
>JBBQFO010000103.1:0-16033 GCA_038322035.1 Candidatus Obscuribacterales bacterium
GACATGCAGCCTGGTCTGCCCGCTTCGAACGAGGATTGGCTCAAGGGTGCCGTCTACCAAGAAATCATGGCGGCTCGCGCTGAGGACAGCGGCATCGTCATTCTGGAATACATGCACCACAGCCCGCCCCGTTTCATGGGCGACACCTATCAGTATCTCGTCTCAGCGGCCGCCGGTAACTGTGATGTGTTCGCAATGCGCGCCAAAGCGAATTTGGACGGCAGCGATCGCGTCGTAGATGCCGTTGCAGACAAGCTGATGCCCACTTCTCGGTTTCGTGTCTGCGGTGTGAACGTTCACGCCTGCATCCAGGAGACCGTGATCGGGCTGTGCGAGCGCTATCCGAACAGCATCATCGAAGTTGTCGGACACGCCTGCAACGACGTCAACGGCATCAACTGGGACCGCTTCAAGCTGCCCCCTAACGCGCAAGTCGTTTAGAGCGTTTGAGCGCAAGCACGCCTTCGCAATTCTGCGATGCCGTTTGACTTAAGGTCGTGCCAACATGTGTTGGCACGACCTTTCCTTATTCGATCAAGCTTTTCTTGCTCCACTGTCAAAGCCATTTTGACAGCACCTCACACCTCTAACTTTTCCTTTTTTTTTATTTTTATACTAAGCCGTATAGTTAGCAGGAGCGCCCCAAAAGATTGAAGATTTCACTGTTTGTGGCATCACTCCCTGACGCACGAGGAACTTTAGCGGCTAACAACCATTCTGTAGCGCTCAGCGCTATGAACTCTTGTCGGCATCAACTGTTGTGGCATGGCGAAGCCAGGAGCAGCGTTTGGTGCAGGTGCGGAGAAAGTCGCTGCGGAGAATGATGGAGCCCCGGAATTCTGAGGTTGGTAGCCCGGCATCATGTGCGAGAACATAAGCGGCGCGAGCGATGGTGTGGTGCGATTGGAATAGGTTCGATTATTGATCGGTGCAGCATCGGCAGATTGAGCTTCATCTGAGGATCTTGGCGCGCCAAAAGCTTCCGGTGCGTCGGATGGGGATTGAGCGAATGAGCCAGCTTCGGCCGGCTGCGAGGACGATTGGATCGGAGCCTCGTGGGGATTTACAGACGTCAGCTGTTGATTCCACACACTGCTTGAAACCACGTGATCAGGATTGTCTTTCTGATGAAGAAAGTGCAGAAGGCAAAGCCATCCGAACATCGCACCAATCACGCCGAATACAACAAGCAACGGTTTTGAATTCGCCTTGAGCATATTCACCCAGAACGAATCGGCTTGCATCGCCATGTTCCAGCTCGCTGAGCTAGAAGGCGCGCCGCCATGATGATGGTGGGAAGAATGATGGGCGCCGTGACCACCATGATGGCCGCCATGCCCGTGTCCTGCTCCGCCACCGCCGCCGTGATGCATAATTGGTTACCTGATTGACCAGTTGATCATACGCGCCGTCCCCATAGAGCGGGGGAAATCAGTGGGAAGAGCACCATGATGAAATTTCCCCACGAGCGCAGCTCACACTAACTTCATTGAGGCATCAATTCTTTTATTCGTTTAGGTTCGTCGCCTAGCCACTGAGGATTCGCTGCCGTACCGTCAAAAATCGAACTTGTTTTGAACGGCTCAAAGTCGCCTGTCATAGCCGCGGTCTTAGTGCGCTCCAAGAGCGCTTTGATTTTCTCTGCGTCTAAAGTTTGATAAGTACGAGCAGCCTCAAACGCTTGCTCCAAAACTTTCATGCTATCAATACCGGCGATCACAACAGAGGCTGGAAGGCTTAGTGCATACTGCAAACATTCGAGTGGTGTAGCTGTTTTAGAATTCAACAAAATTCCATTTGCCATACTTTTCATGGCCAAGACGGCAATCTTTTCTTTCACGAGTTCAGGCAGCACCATTTTCTCGAAACTTCGATAGTGCGCATCCATAACGTTTAGCGGCATTTGCACAGCATCGAATTTGAATCCGTTTTCTTTGGCGACATCCAACATGTGCATGTGTATGTGCGGGTCCTTGTGACCAGTAAAACCAATAAACCGAATCTTGCCGGCTTTCTTAGCATCCACCAGCGCTGCATTCGCCCCCTCCGGATCGAAGATGCGGTGCGGGTCTTCAAAACGCACAACCTCATGATGTTGGACGAGATCAATGCAATCGACCTGCAGCCGTTTCAGCGATTCATCCAACTGCTCATTGACAGCTTTTCTGGAACGTCCATCGATTTTAGTCATCAAGAAGACTTTGTCGCGATATCCATTCTTAAGCGCTTCACCCATACGTTCTTCGCTGACACCCTTGTTATAGTCCCAGCAGTTGTCCATGAAGTTTATTCCGCGATCGATTGCGGAGTGGACAATCTTGATTGCCAGTGATCGATCGACGGTTTTCAGTCCGAGATGCCAACCGCCGATACCTATACAGGAGACTTCTACGCCTGTGCTGCCGAGCTGTCTGTAAGGCAGCTCTGGTGGGGATGAGCTCATCGTCAAGTCTCCAAAAGTGTTCGATGGAGTCTATCAAATCAGCGCAGAAGAATTATGAATCCGCAAATTACCAGGTGTTACGGTCGTTGCTTGCTGCGTTGGAAATGCGATTCATGAACTGCGAAACATTGTTGTTTGCGACAATATTCTGCGTTGAAGCTGGTGGCGTCAGGACTGGCGAAGTATTGGAAGCATTGGATATAGCTATCTTTCTGAAAAATTCGCGTACTTGTTCTGAATTATGCATTGGTAAGTCCTCAAATAGAATCAATGAACGACTCGTAGGAGTCCACTGCGGCGTTCATTCGTTTGGCGTAGCTTGAATTCGGAGATGTTATTGCGATCGATTTTTGAAAATATTTTTTGAGAATACATATTTTTAAGAGCCGACCTGGGGACCGGCGGCGCAAGCCGGCCGACAACCGGCGCGCTAGCCTGCACGCCAGATGGCGCTTCCGTTCTAATGTTTGTGGCATAACTTCTATGTGGACACGACCAACCTCCCCATCCAATCCCAATACAGACCGGCAATCGCGAGACGAGCACTTTTTATGGTGCTCGTGCCCGCCCTGTTAAGCAGCGCCTTGCTCCTCTATTTGAATCAGCGCTGGGCTGAAGAGGGCGTCATAGCCAGACAACAGGGCAAAAACTATGAAACCGTCGCCCACGAATTCTTCAACCTCGAACACGCAAAAACTGCCTCGTTTGGCGCCCGCTTCGGATTGGCCATCGAAGCAGTCCAGAAAAGCCGTGACTTGGCGGCAGCAGAATTGGAACTCGTCAAAGAATCGGCGAAAGAAAGTGGCGCATCACCTACTACTTTGGCGCTGATCGAAAAACTGAATCAGGCACAGTCTCGGGCTTTGCGTGAGCTGTCCAACAAAAATCCGCAAGATGCGCTAAAGCACTTCAAAGCCAACGACATGAAGCTGGGTGACATGTTTGCAGCAGTGAGGATTGTCTACAGAAGCACCACCGTAGCAGAGATTGGTGAAGCCCTGGACGAAGCTATGGACCAGGAAGTCGACACGAAAAAAACTCAACAAGATGAAGCGAGGCAGCAGGTCAAATGGACAACTCTATTGCTCTTTCTGGCAGTGCTTACGATAGCAATTGTGCTCGTCTTGCAATTTGGTGCGGACATCGTCAAACGCTTGAACACACTAATGTATAACGCAGAGTTTGTCGGAAGCCGCCACGAGACGCTTAGCCAAGTCAGGGGTAATGACGAACTAGCCTACATGAATTCGGTCTTGATTGAAGCAGATGGAGAGTTGAAATCGGCAGAGGAGCATCGCAAATCGCTGATGGAAATGGTGGCACACGACATGCGTTCACCGCTGATGGCCTCTCAAGTCTCTCTGGACATCGTCGAGAGACAGAGCCAAGATTTGCCAGAAAAATTCAAACAAGGCTTGTCGATGGCGCAACGAAATCTTGAGCGCGTTCTGCAATTTATCGAAGAGCTGTTATCAATCGAAAAGCTCGAAGCAGGTGATGTCGAACTAACTTTCGGGGAATTCGATGTCGTTGAAGCGGTCGAAGATTGCATCAATTCGGTTGTTCAACTAGCCGAAAAACGAAATATCAAATTGATCAATCGATGTGTACCAATTGCGATAAATGCTGACCGCAGGCGGATCGAGCAAGTATTGACCAACTTCATCTCGAACGCGATCAAATTCTCTTCGGAGAATTCAGAGATCACGATTTCGAACGACACGATTAACAATCAAGTGCGCCTCTTCGTAAAAGATAGTGGGCGCGGTATGGACAAAGCCACTAGTCGCAAGGTTTTCGATCGATATTTCCAAACGGCAGAAGGGCGGAAGAAACAAGGATACGGACTGGGATTGGCAATCTGCCGCCTCCTAATCGAGGCTCATGGTGGACAGGTAGGAGCAGAAAGTGAACTCGACAAAGGCTCGACTTTCTGGCTCAGAGTGCCAATCGCGCCATCAGCCAGCAACTCGAACACTACCCACGTCTCAATCGATTACTTGCAGCATCAAATGAACGCCTTTAAATCTCGCGAACACATTCTCGATTTGATGCATCCTAGAATTCTCGAAAAGGTCTTATTCTGCGCGCTCCTGCCACTGGCACTACAAGCTTGCATGCTCGGATGGATCAGTTACAGCATGCTGGAAACAGAGAGACTAAGCGACAAGGCGCGCAACAGCTACATCGCGTTGCATTGCGTCAATTACACGGTGTCGGCAATCACAGTAGGGAACATGCGGTTGATGAAATTCCTCGCTACTGGCCAGACAAAGTACCGAGACCTGGCACTCGATGACTTCAGAAAAGCCTCAGAGAAAATCGACCAATTTCGCAGCCTAAAATCGATTGACACAACATCCGAGAACGCTCTGCGCAACTGCCTCTCAACATTGAAACTAATAAAGCAGTTGCAGGACCTTAGCATCAATCCAGGTCCGGAAAAATTTGACAATATCAACCGGCTGTCCAGAATGATGACCAATACTAATCACGAGGTCGATTTTGAAAAACAGGAACAGACGACCCGTCGTGACTTGTTTGCGGTCGAAGAGGAGCTCCTGAAACTCAGCAAAGAAGAGCAGTTGAAGCGAACCGATGTACAAACAAAAATCTATCTCGGCATCGCCGCGAATCTTTTGTTCGCGACACTATTGATTGTGGTTTTCAGTCAGAGCGTTGCGAAACGCTTGAACATTCTAGTCGAGCACGCACGCAGCCTGCCGAAGCGAGAACCGATTGTTTCTTCCGTTTCAGGAGATGATGAGCTTGAATATCTGGACACAGTGCTACAGAGCACTAGCGGACGATTGATTGAATCTTCGGAACATCGTCGGGCCGTTATGCAAATGGTGGCACACGACATGCGCTCACCAATGATGGCTGCGCAGGCTTCAATTGAGCTTCTCAACGCTGTCCATGGTGAATCGCTACCGCCAGTTGGACGCAGGCATCTTCCATCGGCGGAGAAAAATATCGATCGGATTTTGCATCTAGTCAATGACCTTTTGACTTTGGACAAATTAGAAGCAGGGAAATTAGAGCTAGAAATCGCCCCTTGTGACCTGAGAGAACTTGCTGAGGAAGCCATTTCGACTGTAGCTGGATTAGCTACTCAGGCAAACATGACGCTGCTCAATGAATGTGAAAGGGTTCAAATCGATGGCGATGCACCCCGACTGAATCAGGTGTTGTCGAACTTGATCAGTAACGCAATCAAGTTTTCAAAGAAAAACGACGTCATCAAAGTAGTCAGCAAGACCAGTTTCAGCAATGTATCCATCGGAGTTCAGGACAATGGACCGGGAATGGATCCACGCACAGCGTCGAGAGTCTTCGATAAATTCTTCCAGTCCGAAGGCGAGAAGAAGAGCCAGGGGTTTGGCTTGGGACTGGCGATCTGCAAATTGATAGCTGAGTCGCACGCAGGTAGCGTTTCAGTCGAAACAGAGCTGGGAAAAGGAGCTACGTTTTGGATTACGCTACCGCGGGTGAGTGCAAAGGTAGTCGCTGGCGCGGAGGCGTAGCACACTTTACTTGCCGAGGCGGACGATGATTTCGTCGGGTCCTGCCAGGTTTAGACGCTCACGCGCGAGGCGTTCGATCCCTGTGGATGAGCGATAGCTTGATAATCCTTCGCGCAACTCTTTGTTGATTTCTTGCGATTGGGTTTGTCCCGACTTGAGAGCGATGGATTGCTTGTGCAGAAAGACCTGGCGGTCGATCGATCCGTAAATCGAGCGTCCAGCATGATATAGGGCTAGACAGGTGACGGCTAGAATAAAGAACTCGCGGCTTGCTCTTGCTTTTGTCATTGGTTGTTACCGTTTCTAGTGACGCGCTGCTGCTTCCATAACCGGCTTGGAATCAAACTCGGCTAATATCTTGTCGACTTGCTGATTGAAATCAGCCATAACTTTTTCCACTTGCTCGACTGATGTGCCTTCGAAGTAGAGGCGCACCAGAGGCTCTGTTCCGCTCGGACGGATCAAGACCCAGTTGTTGTGGTCGAGATACAACTTCAGTCCATCCTTGCGACCGACTTCAGTGACTTTGTGACCGCCCAGGCTAGTCATTGGAGACTCTTGCAGGCGGTCCATGAGACCCTTCTGCGTACGCATCGTCAGCTTCAAATCGGCGCGACGATAGATCAAGTCGAGCCCGGCTTCCGCAACCATGTCTTTCCAAATTTGAGAAATCGGCTTACCTTCATAAGCGATCATTTCCACCAACAAAAGGTTGGCCATGATGCCGTCTTTCTCAGGGATATGACCAACTACTGTCACTCCGCCTGATTCTTCGCCGCCAATCAAAGATTGGCACTGACGCATCTGTTCCCCAACATATTTAAAGCCAACAGCAGTTTCGATGTAATCCAATCCGTACATCTCGCACAACTTGTCCAACAAATGAGTCGTGGCCACAGTGCGAACCACCGTGCCTTTCTTGCCGTGATTCTTGACCAGATGGCGAGTCAAAAGACAGAGTAAATGATTCGGTGAAAGATAGTTTCCACCTTCATCAATAGCGGCGAAACGATCCGCATCTCCATCTGTAGCAAGCCCAGCATCAAGCTTTTCAGCGCGAACAGTCTTGACCAGATCTTGCAAATATTGATATTTGGGCTCGGGCATGCCACCACCAAAAAGTGGATCGCGCCAATCATGCAGAACCGATACGCTAACGCCTGCTTCCTTGAGCAGTTTATCTAGATAGCCACGGCTTGTGCTGTAAAGCGCATCATAGCCGACCTTCAACCGAGCACCAGATATTCTTTTAAAATCGATCAATTCCCTCAGTGCCACCAAATATGGTGCAGACGGATCAAAGCGTGGAACATCAACGTCATCGACTTGGAAATCATCGGGCTTGTCGTTGAGATGGGAAACAATCTCAGCGATTATGTCATCTGTTGCCGGTCCAGCATAGTGAGGTATGTATTTAATACCGCAGTACTCAGGCGGGTTGTGGCTGGCAGTGAACTGCAGCGCGCCTGCGGTTGGCTCATGCTGAGTGGCATGTGCAATACAAGGAGTTGGCACATCGCGCTCGACGACCTTAGCCGGAACGCCCATAGTGATTAGAACCTGGGCACAACGAAGAGCGAATCTATCAGCCATAAAGCGCGTGTCGTAGCCGATCAGCAACGGCACTTTTGTGCCACCATTCTGATGATATGTTTTGCGCACATACATGCCTACTGCATATGCAACCTTCTCCACATTGGCAAAGGTGAAGTCCTCGGCAATGATCGCTCTCCAGCCATCTGTGCCGAAACTGATTACATCAGACATGTATTACTAACTCCCAACAGGCTTAAGCCGAAAGATAACTAGTTATGTATTCTTGCACAGAGTCCCAAGCAGTTCCTGCTTGATGATGTCCTCGAAAAATCGGATCGATGGCGCGACTGCCTGGAGCCCAGACTTTCTGCGGTTTTCGTAGAGTTAAATGGTCTTCACCTTCAAATTCAATCACAGAGCCATCTCGTCCATAGAAGCGGAAAGTACCAGACGGCTCAGCGGCCAGCCATTGAAAACGATCGCCAGCCACTCCATCTTCGCATTGCAGGCTCTGAAACCTGGTCATCATGCGGAAACCATCTGAGGTGAAAAGTGCAGTCAAGAAGTTCCATGAGCCATCACGTCCAACGATACTGCGACGCTCGATGTGCAGTTCCTTGACCAGATCAAGACTCCAGAACTGTCCATCAAATCTTCTTACGCTCAAGCAGCCACTTGGATCTACACTCATGGACTCGCCGGCAGCGCGCACGCGTCCTTCGATGTCCCGCACGACTACGCCATGCCTGTCGCGCTCTCCGATTGAATGCATCTGCCCGTGCCGGTCAGAGCGAACGAAACCTTGCGGTTGTCCTTCGCTGTCGTAAGCAACTGCAATCGAGACACCGAGACCCGATCGTATATGCCTTACACGTCCAAGTGCATCCTTCTTCAATTCAGCGCCGTTGTCGAACCGCTCAACTCGTTCACCGCCAGGCAAACAAGCGATGCGTGGCTGGTCGATAACTAGACGTCTAAAGAGCTTGCCCCGCTCTCGTCGCCTGGAAAGTTTATGACGCGCAGAGAAAGGTTTAGAGACTTCCACAGCTGGAGCGGTTTCAAGAACGTCGGTGTCTATGCTCGGCATAAATGGTGGCAATGCGGCTGGTAGCAATGCACTCGGTGGGCGCGACAATTCTGGCTTGAACTCGATCGGAAATTCAGAGTCACCATCTGTAGGGTCAAACAAACAGTTGAACCACTCATTCAGTTCGAAAGCAGATGAAGAAGTAGCATCAACCGAAAGCGGCGTGAAGATGGAATGATCGTCTTCAAACGAGGAGTCGAGTGACTCCACTTCGTCTAGTTCGCTTGGTTGTGAAACCGCCTCGACGATTCTTCCAGTAGCAGAAGAATGTCCTTCATTACCGGCACCAATTGCGATGGCAAAGTCATGCTCGTAGTCATGCTCACGATCGGCTTCATTGATCGCCGCATCCGCGATTGTGTCGGCCAGGCGACCCAAAAGCCCTTCAGCAGCAACTTCCCGCGCCATGACGATGCTGTCGATGGAGAGATCTGGAACCATGCTGCGACGCTTGCGCGCAACCAGGTCGTTGATGTCGAAGTCAGGTTTTATCGAGTTTTTGACGAGCGCAAAATCTGGAACAGCAGCATTTTGAAGAAGATCTCTTTCAATGTGCGAAGCCGTTTTTGCAAGAAAGTTCAATAACTGAGTTGAGCGTGTAGCCGAGTCGTTGCTGTCAGTACGACGAGAAGGTGCATGAGCAGCCAATTCTGACGTACCAGCCTTGCGATAGCCAATGCGGGGATCACACCGGAGTCGACCCTGTGCTCTAAGTTGGTGACGTGGCCAACCGTTGATTTCCATCCGGCTCTCTTAGCTGGATTATTTGCAGCGTTTAACCGTCGGAACTCCCGACTGTCCTGGCCGCATCCCCCCAACCGCTCGTCAATAGTAACATTGAAAAACGTTTCTTGGAATCCCATACGCGGGTCAGAATAAGGTCAGAGCCAGCCCCGAACTTGTAGCGATTCTGCCATGCGGATGCCCTGTGTACGCTCGTCGTACATCGCAACCGCGAATTGTGCCATCGTAATTTTGCTCTGGCTGAGTAAAGATTCAGCTAGCCAGAGTGAATTCATTTCCTGCTCGGTGACGTAGCCAGCGCTCAAGATCAGCTCTTTGACTGGGATTTCCGGTGCAATGCTCATTTGGTTGGACAAAGCTTGCACTTCGGCCGGCCCAATGATTTGCGCATATTTGAGCAGCTCGATCAGCGTCGGTAATTGTGCCGGCAAGATCTGTTGCGTGCGCACCAACTGCACCTGCTCCGGCTCACGCTTAGACTCAACAACGGAGATTAGTTCGAGGGTTCCATCGGCTGGAATGGTTTGAGTGTTGATCAACCATTCGCGCCCGGTGATCAAATCATGACTCAGCCTTAAACGCGGCTTACGCAGAATGAAACCGGCCGTGAGAATTTTGTAGTAATCCTGGCGGCTGTCTTTGACGTTCTGAGTTCGCAGAAATTTCTTAGCAGCGCGTAAGTAACCAGCGACCACTAGACTTTGCGGAACGTCGCAACGCAGTCCAAGCAACTCGTAGTAATTGTCTGGACGCTCAGGAATATCAGCTTTCGGTGGTGGCATCAAGTCAGGGAAGAGTTGATAAAGCTCGCGCGCCGATCTGACCACGCCAATATTGTCGGCGTCAGCCCAACTCAAGCGCAAAGCTGAGCAGAGAATCTGACTCTCTAGCTCAATACGGTTGGCACCACCTGATCCGACATCAGCCATTCGTGGTTTCTAAAACCTCACATCCAAAATTGCTACCAACCCAAATTGCCGAACTAACTCTTTTCCACTTCGAATGTCAGTTCGGTATGACCAACACGCACTTTATCACCGGCGGAAAGGACTTGTCTCTTCACCACCGGGTGGCCATTCAACAAAGAACCGTTCGTCGAACCCAAATCTTCCAACCAAAAGTCTCCTTCTTCGAAGGTAATCCAGGCATGGTGTCTGGACGTGAAGGTGTCATCGGGGATAACAATCTGATTCGAAGGGTCACGCCCTATCTTCACCTTACTATTTTTGAGCGGAAATTTCTGCCCCGTTTTTTGAACCACGATGGCGACAGCAGATGGCACCGGTACGTCAGGAACGTCCGATCCATGAGACTTCATGTAATCGAGCTGAAGACTCTTCAAATCTAGGTCTGTAACGGTTGAGCAATAGACACAACGTTGGCCAGTCGGCGTGGGCCGACCGCAGCTAGGACATGGTTCCGTTTCGTCGGGCATTCGACCTCTAACAGGTTTGTAAATCCACTGAAGACTCAGTCTGAGCAATATTATAAGGGAATGACAATTAACACCGGGCCGCCAAAACCTATCTTGACAAGCGCGAACCTCCGCGATGTAGACGGGCTGGAAAAAACCGAATTAGGATTGCAGTTACGATGGGTTATGCACCCACCCATGGTGGGCATGTTTTCGAGTTCAAGCCATTACAAAAGTTCATGCCCGAGATTTTGACGTCAGTCACACATTCCCGCCGAACGTTTTCAAGACCAACAAGGCTCAAAAACTTCTCACTTAACCCCGCAATAAAGGTCAGTGCACTCTTTAGTCGATACGTCCGAGTTGTCAGCAAAGGCGTGCTGCCTTGTCCAGCTCGGCTTTACGAACTTGGGATCTTCAAAAAAGATTCCTTGCGACACCATCGAATCTTGCGCAGTTCCAGTCGTGTTGTCGTAGACCGCATCTATTTCGAACTGCTTGCCTTTTGGAAGTACGACACCGTCCTTGAAATACAAGTCACTTATTTTTGCCGTCTCTAATCCGGAATCCGTTTTAGTGTTGACATCAACTGACCAGATTGGAGTCTTCTTCGAACCATCGCAAACCAACATGGTCACTTTCTTGCATAGAGGATGACAATGCGTCCAGACAGTGCGCACGATCCGGTCTTCACTGTTGAAACCAAAATCACGAGCCGTGGTCAAAGGGCACTGATAAAGATGCAGACCTGGTGGCACTTTCCAATGACCTGTAACCTTCCGCCCCTGGGCGTAATCGATCACCGTGCCCGGTATCGCATTTGGTGCGTTCTCAGCTGTTGAAAGAGCTAAGCAACTCGGTCCATGCATCTGTGACGCAGGCAGTTTCGTAGCATCCTTCAGTTCGACTGCCATAAACGGCGTGTACCAGGAAAGGGCTGTCATCGGTTTTGTCAGGTCGGAGTCTTTGACAAAATCAATTGTGCATAAATGCTTCAACCGACGATGAGCTGTTGTTGTGCGGTTTGCAACTTGAAACTTAAGGTGTATCAACTCGTCGCTGGCAAGCGGGACAGCACAGCCTTCCGGGAAATGAATATCAGTCTGCCCCTGCGTGATGGTGAAAAGTCTGGTGCTGCCGGTGTGTGTTTCAGGGAAGACTTGGTCACGTCGATCGAGGTCAACATTGCAATGACAGATGAATTCCGACGTGGGCTGCACCTTACCTTGCTCATCGAGCACTTCCAACTTCACACCGGTCAGCCAAATCAGCTGTTTCGGCTCATGTGTTTTCACTAGAGCAGGTTTGACAGCATCGTGGTCATGGACGCTTGCCGCCATCGTAGCCTGATAACCATCCTCGACAAACTTGACCTTATCTTCGCCGACGATAACAATTTTCTGCGCCAAAAGGTCAGAGATTCTTAGCGTCTCAGTGACATATGGTCCTTCCATCGATCGGTATTTGCGGTGAATGTCGAAAGGTCCAACGATCACCTTCACCTGCTGCACTGCCCCAGCCGTCTTCGTCTTTTCAGGCGTCTTCGCAGAAGTATCTGGAGCATTCAAGGTCGAACAAGACGTCAAGCAAAACATTGCCGTCGCAAGAGACACGAAAGAAAACAGCGTCAGCGGGTGCCCCCTCAACGCGTGGATTGCTCCCTCAATGCTTTTCGATTCAGACAGACGCAGCCGAGCCGATCTCTGGAATTTGTTCTTCTTCTTTGACATCTGCTTGCTCAAGCTTCTTAGTCCGGAAGCAGTAGCTGCAATAAACCGGTCTGTAGCCCTTTGGCTGGAATGGAACTCGTGTCGGAGAGCCGCATTCAGCACAATTCACTTCGGCAGTTCGACTTGGATCCTCGCCGTTGCGTTGAACCCTCATCAAGATTCGACAGTTCGGACAACGTTTAGGCTCATTGACTAAGCCCTTCGCGCTGAAAAAATCCTGCTCCCCGCCTGAGAATACAAACGTTTTGCTGCAGTCCCGACAGGTCAAATCTTTATCTTCAAATGCCATTGTGAGATACCTACTAACTCTTCGAGCGATTCCATAATCATCTAGACTTCATCTTCATGAGTCAGATACGACCGTCTGTAGAGATCGATCAAGGCCATGCTATCACGCACACAATACCAACGAACCAGGATGCGCCTGTACTCTGTGGGAAGTACTATAAGAATATGGCATTCACCCGTAGTAATAAAGGCTGCAGAAACACTATAAACCTTGTAAATACAAGTGTTTCAGGTGAACGCGAACAAAATCCAGGAGTTAGTTTCGTGAATAGACTCGTGCATCGAGTCTTGCATGTACACCACAAAAGTGAGCTGCGGCCCCGACCATAGCTGCATTATCAGTACAAAACTCAAGGCGCGGGAAATAAACTTGCACGGCAGATTGCTCGGAAAGCTTACGGCGCAGATCGCTGTTAGCTGCCACCCCGCCAGCCAGAACTAGTCTCGGCACATTGAATTCCTTCTGAGCCATCAAAGTTTTCTTCACCAGCACGCGTGTCACAGCATCCTGGAACGATGCCGCCAAATCCTCTACTGGCAAAGGTTTTGGCAACTTTTCTACAGTTCGCAGGACTGCAGTTTTTAATCCACTAAAGCTGAAATCGTACCCCGACACAACCCCTTCGGGAAACCTAAAAGCCTTGCAATCACCAAGTTTCGCAACTTTATCAATGGCGGGACCGCCGGGATACTCTAGACCCAAAAGCCGGGCCACTTTATCAAAAGCTTCACCGGCCGCATCGTCAAGGGTTTGACCGAGGATCTTGCCGTTGCTGTATGAATCGAAATGAATGATTTGAGTATGCCCACCGCTCACCAGTAATGCGATGAAAGGTGGCTCCAGATCAGTATCGAGATAGTTGGCGCAAACGTGAGCGAGCAAGTGATCGATTGTAATCAACGGCACGTCCCAAGCCCAACTAAGCGCCTTAGCCGCTGACAGTCCGACCAACAAAGTACCGATTAATCCTGGTCCATTCGTGCACGCAATACCGGATAACTGGGAAGGCTTGACCTGAGCGGATTTCAGAGCGATATCGACGACTTCGTTTACCGTTTCGACATGCTGCCGCGCTGCCACCTCTGGAACCACTCCCCCGAAAACCTGATGAATAGCGGTTTGCGAAACGATATGACTGGATAAAACTCTGCGGCCGTCCGCCACCACTGCGGCCGCGGTCTCATCGCAACTCGTTTCAATCGCCAGGTAAATTGAGCTTTTCACTGACTCCTCATTTGAGCATTAAAGGCGATTTACCAGTCCACCCTATGCGCTCGGCAGCAAACGCGCTCGGCAAGCATATTTTGCTCCAACGCTGCAAATTATCGCAGGACAAAGAGGCGAAGCCGACTTCCGGCATTCCGAAGTAAACTTTTTGCCCGTCAGCTGCTGGTGCAAATCGCTGGAAAGCCGCCAGAATTAACCTCTTGGGCCGATATCAGACTATTGACAAGGCTTGGTGGCGAGAGTAACATTCAACCTATCTAATAGTCTATTTAGTGCCACTTTTCCGGATTCACGCTAATTAGATGATCAAATGGAGCTCCCCGGCTTCATCAACTTACTAAATTGCTCTTTCCGAACCAATCTCTGGGTTAAACCGGTATAGGTCTTACATATGAAAAGTAAAAACGTTCTTCTCAGTCTAGCCATTGCCCTCTCGGCAGTCGCCTCGTGCGGAATTGCCCAGGCGCAAGTCGGCGGTGCTCCAGCCTCTGGCGACGTGTACGACTCGAGCGGAAGCCAGGGCTATTTGGGTGGTCAAGATACCTATTTGAACACCGGCCACGAAGCCAAGAAACTCTATAACCCACGAGCCCAGAACTACATCAGCCCGAACACTGCAACTCCAGGAATGGATGACCACACCAGTTTCCAAACGCCACGGGTTGAACCGATGGTGAACCCCGGAAGAGGCGGTCTCAACCAGGTTAGCACAGCGCCAATGGCACCAGGCACAACAACGATCGGCAACACGCCGTTCCCATCTGGAAGTTTCAATTACGGTTTTGATAATGGCGCAGTGAAACCTTATATGGGAGCTTATCCAAAAACTGGGGGCAGCCCAGGTGGTGCCTACGGTGGAATGCTGCCGAACGTCTCACTTGGCTCAGTTGATTTCAACACAGTCGATATGTCGGGCATCGCACCTGCCGGCATGAGATCACCAGGACGCGGCATGGGCGCTCCGATCGGCAGACCTGTAGTGCAGATACCGAACTCCACATCTTCTACGCAATCCACACTCGACTGGCTCAGGAACTCGTTTTTCGGCAATTAAAAGTCTTCTCTCGTCGAACCTTTAGTCAGCAACGGTAAAATTAAATGTTGAAAAAAATCCTCATTGCTTGCTCAATAACTACAGCCCTGGCTGCTCCAGCCCAAGCTCAGGTGTATGAGTCATTCGACAGCAACAGCTTCCTCGGCAGCGGATTGGTCGGCATCGACTCGCGCGGAGTTACACTCAACACAGGCGGTGGTAACGTCGACCTAAACGCGAGAATTGGTCCTGGCGGAGTCAACGGCAATTTCAATGGTGACGGTTACGGCGGTACCTTCAACAGCAACGGCAATGTCTCAGTTGGCACCGACAACGGTTTCGGAGGAACCTTCGGCAGCGGTGGCGGCAGTTTCAATGGACCGGGCGGCGTAGGCGGAACCGTTAACTCTGGCGGCAATTATGGCGGCACTGGCACCTTCACTGGTCCCGGCGGCAGCTTCGGCACGTTCGGTCCGGGTGGCGTCAACGCGTCTGCCGGCAATGGCGGCGCAGAAATGAGTGAAGGCGGCGGTCGCTACAACGGATCGATGTCTAATTCAGGTGGTGCCATGGAATCAAGCGGAGCTCAGGGACAGCTTGGAATGCACAACAATGGAAAAACACGCACTTATCAAACTGTAGAATCACCGACTTTCGATCGCACAACAAAAAACAACCGTTTAGGTTTAAATCCCAATGGCCTTTGGGGTGCAAACATTCAGCTCCCACGTGATGACATGCCTTCAGGTAACAATCACTGGTTAGCACCGGTCTTCGGCTATTAAAAATCGGAGCTGAGTTCGTTATGAAAAAGTATTTTCTCCTTGCCCTCGTCCTATCAACTTCAATGAACTTGCCGGCGAACGCGCAAGGTAAGAACCGCCTGGGTCTGCCGCCAACGAGCATGGACAGCTTCGTTCGACAAGCTGGTGGAAATGCTGATCTTATTTATGGAGATGAAGGCGTCGTCGATATTCCACCATATGATTATTTCGATCCGATT
>JBBQFO010000104.1:0-16012 GCA_038322035.1 Candidatus Obscuribacterales bacterium
GTTCTCCTTCGCACTACGCCTACCCGCTGGAAGGCTGAGGGTTCAATGACGGTGTCGATTGATGTCGTCGTAAGAGCTTCTGCGGAAGAATCTTTCATAATTTCTCCATCCCTCATAATTGCAAACGAGCAGTCTGCCCCAGGAATTAAATTCCAGGGGCAGCCTTGGCGAGTTGTTGGACCGGTCTGTCAGGATTTCATGTCGTTTGCAGAATTTTCCGCAAATTCGTCATTTTGTCGCCGACCAGCAAGGTATTCTGATTCAATCTCTCGAGAAGTCGCCAAGATCGCTTCTTCGATGACAATTCCAACCGGAAGCATGCTGTAGAAGCAAGCGTATAGTTCGTCACCATCCACTTCTTCCTTAGCAATAATCAGTTCGGAAAGGGCGACCACAACAGGTTTGTAGTTTCTCACGATGGCACGCACCAAGGCCATACGCTTCTGCAGCAGACGATTGATCTTTGCTTTCGAGACCGGAACTCCAAGTGCCTCCAAACTGACCAACTCGTCGTCCATACCGAAGCGACCGATCATATTGATTGCGGCCGTAGTCGCCTGTGCCAAGTCGCCAGAAAATCCGTTTTGCGACTGATCATCGCCCAAGCACTCGATCTCGACAGCCCGGCTAGCCAGGCAGATGTCGATGTAGCTAATCAATTCAGCTTTAGTCTGATTGTAGCGCTCACCTTTAGAAGCCCAAGCAACCATGCCCAGGGCGTTTCCGCGGCGGATAACCGTAGCATATTCAACAATCCTTTCATCCCCGGCGGCAGCGATAGCCATGAAAGCGTGACCACCTTCGTGGTATCCAATCCTCCGCTTCTCTTCGATAGACATCGATAGAAGCGGTTGCTTGACGTTATACGATTTCGTGCGCCTGGCGGCGACGACGTCCTGCATCCGCACGACTGTCTGTCCAGTGCGGGCAGCTTCGGCTACGGCCTTGTTGGTGACAACCGTTTTAATTTCAGCAGGAGACCAGCCGCTTGTTTGCAAGGCGAGGTGGCGAATGTTTGCCCGCACAGTATCAGTCAGATAATTGTTGTCGTTTCCGTCAAATTTTGCCGACCAAATTGGCACAGAGCCAACATCAAGCTCATCGGCGGTGCGAATCTTTTTGAGTTCGTGGGCAAACAGTGCCATGCGGCCGTCCACATCGGGTAAATCTACGTGGATCTTCAGATCCATGCGTCCGTCGCGAGTCAGGGCAGCGTCCAGCGACTCGGGCAAGTTTGTGGCGCCCATCGTCAGGACATACGGCGTCGTCGCCGGTGCAGTCGGGAAGCCCAGTCGACGCAGCATTTTCGACCTCCATGTCTGATCCGCAGGTGGGGGATCAAGATTTGTCAGTAGTGTATTGAGCAGCTGACTGCCTCCGCCCATCATCATGCCGCCCATCATGCCTGTTCCAGCACCTTGTTTAATTCGTGCCCCACCAATCGCATCCAGTTCATCCAGAAAGATTATGCAGGCACCATATTTAGTGGCGTATTTGCGAGCCTGCGAGTAAAGCGAGTTTACCGTCATGCTGCCCATGCCCATGAAAGCGCTTTGCAGCGAAGCGGCATCTACTAAGCAAAAGGGAACTTTGCAGACCGAAGCGACCAACCGACCGCCGTAACTCTTGCCGGTTCCAGGAGGTCCTGAAAGTAGGATCCCCCGCGACGGCTTACCTCCCATTGCGGCAAATTGTGTATTGCTGCGAATGTTTTCAATCGATTCCTTGAGTAATTGCAGAACCACTGGATTGCCAACATAGTCTTCATAGGTCAAGTTCAGCTCGCCTGGTTGATACCACGTCACTCGAGGACGCGACATGATCCACATCATGGCGCCGAACTGAACGACCATGAACATAACCGCAAAGAGGAGCTGGAAGGCTAGCTGAGCCACGACCGGAAGTGCTTTGGTGATTGCACTAAGTCCAATCATCTCTATAGCAGTAGCAGCAGCGGCAATCGCAATTGCGAGAACGAATTTTTGATCCCACAGCCACTTGAGCACGTTTCGCCCAAAGCCTCGGAATGTGACCATCAACAACATTATGAATACAACGGGAAACATCAATGCAAACGAGTGCATAACATCACCATCCTTTATGGATACTTGATTTTGGCAGGGCGGATTAGAGATCGTCGGTGTGGGCTACTTCTGCGACTCATATGCCTTGAGGCGCCCCAAACCATCACTGACGAAGCTCTGTGTTTCGGCTGCCGTCATAATTCCGGCGCCAAGATTTAAAACCACTGGCTCCGTGCTCCGACTCGATATCGTGATCAGCAGGTGCATAGGAACCGGATATTGGCTCGGCACCTGCATACTTACCGTTTGTAAAAACGGATTAATAACCTGCTCCTCGATCGCCTTTGCTAGTGCCGGTTGGCTCTGTACGTTGATGCGAACGAATGTGATTTTGCCGACGAAAGACTGGAGACTCTCGTTAAGAATGAGCTGTTGAGCTGAGCTGTCGATTGATTGATTTACGAATTCAATATAGATCGGCAGCTTGCTTTGAAGGAGTACGCTGATGTTATCTGCTGTCAAATCGGTAAATACCACTTGCGGGTTCGTACGGTCTGATTGGTGCCAGTTTGCCAAATCCACCTTAGTGAGACCGAAGGAGAGAAAGACTGCAGCAACGACGATCATCCACAATTTATACTTGTGCACCATGTTCGCTAGTTTTTTCACAAAGCTCCTTGCCTCAAGATCAGGCTCAAGGAGCCTGATTTCGAGGTTACATCTTCGTTGGGCCGTGTTCTTAGTCGGAGACTCCCTCAAGCAGATCCCAGGGACCCTGATCTGATTGATCACGATAGAGTGCAAACCGAAGGGGCGGCGGCGCAATGTTTCTGCTCATCGGAATAACGTGCAACCAGCCTGGAAAGCGCGAAGCAGGCCGAAGTACCCAACCACCAGTGGTGCCGTCTTCTGCGAGTTCGGCGATTTTGCGACCAGCAATGTTTACCGCCTCGGAAGAATACCTGGTTGTGTTGATATAGGCCTGGTGCGGATCCAAAAGGAGAGCCTTGTAAATCTCTTGGACAATGAGCTCAGCCTGCAGCTCATCTCGTTTCGCAAGAAGCAGCTCGGGCGATGGAAAGTTATTCATATAGTCCTCCTGACTGAGAAAAAGCGCAGGTTCTGCGCTAGCTTCGGAAAGTGTTGAGCAACAAACACTTACCGATGACGAAGTGACCAGATTGCTGTCACAGCTCAACAACTGGTCGCGGACGGTATCAACTAAGTCATAAGGACCTCCAATTTGTCGCAGTGATTGAAAGCACCACAGTGATGTGGTGACACTGTTACTGAGAGAGCGAATCTAGCGCATCCGCGTTTAGTTCGCGCGAAGGAGCGCTTGCCCTTCCTAGATCTCAGACTAGCTAAAAACAACGATGAAAGTTCCGGGAATCATGAACGCATTAACACGATGCCTTCTACTTGATCTTGCGGATCTGAGTGAAATCGTTGCTAGTGGAAAGGTAGTGTCGCTGAGTGGATATTTTTCTCGAAGAAGGAAATTACGGTAGTTGTCTTCATTCTTCAATAAAGGGGATATCAATGGCAACCCTTCAAATTCCGCACCAGCTTGATTCGAATTCGTCCATTGCTGTTGAAGAGCTTGTATAGACAGAACTGATAACAGCCAATGAATTGCTGTAGCTGTGCATTTCAGTTTCTGATACATAGATGCCAGCTAAAAATACGTGTTTTCCCGGCTCGATTTTAGAGAACTTCTGAGAGCTAAAACTACGTAATCCCCGCATGCTTGTTAGTGATCAGGCACTAGCATAAGGTTACGCGAATTCACAACGCGTACTTTACGCAACCACTACCAATGGTGGCAGAGGGAATCTTAAAGTTTGACAGATAAGACCTAATTTTCTGCCCATCACAAAATAAGCGACAGAGATGCTAGCTGAATGTACGTGTTTTTCCACACCGCTTTAACCACTCTACAAGCTAGCTATTCGTGATCTGCGCATGTAGGCGCCAGTATCACAAATCCACCCAAGGGTGCAAATTAGCGCAACCTCTGGACGCGTGCATACGCAAACAAAAGTTTCGTGGTAGCACTGCTGACCACGATCGGAAGGACTCGGCAATAGCTAGCTGACAATACGTGTTGCCAAACTATCACATGTGTGGCGAAGGACAGCGCCTCGTCTTTACTGCCTAGTTAACTGTTGTTCTAGATTCTTGAACTCTGAAAATAAGCACTCTGCTTCCTGCGGTTTCTGTCTCTCAGATACAACCGCACACAGCTGAAGCAATCTGCGCAACTGGCGATTGACGTTCACGATTGGCAAGGATGATTCCAGTAGTTGAGCGCGTTTCAGATACAATTCTGCGGTGCCTAGCTTCCCCTGCTGAACGAATAAAGCGGCCATTCGATCTAGTGCTTCTAAGTATTGCGACGAGTTTCTACCGCTTACATTTTCACTGATGATCAAAGCTCGCTTGAGCAAATTCAGTGCTTTGGAAATTCTTCCCGCTTTTACATAGATTTCAGAAACGGCAAATAAGACTTTGCACAAGCTGCCATTCTTCTCCCCGACGGTCTGCAGCTCTTCGATAGCGGCTCCGAACATGGTGTCCGCAATCTGCAAATGACCGGAGCTGCTTGCTGTGGTTCCAACTTCCAAGTAAATTTGAATAATCGCTTCTTTCATAGGTGTTAACCAATATCAGGCGGGCAGAATATGTCAGATGCAGTGTATCCACTTTGTGAAGAACCACTGACTTAGCATAGTTTTCAAAACTGACGAAGGCATGTCGAAACGCTGACATTGGCCCACAACCGATTCTGGAAGATGGGACGCATATCCTGCAGCAGAAATCAGCCCGATAACCAAGATCAATTTTAATATGTTGTCCGGTATCACGCTCAGTGCCGCTGCAGTGTGGATCGCTGCGAACAAGCGCGCTTCTCTCGCCATTTTGGGGCTGGGATTAACTGTTCTTTTGTTTCTGGCAGGAGTTTTAACCGGCTTATGGAATGAGCACCACATATGATCGGGCAGCCATCTCCAAAGCACTATAATACGTCAGGTCAGACTGTCGCATAGAGGGTTAGATTGATTACTACAGAGCAAATAGACGGCAAAATCAAAATGCCGATCTCACTCAAATTTGCAGTTGGCCTTCTATTCTTTAGAATTGCGATAATCATGGTACTTGTGACACTGCAATCTATCTTCCTTGCCAACCCGCCAACAAGTGGCGCCGCTCTTGGCGTATGGCAAGGATTGCAAGCATCCTTGGGTGCAAATGCAAAAGACCCAGGTTACATATTAGGTTATTCGCTTGCTTCACTTTCCTTGACTTTACCCGTTTTGCCAGCAACATTCCGGCGCAGCAAACGTTGGCTGAAGGCGGCTCGAATTTGCATCGTCGTTGAACTGCTCTCTAACCTAGGTCGAGTCAGCATCCCTGGTATCTTTGGCGATATAGTCATGATCTTTGTGTTGTTCAGCAAAGGCGCAACAAAATACGTTGCTCAAGACATCGTATCTAAGGACGACGTAGCTAAGGACGACGCCGCTAAGCTTTCTTAGCGCCGACCAAATGATTCACCAGAATTTCGCGCCAGTCGTTGCGGGCGATATTTCCGCCGCAAATGACGATGCCAACTTTTTCCTTTGGACTAAATGTCAAAAGTTTCCTGCTGATTGCTGCGACTGTGGCTGAGGCTGCACCCTCGATCAACATCCCCTCATTGTCGAGGAAGTCGAACACGTTGGAGACGATATCTTGCTCATCAACAGTTACCCAATCGTCGATCAGTTCTTTGACCAAATCGAAAGTGATTGATTCGGGTTCGATATTCCCAGCAATTCCATCTGCAATTGTTTTGTCTTGGAACGCACGCACGACTCTTCCGGCAATGACAGAAGTGCTCATTACGGGCGAATTTGCTGCGACAACGCCGATTACTTTGATGTCAGGATTGATTGCTTTGGCAGCAATGGCGATACCGCTTGCCAATCCACCTCCGCCCACTGAAACAACAATCGTGGTCAGCGTCGGAATTACTTCCAACATCTCAAGGGCGATTGTGCCGGCGCCTGCAATTACTTCCTTATTGTTGTAAGGCGAAACGTAAAAACCCTTCTTTTCATTAGCCAGACGACGCGCATAGGCTTCTGTAACATCACACTCTTCGCCGTGCTGAATGAGAGAGATGCTATAGGCTTGCAGTTTCTGCTTCTTCAAAGGCGATGCAGTCTGCGGCACGCAAACGGTGGCTTCGATTTCAGTGTGCACTGCCGCTTCGGCAATTCCCAAACCATGATTTCCGGCGGAAGCAGTGAAGACTTTGTTGATGTGATTCTCTTTAGCCCAAGTGAGCGAGTTCAGTGCGCCCCTGTATTTGAACGAACCGGTTACCTGGACGTTTTCCAACTTCATATAAATGTCGGCGCCTGTGAGACTGCTTAACCAGCTGCTCTTTACGAATGGCGTGTTGGCAATGTACTTCTCGATTCGCTTCTTCGCAACCAGCACATCACTCAGACAAATTTTCTGTTCAGGCATTTTTGTGGCTCACCAAAATACAGAGGCGGTGGAACACCAACTCTTCGAGTAACACATCAACAATAATACTGGAGCGGGTAGCGGGAATCGAACCCGCGTGTGCAGCTTGGAAGGCTGCCGTTCTACCATTGAACTACACCCGCGTAGGAGCCAATCCTATCATATAGATATCGGATACAGGTTGTAAAGCCGTCCAGGAAGTTGCAAAAGTGGCACCAGTTTTTACTTTACACAAAAAGGCTTGACATCAAGGCTTCAATTGGCGCTTGTCGAGAGAATCTCCGCCGTTACAAACAAGTTTAAGAATTTATGATAAAGCCTGAAAACGCAGGTTATTAATTTGTCTGCAGCACTCCCAGGTGATAGCTTATCGTATATAAATTGAATGAACGTCGCTCAGGAACCCAGTCTTCCAGGCGGCCGGTTTTTTGTTGCTTCACAACCTTCAACTTGCTAAGGTATCCATGGTCACTCTAATCCAACGCCTCGCGGCAATGTCAGACCCAAGCCAGATGTCAGCTTCGAGCGCCGGGCAGCCGATTCCTAAACGGCTCGTACCACCACACATTGAAGCCCTCAAGCCTTATCAGCCCGGCCGCCCGCCTGAGCAGCTGAAGAAAGAGCTGGGCATTGAACGGTTTATCAACTTAGCTTCCAACGAAAACCCTCTTGGCCCGCCAGAGAGTGCGCTCAAGGCGATCCACGAATCGCTGCAAGACATGAATCGCTATCCAGAGATGGGCGGCATCAAGTTGCGAACAGCGCTGGCAGAGCGGTACAACGTCAAAGTCGAAAATGTAGCGCTCGGCAGTGGCTCTGAAAGTACGATGGCTAACATCGTGCGTGCCTTCCTGCACGGCGACGATGAAGTTCTCACTTCGCAAGGAACCTTCATTGGTCTCTACGTTTTAGTTCGCGCCCAGGGCGTCAAACTAAATATGGTGCCTCTGAAGAATTACGCCTTCGACTTAGATGCGATTGCTGCTGCGATCAACGAACGAACCAAAATCATTTATTTGTGCAATCCGAACAATCCAACTGGAACAATCATCACCCGCAATCAATTCGATGAGTTCATCAAGAAAGTGCCTGAACACGTTCTGGTCATTCTGGATGAGGCTTATTACGAATTCAGCGGAGACAATCCAGCTTTCCCTGATTCGATGAGCTACAGACTCGACAACGTTCTCACCTTGCGAACCTTCTCGAAGGCTTATGCAATGGCAGGAATTCGTCTGGGTTATGGACTTGGTCATGAATACTTGATCGATTTCGTTAATCGCATCAAACTGCCGTTCGAACCCAACTCTTTGGCGCAAGCAGCTGGATTAGCCGCTTTAGCTGATGATGCTTTCCAGGATAGAACGCTTGCCAACAACAAAGCCGGCATGAACTTAATCACGCAAGAGCTAGATCGCCTTGGACTGATACGCGTTCCATCTCATGGCAATTTTATCCTTGTAGAAATGGATACTGCTGAGCGCGTTGCTCAACTGTACGAGGGACTGCTGCGTCACGGTATCGCAATCCGCCCACTAACTGCTTTTGGACTGCCAACCTGCATCCGCATAACGATCGGTAAACCTGAAGAGAACGAATTGCTTATTAAGGGATTGCGCGCCGTCGTCGCGTCAATGTCGTAAGAACACACTTTACATTGATGCGCAGCCTTATCTAGTGCTACGGCAGTTCTAGCGGCCTTAGGAGCGGGTGCTTAAATTGATGCATATATTTGTGCATCAATTTAAGCACCCGCTTGTAAGAGCTTGAGGGCATTCACATCCAGAGCCGGAGAACGAGGCATCTATTTGGCTTTGCTCTGGAGCACAACAATAGGTGCACACGATAGATAGGTGTTGATGAATACTGAGTTTCAATAGAACTGGCAACTCGATTGAACTCGAGTGCAATTAATAACTGTTGTCTATAAACGACATCGTTCTAATTGCTGAGCGAAGAGCAAATCCAGTTCTGATCTAATGTTTGGCGAAATCAGCATTGTCCGAAATAAGTGTCAGGGCTTGCCAAGAAGAATACAGAATGATCTCTTAAAGCGGGCTCATTTACTCCGAAAGCGGCATACAATCTTGCACATACCCCAGATCGGAGCGTTTAAAGAATGACAACAACAACACCAACAAAGAACCTTGTAGAAGCAACTTGGACAGTAAAGCAAATCCAGGAAGCAGCTGCTGCAATGGCTGCTAATATGTGTTTCTCAGCAAAGAGCGTACTCATGAAGCACGGCGACATGAACTTGCTCAATGAATACGAAACAACAGTACGCCACGGCAAAATCGAGCACTACAAAGCTCTCGGTGTTAAGACCCCTATCGAATTGGTCAAAGCAATGGCTGAAACCGAAACTAACGTATTCGGTAGCCAAATCGAAATCATGGGCGATGACAAATCAGCCACATTGAACTACGTCTCTTGCGCGATGTGGAATCAGATGGAAAAAATGATGGGCAAAATGACACCAGAACAGCAAGAAAAAGCTAGTGCTTCATTCCAGAACTGCGCAATGGAAACCGCCAAAGCATTCGACCTCAAGGCCGATGTTAAAATGGGCGAAAAGGCTTGCACAATTACTTTCACAAAGTAATTTCGGCAACCGAAAAAATTTAAAAGGCAGCCTTCGGGCTGCCTTTTTACTGGCCTTTTTACTGTTACTGGCCTTGTTATTATCCTTTTTACAAGCTTGTTACTTGGCTTGTTACTTGGCTTGTTACTTGGCTTGTTGCTGGGCTTGTTACTTGGCTTTCTATTTGCCTAGAAACTCTTCTTTTGAGTTAGACGAGGCCAATCATCTGTTCTAAACGGGGTGACTGGAAGTTTGTCCGCACTATACAAGTTGACTGTAGGATTATCCGCCCAGCCGTAGCGTACCGCTGCTGGACTCGGCACTCTGGGGCTCCAGACGATTGCACAGTCTCCGTCCACTTGCACATCTGCTGGAGTCCATCTTTTATTTTCGCCGGCGATTTCAAAACCCGTGATGGGAAGCGAGTTCGAAATCAAACCCTTGTCTGCATATCGAAATTTGATGCGGATCTTCTTGCCCTGAATTTCCATCGAATCATAGATTGGGCTCGCGTAGGGCTTGGAGATATGATACTGAGTGGCCAGTGCGCACGCGGCCAAACGATGTGCTATTTCTTTCTTCTGCGTGGCGTGCATGCCGGCATCGGCACCGGGAATGGTGTCAAGCGTTACCACCATATAGGTGTAAGGAATTCGGCGACAGATCGCTTGCGTTTCGCGCATAATCGCCCAATCGCTGTCTTCAGGCACTTTCTGCTTAGTGCCATAGTTCGGCAGCTGCACATAAATGATTGGCAAAGTTGGATCCTTGAACTGGTTCCTCCAATCCTGGACCATCAATGCGAACAATCTTCTGTATCGCAATGCTGATAAATATACGTCAGCCTCTCCCTGATAGAAGATTACTCCGCGCAAGGCGACAGGAGCTACAGGAGCCAAAAGAGTATCGAAGGCCACCGATGCCTTCTTCATTTTTGGTGGTACTGGTTCTTCTGGTTTGTCGCCTTTATTGCCGTTGGCAAACCACATTTGAATATCTTTCTTGTACTGGTCCTGCGAGTCCTGGTACAGAGCAAAACTTTTGTCGGAGTTGACGCCAACCGATTTGAATTCATTCGAATTATCAATTGCGTTGCGGCTGACAAAAGTTTCGAGGGAAGCCCCACCATGAGCTGATTGGATCAATCCGATCGGAACGTTAAGTGCCCTGAACAAATCCAAACCGAAGAACATCGCGACACCGGAAAATTTTTCAACATCCTCCTTCGTCGAAGCAGTCCAGTGAAGATTGGGATCCGTCTGAGGAACGAAGGCGCTTTCATCGCTATTGAGTTTGAAAAGGCGTAAGGTTGCGTGATTTGCGGCAGAGGTGTCTCGTTCGCTGTAATCAGTTTTGCGATACGGCAACCCCATGTTCGACTGTCCAGCGCAAAGCCAAACCTCGCCCATCAAAACATTGTGAATGACGATTTCACTCTTTCCATGAATAACCATTTCGAGCGGTGTTGGTGTGTAGGGAATAGGTTTAAGAGTTACGCCCCATCTACCTTTGTTATCAGCGGTAACCACCGCGGCCTGATCGGCGATTTTCACACCAACCAACTCGCCTGGTTCGGATGTGCCCCAAACGCGGATCGGCTTGTCTCGCTGCAAAACCATGCCGTCTGAAAAAATTGCCGGCACTCTCACGTTCGCCAGCGCAGGAGAACTGACAACTATATGACTCGTTAAAAGTAGCAACAGCAAAAAGATTTGGCGCTTGATACCAAACATCCGACTTCCTCTCAAAACCTCATGCACGCCCTTACAAATTTCCTCGTTTCGCTTGTTCTTGTTCAATTGATTCGAACAACGCCTGGAAGTTGCCTTTGCCGAAGCCTTTGGCACCTTTGCGTTGAATCACTTCGAAGAACAGAGTTGGACGATCTTGGACTGGCTTGGTGAAGATCTGGAGCAAATAACCTTCAGACTCTCTATCAACCAAGATGCCTAGCGAAGCTAACTTGGAGATATCTTCGTCAATTTCACCAACCCGAGCTGGAAGCGCATCGTAATAGGATTGTGGAACTGTCAGAAATTCAATGCCGCGATTGCGAAGGTCAGTCACAGTGGCGATGATGTCGCGCGTAGCGATGGCAATGTGCTGCACGCCAGGGGCGGTGTAATAATCCAAATACTCCTGGATCTGCGATTTACGCTTGCCTTCGGCAGGTTCATTCAGAGGCATCTTCACAGATCCGCTCTTGTTAGCCATCACTTTTGATACCAGCGCAGAATACTGGGTGCTGATGTCGCTGGCGTCGAAATACTGATAGACGTAAAAGCCAAATACATCCTGATAGTACTTCACCCAAGTGTCCATCTTGTCGATTTCAACGTTGCCTACAACGTGATCGATAGCAGCCAGTCCGACCGGCTTGCCTTGCTTCTGCTTGACGGCACTAAAACCTGGCATAAATGCGCCTTTGTAGTCACCGCGTTGAACAAAGGTATGAATCGTTTCGCCGTAAGTTTGCACTGAGGCTGAGACAAACTTTCCGTGTTCGTCTTCATGTTCAACTGGTTTACCCGCGCACTTAGCACCACGAGCGATGGCAGTTTCGTAAGCAGCTTTTGCGTCACGAGTTCTAAATCCAACAGACTTAACGCCGTCGCCGTGCTGATGAACGTGCTCGGCAACGTCACTGGTAGCGTTAAGCGAACCAGTCAGAATCAAATAGACATGATCCTGCTTGAGCACATAAGAGACTTTTGTTCTGTCTCCCGTTTCCAAACCACGGTATCCAACCAGATCGAAACCGAAGCCGTGATGGTAGTAGTAACAAGCCTGCAAGGCATTGCCTACATAAAACTCGATGTGATCGAAACCATCAACAGCAATTTCGTTTACTGATTGTGCTCTATCAAGTTCTGCCGCATTTTTGGACATTCACCAATCCTCTCACTTGTTTTTGAACGTCGACTGTATGGCCTTCGCCTCTTTGTTAGTGGGCTCGAGTTCGAGCGCTTCGCCGATTAGTTTCTTCCCTTCCGCCGAATTTTTGTCCAGAGCCAAATAGGCTTGAGCCAGTCCCACTTTGGCGGGAACGAAATCTGGCGCGCGTTTCAAGAGAACCTGATAATCCTCGATCGAACCTTTGGCATCGCCAGTGGTGCGTTTTATTTCCGCCAATTTGAATAGCTTGAGCGAGCTGAATTCGTTGCCTGTAACTGCCATTTGGTAGTACTTGAGGGCTTCTTTCTTCTTGCCGAAGTGCTCTAGAATCTGCCCGCGCATAAACTTCAAGGTCAAAATATTTGGATATTTCTCGTCCAGTTTATCCATCAGAGCCAGCGAACCTTTCTCATCGCCGGCGATTGCTTTTCTCCAAGCGACTAAACTCTGATCTGCAACTGCTGTTTCCACTTCAGCGTTGAAGCCCGACAGTTGTTGGTTCTGCGCACTGGCAAGAGCTGAAGCCTCTCGAGAAGTGGGCGGATGTTGTACGCCATCTTTTCCGTAGTAGAGATTCTCGCCGCTCTCCTGCTTTTTCGTCACTTCAGAGGTGGTGATGGTTTTGGCGCAACCACTGCTGAGAAGCAAAGTTGCAAGCGAAAAGCACCAGAGGCTTGTTCGTTTCATTTGACCGTCCAATAAGAGGCAAAACGCATTGCCCACGTGTTAAAGCATACCGTGAAGCGGCACTCTGAGCTTGATGTTGCACATTAACGCTAACTAGTTTTACGGCAAAAGCGGCGCGTGTCCGAATCCTTGACCTGATTTCGAATCTTTGATTTTTGATGCAGACAAATTGCGACGCAGGCTGGCTTCGGGCAATGGCGGCGGTAGAGAGTCTTCTTCTGTGGCGTCTTCGCTGGCCACCTTTTCGGTGGCGTGAACATCTTTAGCTTTGGAAAGAAGGTAGTGAATACGGGCGTTGACACGGGCGACGTATTTTTCAGGCACTCCGTTCTGGTAGACAATATCCACCAGAATGCGTGATGCCTGGTAAACCTTACCGTTTTGCTCCAACAGTTCAGAGAGCGCCACGCGCAACATCAAATCTTTTGGTTTCTGGTCTTTGAGAATCGTCAGCCGGTCAATAGCTTCATCAATTTGTTGCGGGCGCGCTTTTGTCAGCGATAACTCATGATAGGCAACATACAGAGACGGGTCCATCGAGGTTGCTTCAAGTAGCTCAGAAGCGGCTTCTTGATTCTTTCCGGCAATTCTCAAAGCGCGTCCCAAGTCATAACGAGCTTTGGCGTTTTCAGGAGATTGCTGCACGACCTGCCTTGCCGCTTCAATAGCAGCTTCAGGGTCTGACTGCTGAGCTATGGCAGCCTGTGAGGCGCCTAAAACCAACAAACCAGCTGCAAATGACAAAGTGGAGTTCCGCAGAACGGACCCCCAGAAATTGCTTGGATTTTTGTTGGCCTTCCGGGAATATGGCAAGGCTTGCGGACTCCTAAACGTCTCAAATGTAATCAAGAACGCGGCTTATACTCTTAGCTTTTGGGTCTTTTGTCAACAGGAAACGATTCATACTTTGCGAATACTCAAGAGATAGTGCCCTTCTGGGCACTTTATCTCCCTCTCGATAGCGTGTCCTTCCGCGCCCACGCTGGATGTGACGCTTTCGATGGGCTCGCCAGCGTCCAGCAAAACGTTCAAAACGTCGCCAGCTGGCACCTTATCGAGGAAGAGCCGGGTCTTAACAAAGTTCATTGGGCAGGCTACGCCACGCAAATCAAGGTCGTGCTTGTTCATCACTTTTATTGAAACAGGTTTGGGGAATACATGTGGTCGGCTCTGGACAGTCCTCGATGCCTTTATAGCGCACCCACTCTTTGCGAAGGCAATCCCGGCCCACAATATAGCCGACCAGCCCCGAGACCAAGTTTTCGGGCGTCTCTTGCTCGTTTTGAGCTAAACAAACAAGGCAAAACAGCGCCTCCACGTTTCCCAGAGCAAGATTTATCACTTGCTTGCGGATGCAGAGGGCAGCGCCACAGCGACTGCATTGCGTGGGTGCTCCTTCTACCTGTTCTGCCATCAATCTATCCCTGTGCGCCTATGGGCATTTTACGCTCTAACGTTCGTAGTTTCCCGACATACGACCATTCGTTATTCACATACTCTACATTCAGCCTCTGGAGTTAGGAATTGGTAGCCGATCAGCTCACCGTTCAAGAAAATCAGTCACCATTGCTTACGGGTAAAGACTCAAGCGATAAGTGGCGAGACGAACTCGGCAGCGTACATTTCAGGCAAGCGACTTCGGAAGTCGTGAGCAGCATCGCAGCAGGAACCAGCGGCGCCATAGCCTTTGGTCTACTATCTGCATCCGGTCCTTACGGAAAAGCCCTGAGCATTCCCGTCGCCATGCTAGCCGGCGGAATCACCAAATATGGTGTCAAAGGCGGAATACAAGAAGCTTTGTTGGACAACAAAGATCACACGCTTTCCAGCGCAGACTTAGCCTGGGGAGCCGTCGATGGACTGTCCGGAATCGCAGCCAGCCTGGCAGATCAACGAGCATCCAGCGCATTTTTGAGAAACGCTGGTCGAGGCGAGCTGGGCGCCAAGACCTCACTGGAAACTGCTCAATTAGCAGGCAAACAGCTGGTGGAAGGTTCGGCGTGGAGAGGCATTCAGCATAACGTTTTTCGAGGCTTGGCAGGGGGGGCAGCAGGTAGTGCGACATGGAGCGCTTTCCACCAAACTGACGATAACTGGAATCAAATCAAAAACAATCCAGTCAGTGGAATTGAAACAGTCCTGAAAGGCGTCGCTATCGATACGGCATTTGGAACATTGGCGGGAGGCGTTCTCGGCGGAGGTTTCACAGCCTTGCGACGGTCGCCCGAAATAGTCGGAAGAACCGTTGCAAATATCAAAGGTGACGCCGGATCTTTGAAGATGAACGAGTTTGTGATCAACGATTTCCATAGCAATTTGGATCGACTACCGCAACTGAAAACAAAGCTCGACGAACGCACTGCGATTGCAGCAGCCAAAGGCATTCCATCTGAATTCAACGTAGCGGGTGATGCACTTTCCGGACACGTCAATTTTGCCTATACAAACGGCGGCGAAGTCGAGAATCAAGCACTGGCGAAAATGGGATTGAAGAACATCATCCCCGGCAACCACGAATACGATGCTCCCGGTGGACGCTTCATACCAGAGCGTTATCCAACAGTCATGGAGCCAATCTTGCGAGACAATCCGCAAATTTCGCTGCTCAATGCGAATTTGGATCTCTCCGCTTATCCTCAATACGCAAAGCTGACCAAACCATATGTGGTGCACGAAATCCAGGGACCAAATGGACCAGAAAAAGTTGCAACAGTTGGACTGATTACCGAGGAAGGCGCAGTCGGGAATATTCGCTACGAAGACGCAGCGCAGACAGCGATCAAGACCGTTCGCGAGTTGAACGCACAAGGAATCAAGAACATCAAACTGCTGACGCACCTTGGTCTAGATGAAGACAAGCGATTAGCCCAAGAACTACTCAACAACAATTTAGTGGTGGCAAAAATTTCGGGCGGTCATACGCACGATGTTGTGGCCAGCCCAATTTGGGTCAGCAAAGAGCAGTCGCTGGCAGACAAACTGAGGTTCTGGAAAACCCCGACCGAAATCCCAATCACGCAAGCAGGATCGAGCGGAAACTATCTCTCGGAAAATCACATTGTTTTCAATCCCGATGGTTCAGCCAATCGCTGGCTAACAACCGGAAAACTTCACGGCGTTCGAGATCTTGCACCAGATCCGAATTTGAAGCAATTCATCGATTCGAACACTGCTGAAATAGGCGCTCTCAAAGCGACAACCTACGACGCAAGCGCGTCGCAATCATATTCGTTGGCCAACGCCAGAAACCGCGAAACACCGCTCGGTAACTTGATCGCAGACGCCACACTATCTGGCTTGCAAA
>JBBQFO010000105.1:0-15781 GCA_038322035.1 Candidatus Obscuribacterales bacterium
ATTCCTTGTTGTTACTAAGTCGCTACACGGATATTCGGAAGCTACTCTTCCGAACACAATACAAGTAACTGCCACATGCTTGATTGGTGTACGCGAGGTTCAGGGATCAGTGCGCGCACGGAGCAAAGCGCAACTAGATCATAGGCCAGTGAAAAGATACAGCTCCCTCCTCGAACGGCAATCATCAATGAATCCACAAGCACATCGTGTTGATCCACCGGCCAAACAAGGTCCTCCGGAAGCAGAACAAAGAATTATCATCCGAGGCGGCAAGCCGCTCTTCGGTAAAGTGCGTTGTGATGGCGCTAAAAACGCGGTATTGAAAATGATGGCAGCAGCACTGCTTGTCGAAGGCGTCACCGTATTGAAAAACGTGCCGGATTTGACTGACGTGCACATGATGGCAAACATTATTAGACACCTTGGAGCCACCGTAGATGTAGGCGAAGGCGAAGTAAGAATCGACGCCACGAACGTAAATGACTACGAAGCACCATACGAGTTGGTCAGTCAATTACGCGCTTCCTTTGTCGTTCTCGGTCCTCTTCTGGCTCGTTTTCACCAGGCCAAAGTTTCTCTACCAGGCGGCTGCGCCATCGGCGAACGTCGTATCGATTTGCACGAACGCGGTCTGAAGCAGCTCGGCGCTGAAGTGGGAATCGACCATGGTTATGTCTACGCCAGCGCTACGAAGCTAGTCGGTACCCGCATCTACCTGGAGCGTCCATCAAACGGCGCAACTGAAAACATCATGCTCGCTGCGGTTCTCGCTGAAGGGCAAACCATCATTGAGAACGCCGCTCAAGACCCTGAAATTTCAAACATCGCTGACTTCGTCAACGCGATCGGTGGAAAGATTTCCGGAGCCGGCACATATCAAATCGTTATCGATGGCGTCAAGCAAAGCGATTTGCACGGCGCAGTCGTAGACACGATTCCAGACAGATGCGAGGCCGGTACTTTCATGTTTGCTGTAATGGCGACCGGCGGTGACATCACTATTGATGGTGTCAACCCACATCATCTGTATTCAGTGATCAATAAGTGCTCAGAGATGGGAGCAGAAATTTCAATCTTTGCACCAGATACGATCAGGGTGAAAGCCGCCAGCCGAATGCGTGCTACCGACGTTACCACCGTTCCGTATCCAGGTTTCCCAACTGACTTGCAAGCACCACTTATGTCGGTGATGGCAGCTGCCGAAGGAACCTCAATCATCACTGAAACGATCTACGAAAATCGCTTTATGCAAGTTGGCGAGCTTCGCAGAATGGGTGCAGACATTGTTCTTACTGGTAACTCGGCTGTTATCAAAGGGGCGCCGAAGTTGATGGGTGCTGAAGTCAAATCGTCAGATTTGAGAGCAGCAGCTGCTTTGATCGTCGCTGGTCTGGCTGCCGATGGCGTCACTGAAGTGACCGGTCTCAGCCACCTTGACCGCGGTTACGACAAACTTGAAGACAAACTAAGAGGATTGGGCGGAGACATCTGGAGACGTTAGACCAAGTTTCTCATCAGTTCAGTTAAAATCAGAGCTCCGGTAATAATACCGGGGCTCTTCTGTTCACAGACAAAGCGGGACAAAGCCCCCCCTGCTTGCTGTCGAACAACTTGGAAACCTGCGCTAAAAAACGGGAGACTGGAATGCTTGTTTTAAAATTTGGCGGCACGTCTGTTGGCTCAGCAGAAAGATTCGAGGGTGTACTGAAGCTTCTCTTGAACCTGCAAAACAACAATCAGCAGGCGGTAATCGTTCTGTCGGCGATGTCTGGTGTGACAAACTCTTTGATTGCCGGAGCCACCCTTGCCGTAAATCGAGACCTGAAGGGCGCCTTACAGAAGCTGGCAGCGATTCGCGACACGCACGAGCAATGTGTGGAAAATTTGTTTGTAAAGTCGCA
Source organism: Candidatus Obscuribacterales bacterium (assembly GCA_038322035.1). GTDB lineage: Bacteria > Cyanobacteriota > Vampirovibrionia > Obscuribacterales > Obscuribacteraceae > PALSA-1081. Next base: position 1,902 of record JBBQFO010000105.1, read on the forward strand.
GCAATCAATGAGTCTTCTCAAAGATATCGACGCCAGTCTGCAAGAACTCGAAATTCTTTTCAAAGGCATAAGTTATCTAGGTGAACTGACCAAGCGATCTATGGACGCAGTTTCGGGAATGGGAGAGCTGCTCTCATCGAAAATATTGGCTGCTTACTGTGAAAGTCGTGGGCTAAAGGCGCAGTGGGTGGACGCTCGTGAGTTCATGATCACGGACGAGAATTTCGGCAAAGCCAACCCAGTGTGGTCAAAACTGATACCACTGGCCAAAGAAAAATTGAACCCACTTCTCGATGCAGGAGAAGTAGTGATCACCCAAGGATTTATCGGCGCTACCGAATATGGTGCCAGCACGACATTGGGACGCGGTGGATCTGACTTCAGCGCATCCGTAATTGGAGTAGCTCTGGATGCCAGCGAGATTCAGATTTGGACTGACGTAGACGGCATGATGACGGCTGATCCACGAGTAGTGAAAGAAGCCATCGTCATCAATGAGGTGTCCTTTCAAGAAGCATCTGAACTTGCATATTTCGGCGCCAAAGTTTTGCACCCTATGACGATTGCCCCGGCAGTAGACAAAAATATTCCGGTGCGCATTCTCAATACTCTCCGCCCGGAAGCACCAGGGACGATCATCAAAGCGACGGTCAACGCAACAGGTTTAATTTGTGCAATCGCATCGAAAAAGGGCATCAGCGCTGTCTTTATCAGTTCTCCAAGGATGTTGATGGCGCACGGTTTCTTGACTCGAGTCTTCGAAGTTTTCGATAAGCACCAAACTTCCATCGACTTGATCTCGACATCTGAGGTTTCTGTTTCTGTGACCACAGACCGAACTGACACACTGGAAAAGATCTCTGCGGATCTGGCTGAACATGGGGAAGTACGGGTTCTATCAAACATAGCGATCATCACAGTGGTCGGACGTCAGTTCAGAGAGAAAAGCGGCATTGCCGGTCAAGTTTTCGACGCACTGCGCAACATCAATATCATCATGATCTCAGGTGGTGCATCCGACATCAACTTGAGCTTTGTGGTTTCAGAAGAGCAAACCGATCAGGCGATCAGACAGCTTCACGACGCCTTCTTCGAGAAACAGGTTTGAGCCGTCAGCGACTCTTCTTCTTGGGTTTCGGTGCATTTTTTGCTGCCGGTTTTGCTTGCTTGACGCGTGCCGGGACTTCTTTGACAGCCGGCTTCTTCGGTGTTTTTGCAACAGGCGTGGCCGGTGTTTTCTTTACCGCCTTGACCGCTGTTTTTGCGACAGGAGCAGCCTCGATTTCGACAACTTCCAGCGGCGCATCGGCTGGAACTTTCTTGGCGAATTTGGTATCGATTGTTCCATCCACTTTCAAAGTCACTGTGTCACCACGCTTGGTGACATAGCTGAGATTTCCTTGCTTGTCGAATGAAACTGATTTGATACCACTGACCATGACCTTGCCCGTCTGCTCAATCAGCTGCCACGTGTTCTTTTCTTCGGAGAGTACGAAGCTGAGTCCATCGCTCATCTCCACGCCTGTGAGCATGCCGCAGAAATTGTATTGGGGAACGAGTTGGCGTCCACCGGCATGGATTGCCATCTCGATAGTGCCGCGTTCGGTTCTGGAGACGTTGGCGGATGCGTCGACGGCTGCTACTTGTTCGCCTCTTAGAATCTGCTCTTCAGCGGCTTTCTCTACCACATCAAAGACGTTATCGAAAGAACCTTCCTTTCTTTGCGAAACAGGAAGTGGGCTCAGATCCAACATCGCATAAGCTTGCTGAATCGCCTCGAAATCCGCATCCGCAGACACTTCCACAGCCAAGACTTCTTCAGTGGCAATATCGTCAATAGAAATGTCATCGATTGAAACTTCAGTATTCAAAATCTCAGCGGCGGCTGCAGCGATAGCAAGATTCGCAGCATCACGGGCTGGAGACTTGATTTTTAAGCTGTTCGATTTGGGTTCACACAAAGACGAGAACAAGTGTCGCATCGTCTCGTTGTCGATAACGAATTCTTCGTCGGGAATAGAGTTGAGGAATGTTTCCAGAGCGACTTCTTCACCGACCGGCGTGGAAGCGGCATTAACAGCCTCACCAGATGCTTCCGGCGACTCACCACTGGCGGTGACTTCCGAAGCCATCGCACTGATCCACGAAGGGATGATCTCACCCTGAGATGATGGACCAGGCACTTCAGAAACCGGGACTTTCTGCTCGGCGACTGCCGGTGCTTGCGGCTCGGCGCTCACTTCCATAGATAGTTGTTTATCCGTGACAGGACCAGCCCATGGACTTTCCGTCCATTGTTGACTTTCGCTTTGAGGAAGATGCTGCCTGACCACTGCCGGTGTTTGCTGGTCAGTGACTGGACCACTCCACGGCGATGGTGTCGAAGACGGTGCTTTCATCGGAAGAGTCTCGCGAAATGTATCTTGCAGTTGTGATGCGAGTAGCGGATCTGCTGCTGGTGTGGATTGCGATGCCCGTGCATTTCGATCGCCGGATTGATCAGCGAAGCTCGAACCTGCTCCAAAGCCTGGGTCTGCTGGAGGAGGTTGGTCCAGGGGATTGGGTTTCTGCACGTCTACGGGATTGGGCTGCTGCACCTCGTATGGATTAGGTCCTGACTGCACATAACTTGAATCATGGCTTTCGAATGGGTTTTCTGGGTGCATGGGTTCGTGAGCAAACGGATTCGAATCCGCCTCACCGCCTTGCCTAAAAGATGGATCCGACTGACTTGAAGCGGCGCTACCGAATTCGTTTTGTAAAGGCACCGCAGCACTAGCGCCTTCAATCATTCTCATCTGAGCTTCGGCATCTTCTGGCAGCGAAGGGATTTCGAGTTCCCGCGAAACGCTCCAGCTTTTGTATCCACGGCCGGCTGTTGAAGGGAAATAGCCATGGCTTCCAGTGTTGCCCAGATTCTCGATAATCTTGTTATCGAGCACCTTACGGCTGTCTGCGCCGATAACAAAGTCGGCCTTGTTGCTCAGTGGCAGCTGGGATGCGTTTAGCTTAATGCCCTTGGCTGTGCGTTTGTTCTCGTCCATCTCAGCGCTCACATGTACGTCAAATCGTCTAAATATAGATAGTAGGGGCGATTCCAGCAACTACTTCATTTCTTCCCGTTAATCTTGACAAGCCCTTACTCCATAACCTTTGGATTGCCAATGCAAGCCCCTGGCGAATTTGTTAGAAAGAGAGTCCGCAACAAAATCTTCTGAGGTTGCGTCCTTCCGCAAGGTTACCAAGAGATTGAATGGAATGTTAGGCACTTTATTCAAAGCCCTCGAAGTTGATTTCCGGAACGTGGACGACCAGAGATATTTACGCTCAGCTCTACATGTTGGTCAGAATCTGAGCCGAATTCTTTCTATTAGAAAGCACTATCCAGAGTTCAAAGCGAAAAAAGCTTTGCTGTACCCAAAGCTCGCCGAGCTTTGCAAGCTCTCGAAGAAGGAAGGTTTGTGTCTGACATATTGGCACGATTGCAGTGAAGTCAGCGAGTTCACAGCTGTATTGGGCAACAAAACTGCAATAGCAGAGAGCGCGTTGTTAGCTTCAAGACCGTCGCGGTTCAAGACTGCCTCGCTCAGCCGCTTCATGCAACGTGGCGAAGACAAAGTTCTGCTCAGCTACTTGACGGACGTGAGCAAGTGCAAAGGAGCGAATGTGCCTAAGCGGGTCTTCAACACCCAGTCACATCGACAGCAAGTTACAGGACTGCTCTATAACTTGCATGTCCTGGAAGAACAATTGCTTCTGATGATTGCCCGTCACCATCAGAAGCTAGATTTCACGCCGGAGACGAGTTTCGCGCCGAAGCTGACCGAGCCGAATGCCTATCAAGTGACGCAATCAAACAAGCAGACGTTTGACAGCAATGGACCAGTCGACATCTGGTACAGCCTGGCAGAAGATCCGAGCACTCCGTATCGCTTCTTAGTTTGGCTATCGGAAAATCAGAACCCTTATATCTCGCAAAGAGCGCTGACAACATTGCAACGTCAGAAAGATTCTCAGCAGACAGTAGAGCCGGTTTCGTATCAAACGGCGCAATTAGCCGCTTTCGCTAGCTGAGACGCTCCCGCACGGGACTGCGATAGTTGATCGCTTCCGCTAAATCTGAAGATTGAATATCTTCATGCGCATGTATATCTGCGATCGTCCGAGAAATGCGCAAAACCCGATCGTAAGCGCGGGCCGAAAGACCCAGTCGATGAACCGCTCGTGCCAGCATCAGACGTGACTGCTCATCGATCTTGCAATGTGTTACCAGCTGTTTTTGCGACATCTGTCCGTTGAAAACGAAGGCATTTTTTCCGCATCGTTCTTGCTGAATTTCGACGGCTCGCATCACTCGCAAACGAATGTCGTCAGACGTTTCCGAACTGGTCATGCTGGATAGCTGTTCTTCTTGCAAACGCGCAACATTGACGTGCAGATCGATTCGATCTAAAAGCGGCCCGGACAATCTGTTCCAGTATCGATCTGCCTGAAATTGAGTGCATGAGCAGTATCTGACACTGTCGCCTCTGTAGCCGCATGGACATGGATTGCAGGCACCAACAAAAAGAAACGATGCAGGATAAGTGAGCGTTTGCAGGGCTCTGCTGATCGTGACATTCGCCGATTCAAGCGGCTGACGAAGCGTATCTAAGTGCGCTCGAGGAAACTCAGTCAATTCATCCAAAAACAAAATCCCCATATGACTGAGCGAAATTTCTCCGGGTCGAGGAACAGCTCCACCGCCCACCAGCCCAACCGCAGAAGCGCTGTGGTGGGGACTTCTGAATGGCCTTTCGAGAACTAGAGAAGTCTTGTTCGGCAATTTACCGGCAACGCTATACAACTTGGTCAACTCCAGCGCCTCGTCAAACGAAAGTGGTGGCATAATCCCAGGCAATCTTTGCGCCAGCATTGATTTGCCGGAACCGGGCGGACCAACCATCAAGATGTTGTGCTTGCCTGCTGCGGCAATCTCCAGAGCACGCTTCGGTCCAGATTGCCCCTTCACCTCATAGAAATCAGGGCCGGGTTTTCGATTCATCTGGTTAGCTTTGAAGACTGCTCTGGGATCAGCCTCTAGCATTGCGACCGAAGAAGGATCTTCAAGGAGCTGACAGACCTGCTTCAGATGCGACACAGGAAAAACTTTGATGCCATCGATCAGTGCCGCCTCCTCAGCGTTATCTTGCGGCAGAATGATTCCCACAGCACCAGCGCGCTTTGCGGCAATGGCGAGGGGGAGAACGCCGGATACGGGTCGAACCGATCCATCCAACCCCAGTTCACCAACAATCCAAAACTTTGACAGATGCTCAGTTGACAACATGTTGGTCGAGGCCAAAATTCCAATGGCAATCGGCAAATCAAAAGCTGGACCCTCCTTCTTTGTGTCTGCTGGAGCAAGGTTGACTATCCATCGTTTGGCGAATGGCACATAAAAATCGCAAGCCTTGATGGCGGAGCGAACTCTGTCCTGTGACTCTTTTACGGAGGCATCCGGTAGCCCCACCAAGCTGATCTGACCAATTCCCGGACCACAGTCACATTCAACTTCAATGCAGTAAGCATCGACTCCTGTAAGTCCTCCCGAAAAAATTCTCGCGAACATATTTGCTCTCCTGACTGGCTCTTCTACAAGCTAATACGTCAGTTGCAACAGAAAAGTTCAAACGAAGCTTCGAGTTTAATCAACTAGGGAATGACTGCCCGCACGCTAGACAAAACGAAAAATTGCCATCTCTTAAAGCACCGCACTTGGAGCAGGGAGTGTCAGTAGCGGCGCTAGCTGTGCCAAACGCTGCTTCCCCGGCTAGCGGAGTGGCCATGTGATCCTCAAAGGAAAAGCTAAACTTTGGAGATTCAAAATTACCAAACGAAGTCAAAGATGTATCAGGTAGCTGCGAACTCACATCTGGTGTCACTTGAGTGGAATCTACTAGTTGCGAACTTATTTCCGGTGCGAACTGATTGGAGTCTACAAATTGGCAATTCAGGTCAGGCACAACCGTATCCGAGTTGACCACTTCAGCGTTTATATCGGGAGCCGACAGACTGGAATCGACCCATTGAGAGCTTACATCTGGCACAGATTGGTCTGATTGCACAAACTGCGAACTGACTTCTGGAGCCGAGTAGCTACTAGTGGGCAGACTGTTACTTGGCAGAGCCAGTGGTGCGCTCGAGTACTGAGCCGTTACTTCTGGAATATATGAATCCGACTGAGCAACTTGCGAACTGATATCAGGCACCAGATCCGGTGACTGAATCCGAGAAGTATATCGGTCCGCACTGGCCAACATCTCAGTCACTGACGCTTCACTAGCTTGAGAGACCTGCAAAGAATCACCAAACTGAGCCAACTTCAAGTCAGCAACGTTTGAAGCAGATTCCTGGACAAGAAAATTATCAACTTCCTGTGAATTGGCCGAAGCTCCGAGATTTACTCCAGCCGTAATGTTGGCCACTTCCCCATCTATCGAATAGGAGTTGTTGAACTGATTGATATAGTCGGGCGGATCTACCGACTGACCAAAGTTTGACTGATTAGAAGGCACCGCCTGTGATGCAGATGAATGACCACGGGGATCGGTTTCTTCGTCACTAAATTTTGGTGCTGCGGCTGGAGCGAAGTTGATTGCCAGGTCAGGATCGAAGTTATGATCGGTTCTAGCGCCGTTGCGGGACTTCAGCAGCTTCTCAGCTGCCTGAGCTTTATATTCAAAAGTTTCGAATGCATGTTTGGATTTGGCTTCTTGCTCATCGGCGCTCAACCGCTTCAAGGCGCGTTTGGCCTTTTTAGCTTTGCTGTCCAGCGTGGACAACGAGAATTCAGAACTCGGGGTGATCGGGATCTGCTGCACAGGCGGCACTGAATCTATATCTCTGCCTAATGTTGACTGGCGGAGCCTATCAGCATCAGTGCGATTCTTATTGAGGAGATGAGCTGTGCCCAGAACAGAAAGTATAAAGTACATAGGCAGCAAGGTGCTCGGACCGAAAATGACCAGAAAAATCCAGATAAACAGCATTGGTTTGATCGCTTGCTTGAAGCCAAGCGCATAAAAGTAACCCGCTCCAGAATACGGAATCAGATTCAACAACCAAACCATTTTGACATCGGGTTTCTTTGTGTCAGTGTGCGACTGAAAAGAAGACAACCGGTGATTATTCGGGTTATTCACACAAAACCTCGATTAGCCTACATCTTGGGTTTGTTCTGCCCTAACTGCGTGCCGTCCAATCGCATCCGCGGTGAAGGCCCTGTCTTGGACTGGTGCCCAAACGCCTCCATAATCCTTTTAGCGTCTGCGTTGTTTGAATCCTTCTCCAGAACGGTTTTCACTTCTTGCAGCGATTGATCAACTTGTCCCTTCTTATGAAGAGCGACAGCCAACCCAAGCCTCGCTTCGACATTGTCGGGATTGATGTCTAACGCCTTGCCTTCTTCGGTGATCTGACCATCCCAGTCTTGCACTTCGCCAAGCGCCAGGCCAAGCTGCATGTGCGTGTTTTCATTGTCCGGTTCAAGATGAGTGGCGATACGATATGAGGTGATTGCCAGAGCCACATCGCCTTTTCCTAAGGCGGCTTCGGCTAGTGACCGATAGGCGCCCGGCTCGCTCTTGTCCAGCTCTGTAGAGATCTGAGCCTCGATCAGGGCCTCGTCGAAGCGTCCTTTTTTAGTCAGGGCATTCGCTAACACATAGCGCGCAATCGCGTTTTTGGGATCGACGGTAGTTGCTTCTTTGAGAACAGTAATGGCGTCATCAAAACGCCCTTCCTCATTGTATATAACGCCGAGGTTGTTCGTTGCCGTCGCTTTGACGGTGGCACTGTCCGGTTCTTTTTTAAGCGCTTTCTGAAACTCTACTTCCGCTTTTTTGTAATCGCCAGCTTTGAAATATTCTTTTCCGGCAATCAGATAATCTGTCGAGGTTTTGAATTCAGTGGAGCAGGAAGTAAGCGTCAAGGTGCAACAAAACAAAGACCCAAATAGCTTTGTCCTTTTGAACATGTTCTTCAACTCAGTCATAAAGCGACTGGACATATTCGAGATCACCCATAAAATACGCGTTTCAGACTCCACGGTTTTATCGCATTTTAGCATGGTCGCCGAAAGCTGGCTGTACTGCCACCACTCAGCGTTCCAACCCGCTGTTCTGCTCAAACCTGAGCTGGTTGCGGTGGTTTCTTCTGCTCTTCCACAACTTTGACGTGTAATTCTGCCAACTGCTCTGGTGATGCCACAGATGGTGCACTGGTCATCAGGCAGCCACCAGATTGCGTTTTTGGAAAAGCGATGACATCGCGAATCGACTTACCACCCGTGAGAAGCATGACGATGCGATCCAAACCAAGAGCGATGCCACCATGTGGGGGAGCGCCAGACTCAAGGGCCTCAAGAAGGAATCCGAACTTCTCGCCGGCCACTTCAAGATCCAAACCGATTGCAGTAAAAGCTCTGGATTGAACCTCTTGGCTATGAATTCGAATCGAGCCGCCACCTATTTCCACACCATTGTAGACAATGTCATAAGCTCTGGCACGCGCCTTCTCGGGGGCACTTTCGAGCATTTGAAGATCGTCCAAATGTGGACTTGTAAATGGATGGTGCACCGCCATCAAACGACCTTCTTGCTCGTCATATTCGAACAATGGAAAGTCAACCACCCAAAGCAGTTCATGCTTATTTTCATCTATAAGTTTGAGCTCTTCCGCCAGTTTGAGTCGCAAACGACCAAGTGTGTTTGCTACCGCTTTTTCGGTATCAGCAACCAGTAAAAGCAAGTCGCCCTGCTTAGCCGAAGCTAGAGTTCTCAGCTTCTCCAACTCTTCTGGTGTCATATGTTTGTCGATGCCAGATGACCGAATTGCTGGTCCAAAAGCCAGCCAAGCCAATCCCTTAGCTCCAGTTGACTTGGCATAATCCTGCCAGAGATCCAACTGTTTGCGGGAGATTGATTCAGCACCACCTTCAACGACTAGAGCTCTCAACTTGCCGCCACTATCGGCAGCACCACGAAACATTTTAAAATCGCATTTAGCAGCCACTTCAGTCAGGTCTTTTATCTCCATGCCAAAGCGCATATCAGGCTTATCGCTGCCATAGCGCCCGATTGCCTCTGCGTATGTCAATCGCTGAAATGGTGGCTTAAGCTCAACTCCAGTGCAAGCAAATGCTTTCACCAATAATCCTTCAGTAACGGCGATGATCTCTTCTTCGTCGGTAAAGGAAAGCTCCATGTCTACTTGTGTGAATTCAGGTTGTCTATCGGCGCGTAAGTCTTCATCACGGAAGCAACGAGCGATCTGATAATAACGATCGATACCACTGATCATCAGCGTTTGCTTAAAAAGTTGTGGCGATTGGGGCAGCGCATACCAATTTCCCGGATTCAGTCGACTCGGCACCAGAAAGTCGCGAGCTCCTTCAGGAGTGGCTTTCGTGAGAATCGGTGTTTCCACCTCTATGAAAGATTGCTGATCGAGATACTGGCGAATTGCTTGTGTAATGCGATGCCTGGTGACCAGATTGTTCGTCATTTCAGGACGGCGCAAATCGAGATAGCGATACTTCAGACGCAGTTCTTCGTTGACTCCACCGGCCTGGTCCAACTGAAAAGGCAGCGGGCGACAAGTATTGAGAATTTCCACTTGATCGGGATAGATTTCCAGTTCTCCCGTTGCACTTTCCTTGTTTTCACGACCTTGAGGACGCTTGGTGACAGTGCCTTTTGCAGCGATTACAAATTCGCTTTTAAGCGTACAAAGCTTGTCGTGAATTTCCTTATTTCGATTCGGATCGGCGACGATTTGAACCCGCCCAGTCGAATCACGCAATTCAATGAAAATCAGACCACCAAGATCACGATTCACATGCACCCAACCGGCAACGCAGACCTCTTGCCCAACATCGCTCAAGCTAACTGTTCCGCAACGACGGTTGCGTTTAAGACGTGAAGTGCTCACAAACTCGCTCCTGTTCTCGTTTCCGAGGTAAGTCGATGCAGCTAGCTGCGCGACTGCCGATTTCCAAACCTACTATTTTAGCCCAGCCAACTAGATTTACAGCTTCGGCGCCCGCAATTCCAAAGTTCCATGTAGACTGGTAGGGAGGTCCTCTTTACTACGCAACTTTGGCGAGGCTCAATCTTGACTTACGCTGGCGAGCAAATGGTGAGAAAATGTCGCCGTATCAATTCCACCAGCCTGGAGTTGTTTGGAGACAGTGTCGACGACGGCACCATGGCGCTATTGTTCAGGCACAAACAGCTGAAAGAACTTCACATCGTGGGCGCCAGGCAAGTCACAAATGCTGGGCTGACATACATCGAAAACCTTCACAATCTCGAATGGCTTAACCTTGACGGCGTTGCTATCACCGATCGCGGATTGTTCTTCCTTCAACAAATGACCAAATTGAGAGGGCTGCAGCTCACAAATGCATTCCTCACTGGGTGCGGTCTCGAACACTTGCTGGCTCTCAAAACGCTGGAGTATTTGGACCTGAACGGAACTAACGTCGACGACAAAGGGATGCAGGTTCTAGCCAAACTCAAAAGCCTCAAGACGTTGCGCGTTACGGGCACCGCCATTACGGACAAAGGAGCACGCAGACTGCAACGCATGAAGAAGCTGAGAACGCTGACTCTGCTTCACAGTCACGTCAGCGAGGAGTGCGTCATGGCTCTGCGAAAACAGATGCCCAAGTGCGATATCCGCTGGTCAGCATACGAGTCGCCAAAGCCAATTCCGGCGAAGTTGCCGAAGCTTTTCACCCGACAGCAAATGGCTGAACTCGACCCAGGTTGGCATTTGAAACTGATTGACGACACAAACAAAATTAAAATCGAACAGCGTCGGTGGTTCACCCCGAAACCAGAGTCTCTTGTAAAAAGCTCGAGCTTCAAAGCGAGTCAACCGTCTTGGTTTGAGCTTCTAGACTGGAAAATCGATTCCTGAACCAATCAGTATGCTCACAGTCGTCGGCGGCGATCCACACTAGCGCCGGCAACGTGTATAAGCTAGACTTGGACTAGTATTGCTCCACTCTTACAGGTCCAAAGTTATGCAGCCAGCAGAAAGTCAGGTCAGTGCGCCACTGTTTTTGATCCCGCAGATGTCAGAACCAGTAGCTCTTATCGTTGGAATCTTCCTGATGGTAATTGGTATCTCATTCGGCTACAAAGCTTACCAAGCAGGTATCCAGGGTCGCGTCATGTACTGGGAAGGTTTCTTACCATTTACTCTGATCTCGCCTTTCTTGTTGCACTTGCCTGGGGGCAAGAAATCCTTGATCAAGCCAGCTGAAGGCATGTGGGTGCATGCGGTCATGGCTCCTATTTTCCTCGTTCTGAGCGTCCTATGTTTCGCCGCAGGCGCTGACTATACCGGGCTGCCCGGCGTGGCGACTTTGAACGTAGCCATGAACGGCTTCAAATGGGGACGTTCGGACTCAGTTATCTTCAACCGCAGAACCGGTTATCAGTTCCCAATCATTCCAAGAGCTGGCAAGCAGCTAGCCAAAATCTTCGGCGGAAAGATTCACGAAGATGAGAATCAAGTCTATTCACACGACAACGGTAGTTATCAACAAGCGCACGACGCACAATAGCTAGTCCTCGGAATCACAAACTTTATCCCTCTTTGCAAACAATGAGGAGCGGACAGTGTCAACATCCATTCGGAATGTCGCCTTTATAGGTATTAACCGAAGCGGTAAAACCAGCCTGGTTGAATCGATTTTATTCTTGACTGGCGCAATTGGCCGTCGGGGCAAAATTCAAGACGGCACCATGACAATGGATTACGAGCCTGAATCGATCTCCAGACAAATCTCGACTCAAGTTTCACTGGCACACACAACCTACAGAGATGTTCAATTCAACATCTTGGATTGCCCTGGCTTCGTCGATTTCAATGAAGAAACAAAGCTTGCCTTAATGGGCGCAGATGCGGCTGTTTTTGTCGTAGAACCTGATGCGCACAAGCTGATTCAAATGGATTTGCTGCTTCGATTCACGGAACAAATCGGCATCTCGCGACTTGTCTTTGTCAACAAATTAGACAAACCAGACCTCGAGTTCGAAGAAACGCTCACTGCTTTGAAAAACATGCCTGGTATCAAAATACCCAGACCTCTTGCACCGCTTCATTACCCAATTGGCTCGGGCTCAGGCTTCTCCGGTTATGTTGATGTTCTCAAAAAAGAAGGCTTCACATATGGTGCTGGGAGCAAAGCGGAAAAAAGTGACATTCCGCCTGATGTATTAGCCGAAGTCGATGCAGCGCGAGAAAAACTAATAGAGAGCCTTGCAGACACCGATGACGTGCTCCTGGAGCTGGTCTTGGAAGGCACAGAGGCTCCTCTAGACAGACTAGAACGTGATTTGAAAAATGCTGTACGGGCTGGCACGATCATTCCAATCCTAGTTGGTTCCGCGCACACAGATGCTGGAGTGTTTTGCTTGCTGGATGCGATCGTCGCTCTCTGTCCCGATCCGCTCGATAGAGAATACAAAGATCGAGATGGTCGTCCAATCGAAATTCAAGCAAATGGCCCCGTTATTGCCCAGGTGATAAGAACGTACATCCATCCCCAATCAGGAAAATTATCGGTGGCAAGGATCATCACGGGCACGGTCAGAGCTGATACACAGTTGATTGATATTTCGCGCTCTGGTGAAAAAGAACGCGCTGGTGGCTTGTACAGCATCGTCGGAAAAAAACATGACACGACCGGCAATGCTGGTCCTGGTTCGATCGTAGCGATCGCCAGATTAGAAACGCCACGTAGCGGAGACACTCTTGTGACGGAGAAAGAGACGCGTATCATGCCTACTCCCGAGGCAACACCGCCACTTTACTCTCTCGCCATCACTGCCAAGAATCGCAACGACGAAACCAAACTCTCTGCACACCTAGCCAAGTTAGTCGAAGAAGATCCTCTGCTGATCGTGGATCGCGATCCGGACACGCATGAATACTGCATGTTCGGACAAGGAGAAGTACACCTAACTCTGTCACGCCAACGATTAGAACGCAAATATCACATCTCGCTCGACAGCGCACGTCCTCAAATTGCCTACAAGGAAACAATTCAAGGTATGGCAGAAGCGCATGGAAGACACAAGAAACAAACAGGTGGCAAAGGTCAGTTCGGCGACGTCTTCTTGAAGATTGAAACAGTCGAACGAGGCGCCGGAAATAAGTTCACCGAATCTGTCGTCGGTGGTTCAGTTCCTCGTCAATACATTCCTGGCGTTGAGAAAGGCGTCATGGAAGCGCTCGGAAAGGGACCGTTATCCGGCTTTCCAGTTGTTGATGTGGCAGTCAATCTATTCGACGGGTCATACCACGATGTCGACAGCGATGAGATGTCATTCCGTATGGCGGCGATATTGGCCATGCGCGAAGGGCTCAGCAAAGCTCATCCGGTCATTTTAGAACCGATAGCCGATGTCAAAATTTGTGTTCCAGGCGCATTCACGTCAGGCGTACTGGGACAGATGAATGGACTGCGCGGGCATATTTTGGGCTACGGACCGGATGTGAACCGCCAGGGCTGGGATGAAATAGCAGTCCAGATTCCAAAGGGAGAACTCTGGGACTACATTATTGAATTGAGAACTTTGTCACAGGGGCTTGGCTATTACACGTGGAAATTTGCGCACCTGGCACCTGTTCCGCCGAATCTATCTCAAGAACTCGTCTCCAAGCACTCGGCAGCCGAGGCGGCGCATCAGCACTAAGCTCTATTAAGCGCTTTGTTGTCCAGCCAGTGCTTAAATGCTAAGATCGTTCGACTTGTAAAAGCTTATTATTTACCGTTTCTCTTGAAGGGGGAGGACCTTTGTCTGAGGTTAGAGTCGCCGAGG
>JBBQFO010000106.1:0-15420 GCA_038322035.1 Candidatus Obscuribacterales bacterium
ACGTAGGCTTCTACAAGGTCCAACCCGACGATCAATGGAAAGATTTGCAGCCGAAATTCACACTCAATCATGCCGGTAAATCAAAATCAATTTTTGCCAACGCCAAACTAACTACAATTGCACAACCATTCTTGGCAGAGACACTTCACACCGATACCATCGTGCGCGTCGGTCCTGGAGCCGGTCGAACCACGCCCCTGGACAATGGCGTTCGCTTCTTCGTCGACGGCTGGCAAGGCGATCAAGTTCGATGCAGCTTTGCACCAAGTCATCATTTCTGGATCAAGAAAGACGATCTAAATTTTGAGCCAGGTTCAAACGAATCCGGCTCGGCACCAAATTCGGTGGCAAGAACAATCAATGTAGGTAGCGACGAATATGGCAGTACAGTTACGATTCCTCTATCCCAACGACTGCCTTACCAAATCGAACAACGATTAAAACCGAATGAACTGATTTTGAGAATCTTTGGTGTCACTGCTGATACTGACTGGGTTACGCCAGCGTATACGCACCCAGGATTGGTAGATAAAGTATTCTGCAAGCAAGCCTCTGATGGTATTTACGAAGTGCAAGTACCAATCAAGTCTTCGAGACAATGGGGTTTCAGAGCCGACTACGATGATACAAACTTGATTCTGCACATCAAGCATGCGCCGCGCTTGAGTAAGAATGTAGACACCTTGCAAGGTTTATCCATTTGCGTTGATCCCGGTCACGGCGGCAAAGAATCAGGTGCAATCGGCTGCTCCGGCATTAAAGAGGCAAACATAAACTTAGGCATAGCAATGAAACTGAAAACGTTGCTCGAAAATGCGGGTGCGAAAGTAACTATGACACGCGTGTCGGACAAAGACGTCTCACTAGACGAACGCGTCGAGATCGCGAACAAAGCTCAAGTTGATGTGCTGCTATCAGTCCACAACAACTCTCTGCCGGATGGCAGGGACCCGCTGACAGAGCATGGCACTTCGTCTTACTGGTACCATCCGCAATCAATTGCTTTAGCGCACGCAATCAATACCGGCATGGTTCAGGATGTTGGCTTCCCAGATTTCGGCTCGCGATTTCAAAACCTGGCTTTGACTAGACCGAGCGGAATGCTGGCTTGCTTGGCAGAGGTGGGCTTCGTTATCAATCCTGAGGAGTTCGCAGTCCTAATAAGCTCTGAAGGGCAACAACGAGCAGCTGAAGGCTTGCTCAAGGGATTAATCGCCTACCTGCATCCACCTGCACCCGTCAAGCACTAGGATTTACAGAGCATGCCAACAAAAAGCACATACCGCCGTCGACATTGGCGAAAGCTTGGATATTGGAACGGTTGGCTTTGCTGATTGCATGAATTTACCGCAGGGAAATTTTCGCGGTTTCCGTCGAAATTTACCGTGCGATACATTCTCGAGATACCCTGGGTAGAAACAGTCAAATATTTACCGTGCGGGAAATAAAATGAAGAATCTATCAATTCAATGATAGAATTTACCGTACGGGATATTTCGGACGGTAATTATGCAGATAAAAACATCGGCAGAACTGGGTTCGCTCATCCGCAGGGTGCGCAAAAATCAACATATGACGCAATCCGACTTGGCTGGCGCGACAGGAACTGGCGTTAGATTTATCGTAGACCTTGAGAGTGGGAAACCAACCTGCGAACTCGAAAAGTCATTGACTATAGCGCTTATGCTGGGAATAAAAATCACCGCCACAGATCCCGCGGAAGGTCAATAATGGACGACACTTTGCTTGTTTGTCTCCAAACAGTTCCTGTCGGATTTCTAAAAAGAGATCAGGCTGGACGCCTATCTTTCCAGTACGAAAAGGGCGTGGACACACCAATCTCGCTCAGTATGCCAACCAATGACACTACATATGGTGACCTTGAGTGCGAAGCGTTTTTCGGAGGACTCTTACCAGAAAAGCAAATAGCACGGGAATTAATTGCCAGAAGATTTAACGCTGACGCCGAAAATACATACAGTCTATTACGCGCCATCGGTCACGAATGCGCCGGTGCAATTTCACTGCATGACCCAAGAACGCCGCCAATAATTCAACGGTCCCATAAGCTCGAGGGCGAGGAAGTCAGTGAATCTAAACTCGCTCAGTTAATTCGTGCCCTTCCGCGGACACCTCTTCTCGCGGGAGTAGAGGGGGTACGTTTATCGTTGGCTGGATTTCAGGACAAAGCCGGTATCTGTCTGATCAAAGGCAAAATTTGTCTGCCAGCCGAAGATGTTCCAACAACGCACATCTTAAAACCCGCTATGGCAGACCACGAAGGGACACTACAGAATGAATATATGTGCTTAGCAATAGCACGGAATTTAGCAATACCGACCGTGACCGCTGAAATTCGACAAGCCGAAGACCAAGCGTACATACTCGTTGAGCGATACGACAGGAGAATAGCAGGAGATCGAATCACGCGCGTGCATCAAGAAGACTTTTGCCAGGCACTGGGTATAGTGACGGCTCACAAATATGAATCAGAGGGAGGCCCGGGCTTCAAGCAGTGCTTCGACTTGCTGAAACAAACCGACAAGCCTGCACTAAATAGAACAACCTTTGCAAAATATCTGATTCTCAATTTTCTTCTGGGCAATGCCGACGCACACGGAAAAAATTTCTCACTGCTACACGATCCAAGTAGTTCGACAACTTTGGCACCGCTGTACGACGTCGTTTCAATAATCGGACTGTATGACAATCTTATTCAAAAAATGGCAATGAGCGTTGGTGACTGCTTCGATTCCACTGAGGTCGATAAAAAAAACTGGGAAAAGCTTTGCAAAAATGTCGGATTCGGCTTCCCGGCATTTAGAAAGTTGCTCCAAACGCTAGTATCAGAAATTGAAGTTTTTGCTGAACAGGAGCGAAATTCGCTTGCTCAAACGGAATTTAATCCATGGATTGCCGACCTGATAAGTCATGAGATCGGGCGCCGCTGCTTTAGATTGAAAGAGCAGTTTGATCGCAACTAAACTAAGTCTGGCATTGGAAGCATCATCCTTTAGCGCGGCGAATTCTCTTTTTGATTCGATGTCCACAATTTACAAAATTCATGCCGTTAGATCGGCAATGGCGGGAACACGACTAAGGTAGAATGAGTATACGTACACGCACACAAGGTGCAGCTAATGGCTATTTCAAAAAACCATCTTTTCATGAGCGTGGAAGATTTTCTTACGTTTGAGAGCGCGGCGCCTGGTCGACATGAATATGTCGACGGCCAAGTGTTTGCAATGGTTGGCAGCACAATGAGGCATAACATTATCTCGTCCAATATCCAATCAATTCTACAAACGCAGTTGCGGGGCGGTTCTTGCCGTGCGTTCATTTCTGATGTGAAAGTCAGAGTTGAAGCGACAAACTCTTTTTACTATCCAGATGTCGTGGTTTCATGCAAACCACTTGATACGAGTGGCACAGTAGTCACCGAGCCTGTCCTCCTGGTCGAAGTCCTATCACCTTCTACAGCAGCAACAGATAAACGAGAAAAGCTTGTTGCGTATCTTAAAATCCTGACACTGAAAGAGTATTTGATTGTTTATCAATCCAAGAAACGCATAGAAGTTTATAGAAAGGGATTGGATGGACATTGGAAAATTCCAGAGGTGGTAGAACTTCAAAACACACTGGAAATACACTCATTACCCAAGCGGCTCAGCATTGCGCTAGATGCGATTTACGAGGATGTAGATTGGGTAGAACCGAATGCTACTGCACCATGGCTCGTAAGCGAAGCAGCCTGTGGCTCATTCGAACTTGAAGAGATGTACTGAGGAGTAAAAGCCAGAGCCAACATGGTCAATCGCATTGTTGTAGACATCGGAAATACAAGAATCTCCTGTGGTGTTTTTGTCGACGGAAAAATTGTCGATCTATCGCATCACCTTTTGAGCAACACGCAAAAGGCTGCTGCAGATATCGCCACGGATGCTGATGCCTTGCATATTGACGAAATTGCAATTTGCTCAGTTGTGCCATCAGTCAGCCGTTCGCTGATTGAATATTTGGATGTGCATAGACACAGGACATTTCAACTCACGTCGGAATCCCAGACACTGATTACTGGAACCTATGATTCACTGGGCGTCGACAGAATTGCTAGTATCGCCGCTGCCCGCGCACTTTATCTCAAGAAAGAATCAGCGATCGTGATTGACTGCGGCACAGCTACAACACTAACGGCGGTATCAGATACTGGACGTTTTCTTGGTGGTTTGATAACTCTCGGACTCGGCAATACATTCCGGGCACTGCACCAGGCGACAGAACAATTGCCTGAAATCGAAACGTCGAACAACGGTCAACCACCCTTGGCGCTGGCGTTTGATACAGCCAATGCAATCACGAGCGGATGCATCTACGCCCAAGTTGGAATTATCGAACAGTGGCTAAAAGTTGCGCGACAAGAACTTGGCTTAAAGACAACCGTGATTGGCACAGGTGGTTATGCGTCTCTGATTGCTCCGCTCACCAAAGCCTTCGAGCATGTTGTTCCAGACTTAACGCTTCACGGAATAAATTTTATAGCCGAGGCGGCATTGGACCCAGCGGATCGAGCTTGAATGCGGCTTCCAATTGCTCACGATAATTCAAATTGGTGAGTGCCTCGTTCGAGTACATCTCATCTTCCCAGTAACTAGCTTCTCTTCCTTTAAGCTCCTCAAGACGCTTAACTAAGTTCGCCGGCAAGTTATCTTCTTGCATTCTGTTTCCCGTTTCTAGTTTGTCATATAAACCTTGCGACTGATTCGACCGTTTGATGCCATCTGTTATTGATACGACTGTCATATAAAAGTGATACTTCCGTGCGAATCGGCGATCTTGTCAGTATAGTGAAAACCTTTCACTGGAGCCAGTTTAGAGCGTTCGAGGAAAAGAGCAAGACTTGACTACTCCTGAAAACGCCACCTCTCGTTAAACAAAATCGAAGCAAAGAAAGATCAAATATATACCGGTGCGCTCCGCATATGGTGCCAATATTCAACCAGACGACTTAAGATGGATGACGAGTTTTGCTGTCGAAAATCCGCTCACAAAGCAACATCGACCCACTCTTACGAGTAAGTCGATGAAAATTGAAGCCGTGATTTATCAGTCAGATATGCCAGACGTTACCAGCAAACAGCGGCATGGTTTCCGATCTTAGAACGGTATCGGACAGGTTCCCACAGGGGTGACATCTTTATGATCGATGGCATGACCGTTTACGATCACGTTATCGACCAGCACACTTCCCGGCACAAGAGTTGGGAAAAGTTCTTCCACATCGACCAACAGAAACGTGAGCGTAGAACCAGCTGGAATAGGCACATCGCCAACACCATTGATCAAGTTTAAAAGGTCAAAGTTGAATTGCAGATTTTTGTTCTTTACCTGATTACCCAATACCGAGTTTGGAATGTTATCGCTTCTGAAAGTACCAGTTGCACCGCCAGGAGTGACGTAGTTACCACCGATAGCTATATATAGATTTTTAGTGGTTGCATTCGGAATGACTTCAAATGACACCATGTGTGCCGGTGTGCCCGATGGCAGATTGACGACAAGACCGACTTGGTCTAGTGGACCATCTAAATTAGCCAACAACGGAAATCGATTGGCAACGTTGGTGAAAGCAGCAAATGTGCCTCCATTGGTGGTGCCAGCGTCAATACAGATGTAAGGCTGAACTGAAGAGCTAACAACTTGAGGAGTGCTGACGGCAGTATGAACTGCTCGGCTTCTTAAGGAAGCTAGCCCCTGAAGTTTAAAGTGTTGGCTGGAGCTTCCTGCGAACGCACTGTTCGCACCGATTATTGTTAGCGCAAGTGCTAGACCTGTCGCAACAATAGGTTTCATTTTGGTCTGCATGCAGTTCCTCCACAGAATTTGCGCACGGGGCGCGTATTGTACTTAAGCCGAGCGCATAAACGCTTGACGAGCCTCCCGATCGAAGCCATAGGTATATCCAAAGAGCAA
The DNA here is from genome assembly GCA_038322035.1 of Candidatus Obscuribacterales bacterium. GTDB lineage: Bacteria > Cyanobacteriota > Vampirovibrionia > Obscuribacterales > Obscuribacteraceae > PALSA-1081. The sequence goes on from JBBQFO010000106.1 coordinate 5,971, forward strand.
CCACAAGTCAAGCCCTTGACAGCAGCAAGGATTCTGATCTACAGCCGAGCTTGAGATAAAAATTACAGCCGGAATCTCACCAGACCTGAACCGCATTGAGCAAAGAAAAGACCTGGATGCTAAGTGCACCCAGGTCTTTGACTAATTTTTGAGTACTAGTTTCCGCCGTTGCTGCAGAAACTTGATGGAGTGCTTAGGTCGAAACCAACGCCACCATATCCAGTGAAGCTCACACCGTAGATTCTTTCAGTAATCTGCGATCCGCCGGTTCCAATCAAGTTGAAGGTAACTTCGTTAATCCTGGAACCAGGCTGAATCTGTAAATTTCCATAGGCGTTATTAGTGCCGATGAAATACAAGTTCGGCGCCGCAGCCTTTTGCAAGCTACCTTGAGCCAGGTTGAAGTCGTAAGGAACGACCGTACCACCTGGGATTGTGAAGTTAATATGGACACTCAAATTGTTAGCTGGCACGTCTGAATAAAACTGAATTCCACCGAGCATCGTCACAACGGTCGTGTTCAAGTTTTCTACTGAAGTTGAAGCAACACCGAAATTTGTAGCGCGCAACTGAACGGTTTGTCCGATACCTGAAATATTTTGGAAAGAAACATCCGCTGAATCGCCTAGGTTATTGCACTGGGTAGCAAAAAGACCGAGGTTTCTTGGGAAACTAGGGCTAGGGGTTCCGCCGCCGCCACCGCCGCCACCTTTGACGGGATTACGAGCTTCAGCAGACTGAAAGCCGCCAATTAGTAAAGTTACTGCGGCTATCGCCGACAAGGTTTTGAATTTCATGAACTGTTCCTCTAGAGACGATGTTGGATCCTGGTCAGAGATTTCACGATGCCAGAAATAATATTTTTAATACTAACTGTATGACATCGATAGTGCTTATCCATTAAAGACAAAAACACACCTATTCCTGCAAAATTTATTGTTGGTTGCAAAGAACCACTAATCACCCTCACTGGTGTTGTCAGTTTTTTTCGGCGGTGCCGATTTTCGATCCGCCCATCCTTCTTTGTTCTCCTGTCGCGCTCTTCCAACTGCCAATGCGCCTGACGGAACATCGCGCGTCGCTACGGTTCCAGCGGCTACTGTCGCCATGTCACCGAGGGTGATCGGTGCCACAAGGACCGAATTGCTTCCAGTGGATGCGCCATCACCTATGGTGGTACGACTTTTCTTTTTGGTGGCATGGTTATAGTTTGCAGTAATCGTTCCTGCACCAAGGTTGGCATTGCTACCGACGGACGCGTCGCCGACATAAGACAGATGTGACACGTTTGTTTTGTTTCCGATCACACACTTTTTGATCTCGACAAAATTTCCAATGCGTGCGTTATTTCCGATTTCGTTTCCATCACGCAAGTGAGAAAACGGACCGATTTTGCAGTCACTACCGATCTTAGAATTGCCGACGTTTGATTGCACGATGCTGGAATTCGCACCAACAGAAACAGGTCCTTTTATTACTGTATTCGGTCCAACTACACAATTTGGGCCGATATCGATTTTTCCTGTCAGGTGACAGCCTGGTAGCACCATCGAATCTTGTCCGATCGAAACCTCTGGTGAAATCCAAGTCGATGCTGGATCAACAATGGTGACTCCACTTTCCAGTGCCAACTTATGGATGCACATGTCGCGCAACAATCTGGTTGCTTCCGCCAATTCGAGCCGCGAATTGATACCGGCAACTTCGCGCCAATCGGTTGATTTGATGCCTGCTGTTTTGTGCTTTGCCTGATGAGCCCATGCCACCATGTCAGTTAGATAATATTCTTTCTGCCGATTGTCGTTGGTCAAAGAGAACAAACCGGGCTTGCTTGCCGGCCACTGAAAGCAGTAAATTGCCGGGTTTATTTCGAGAATTTTTTTCTGCTCGTCGGATGCATCTTTATCCTCGATGATCGCCACGACTGCACCATCTTTATCTCGCAGAATTCGACCGTAGCTTTTTGCATCTTCGACGTCAGTGGTCAAAAGTGTGACAACGGATTTTTGTTCGATGTGTCCATCGACAAGAGCTGCAAGCGTATCGCCTTGCAAAAGCGGCGTGTCTGCCACAGAAACTAACAGAGTGCCAGTGAATCCCTCAAGCGCCGGAACAACCTGCTGCAAGGCATGTCCCGTGCCGTGCTGCGGTTCTTGTAGATGGACTGTTAGCGGCGTTTTCGGTGGGTTTTCTTGAAGAAATGCCCTGACTTGATCGGCTTCATGTCCAACAACAACGTGCACATGATCTATGCCAAGTTGATCAACAGCATCCAAGACTCGACCCAGAACGGTCTTACCAAGCACATCGTGAAGCACCTTCGGCTTTGATGATTTCATCCGCTTACCTTGTCCAGCGGCAAGGAGAACAGCTTGAGTGTTTTTTCGTATGGTCATGTGATCGCCTCATCCCTCTCAGTTACATTAAAAGACTTTCTGTTCGCAATGATATTGAGAGGGCGCCGTTTCGTATTTTCGTAGCTCCTCCAGGAATAATTTCCAACTACTCCCAAACCAAAAAGGTTCAAAGCACCAAAAAATATTATTGTCAGCATCGTCCCTGCATAGCCGGGCACCACGCCAACTCCAACCAGGCGGCATGTAAAAATGACCATTGCTAAAAGTAGTGCCAGCACAATGCCAAGCGCTCCAATAAACATCATTAACCGAACAGGCAAATCGGTAAAGGCGAAAACACTGTCAAGCAAATAGGTAATCTTCTTTTGTAGAGTCCAAGCGCTCTTTCCATGCTCTCTCGCCTTGCGATGATAAGAGACGAACTTGCGCCGCCCTCCAAGCCAAAAAAGCAGCCCTAGCAGACTACTGTTTGCCTCTCGCATTTCGACAATATGATCTCGAAAACTACTAGTCATCGCGAACATATCCACGCCGCCGACTGGACAATCAGGCTCGACGAATCGTTGATAAAACCACCAGAAAGTTTGCGACGCCACCGTTGATGACCAGGGATCGTCGCGAGAGCTTCTCACGCCAAAGACAATGTCAAACTCCTCAGAATCTAGTGCTTGAAAAAATTCCTTTACCAATTCTGGCGGCTCTTGCATATCCGCAGACATGACCGCAATGCTCGTTCCTCTGGCTGCTTCTAAACCCATTCGAATAGCGGAGAATGCCCCGAAATTTCGAGATGATGCCAGAACTTGCGCTTGAATGTGCGACGACGGTAGAAGTTTCTCTATCAGCTCCTGAGAGCGATCTGGACTGCCATCGATGACGAACACCAGTTCTAGTTCGCCGCCAAGGTCTTTGTTCAACTGACTTAAAGTCGAAATCAGAAGTTCAATTGAGTCCTCGTTTTTGTAAACAGGAATGACAAGTGAATAGTTCATTGTGATGATCCGTCTGATCCCGGGTGAGTGCCAACAAAGCTTACAGCAATGGAGTCGCGTGTGTCCCTCTTACGCTGAGAGCCTTACTGACGAACTCGCCGACCAGAAGTAAGCGTCTCAACTGAAATCAGGCCAGTGTCATGCAGCAACTGCACTTGCGCCAAATTAAAGGTAATAATGGCATTAGCCTTGTTAACCAAAGCTGTGATGAAATCTCGCTGCGCGTTGATAACGTCGATGTTAGTACCGACACCATTAGCCAGTCGAACTCGAGCCAGTCGCAATTCTTCTGTTGATGAAATAACAGCTTTGTCAGCAACTTCGATCTGTCGTTCAGCTGTCTGACTGTTCAAATACGACTCGCGAACTTGCTGAAGTATATTGATCAAAGATTGATTCGAGTTCAGTAAGGCGATGCGAGCATTTGCTCGCGCTGCCTGAATCGCAGAGACAGATCCCAATCCCATCCCCGGGAAGTTCCAATCCATACGGTAGCCGATGCTATAGCTCTTACGCATCTGGCGGCTGGAGTACTGAGCAGGTGTGTACTGCTCACCGGCAGCGACAGTGGCGCCGTTCATGCTTGTCGGATTTCCAGCTGTCGTACCAGACTGTGAGACAAACTGCTGTGTGTTTAGAACAGGTCCGGCAGCCGGTGCTGCCAATGGCACATCGTTGAATTGTCCTGGAACAAAATTGTATGTTTTTCCGAAAGTGGCGCCGTTACCCAGAATGTTTCCGTAGAACTGAAGCTGCGGATACAACGGTGCCGCCGCAATTTGAATTTGTCGACGAGCAGCAATCCTCAGCTGTTCATACTGTTTCAATTCGGGACGATTCAAGATTGCCAGCGCAATTAAACGATTTACGTCGACACTCGGATCGATCAGGCGAACCTTTTTCACAGTCGACTCGACCGACAAGAAGTTGACTGCAGCATTCAAGTTCAGCACCGTCGCTAAATCGATTGAAGAATTTCGCAGCGCAACTTCTTGAATCAGCAAATTCTGTTCGTCGCGAGCGAGCTGCGTTTCCGATTGCAAAACTTGAAACTTCGTTCCCGTGCCAGCACTCTCTAGTTGCTGGTTCAGCAGAACTTGCGCTTTAGAAACATCTACCGCTTTCGTTTGAATTTGCAAAAGCGCCTGGTTGTTGACAAGGTTATAGTAACCGCGAGACACCGCCAACAAAGTGTCGTTGATCGTGCCTGTTACTTGAGCTTTGGCAGCGCGGAAGTTGTGCAGTGAAGCCAGTGAGCCGAACAAAACAGAGCCGCCCTGAAAACCGAACCATTGAACCCCAGCCTGGGCAGAAACGTTCGGAGTCTGAAAGGTCGTCGGAATGATACCACCGATCAACGTAGACCCTTGCAGATACTGATCCTGACCGTTCAAAACGATGTTAGGCAAGAAACCAGCCATAGTGCCGCGCAAGTTCCATTTTTGCTGCTCTTTATTAGCGTATGAAATTCGAATCGCAAGATTGTTTGAAATTGCGTAATTGACAGCGTCTTTCAACGAAATAGGTTCTGTGTAATTAGCTTCCAATCTAATCGGAGGAAGGTTTCTTCCAAGCGGTATCAATTCACTCGCTTTAGGCAGCTTCAGCTCGATCGACTCGCCAAGAAGGAATTGTTCACCGAATGTTTTTTGTTCATCATCATCTATGCTTCTGTCTAGCGCGACATCCTTGGCCGGCAAGTTAGATGGACGACCGCTCTCGCCTGTTGCAGGCATCAGAGTCGCTCCAGCTACATTCGCAGCGTCCGTCGCTGCGCCCACGGGCTGCGGTTGCGCCAGCGCCGGCGAGGCAAGCGTGAAGCTCAAAGCAACCGCGAGCAGTTGACATCTGCGCTGAACAACATAATTGGCTGCCTGCATGTTGGCGGTTTGTTTGAACAACAAACTCAGCGGTACAAGTTGTGGTAAAGCTCGCATCAGTGTGGGTTTCCTGATACCTGGTTACCTAATTAATACCGACTAACCCAGGTCGAACGTTAGTTTACATCACTGTTCCGCATTTGTTGTGGACACCAAGCAGAATTGTAATGAGCCCATCAAATGCGCATTAGAGCTAGCACATATAAGATTTGGTTGTAGAGCTTAAGCAACATTGTCAGGCACCAAATGTAGTGGCTCAGCGGATCGAGGTCGAGATCATCTAATTTAAGTTGCTAAGAAAAAGACCCGGCTCGCTGAGCCAGGTCTTTGATTTGTCCGCAGTGTTGGTGCTGCCCCAACAGATTCTATCCCTAGATTCCCTCGATACTGGAGTACCTGCGATGCACGTCGAACGCGTTTCGTTCAACAACTAATTTGTACCCGACAAGTGGTAATTTCCGCCACGCCTTAACAATTCGTTCAACATCATAGCAACAAACGTAACACCAGCAAGCTCCAGAAGCGTATTCCTATATAGGTTTGACAGCGCACCAAATATGGAGCAGTCCTGTAATATTCGTTCACGTTCCGTTCACAGTGCTTCCGTAGCATGTACAACGAGGCCCCACACCTCAAGGAGCAACACCATGAAAGTCGCCATCACCGGTGCATCAGGAATGGTCGGTACAGCCCTCACGCATAGACTGCGATCCGAAGGCCATGAAGTAACATCGTACGCACGCACCACATCCGCTGGTCAGAACGGCACATTCCTCTGGAACCCAGATGCTGGAACCATCGATAAGGCGGGTCTCGACGGTGCCGATGCTGTTGTCAATTTGGCGGGTGAAAACATCGCAGCCAAAAGATGGACGCCTGAGCAAAAAGATAAGATACGAACCAGTCGAGTCAAAGGAACGACTCTGCTGGCAAAGACCATCTCAGGGATGGCGAACAAGCCTGAGGTGTTCATCAGCGCTTCTGCTATTGGGTTTTACGGTGATAGAGGCGACGAGATGCTGACCGAGAACAGCGCTCCCGGAAGTGGATTTTTAGCCGAAGTATGCAAAGAGTGGGAGCAATCGACCACAGCCGCAGAGACAAGCGGGGTCCGAGTCGTTAAGGCTAGATTGGGGGTAGTGTTGAGCAAAAATGGTGGGGCATTGCAAAAGATGCTGCCGATTTTCCAACTGGGCGGCGGCGGCATCATCGGGTCCGGCAAACAATATATGAGCTGGGTCACACTCGACGACGTAGTCAACGCTCTGATTTTCGCAATCAAAAACAAATCCGTCACCGGGGCAATGAACATCGTCGCACCAAATTCGGTGCGAAATTCGGAGTTCACAGACGCTCTCGGTCAGGCCCTGCACAGGCCTGCGGTGTTGCCCTTGCCTGCCTTCGCAGCGAAAATCATCATGGGCGAGATGGCCGACGAACTGTTGCTTTCAAGCGCTCGTGTAGAACCACTGGCATTAGAAGGAAACAAATTCGGCTTCGAATACCCGAATCTTGCAGGAGCACTACTGCACACGTTAGGCAAGTCTGCATAACGAGACCATCGTCGGGTCGCGACGAACGCTGAGCAAGAAGTTGCGATTAGAGGTCGCACTTCGAACCGCCACAAAGGTGATATCCGTGATTCCCGCCGACCCTGACGATATCAATAGCTTAGACGCAGAACGAACTCCGGCCAACCCTAATGCCAGTCTCAGCCAAATCCAGAACAACGTAAAAGAACTGCCGGACCAACTTCTCTTAATGTATCTGGCGGTTGAGTCGAGTCGAAACGGCGTTGTTATTACCGATCCAAATCGCCCCGACAATCCCATCATCTACTGCAATCCAGCCTTCTCCGAGATGTCGGGATTTCGGATCGATCAAATTATTGGGCGCAATTGCAGATTTTTGCAGAGAGACGATCGCGAGCAGCCAGAAATTTCAGAAATTCGCAAGGCCGTAGCAGGCGCCAAGCCAATTACAACAATCCTTCGCAATTACCGAAAAAATGGGCAGGTGTTCTGGAATGAGTTGACCGTTTCTCCTGTGCACGACGCTTCAGGGAAACTAATCAATTTCATCGGAATTCAAAATGACGTGAGCGCGCGGAAAGAGGCTGAAAGACGAGTTTCCGAATTTTACTCGGTAATCTCCCACGAGTTAAGAACTCCACTTACGTCCATCAATGGTGCGTTGCGAGTTATCGAAGATGGATCAGCCGGGCGAGTAAACGCCGGTGTCATGAAGATGGTAAAGATCGCCCTGGGGAACTCGGATCGACTGATGCGATTAATCAGCGATATCTTAGACCTGAAAAAGATTGAAGCCGGTAAGTTCAAACTTAGTCTACAGAAACTGCCACCAGTGACGGTGATAGACACTGTCATCGAGACGCTAAAGCCGCTTGCTGACGAGAAGCAAATCAAACTGATCAAGGAAGTAAACACTGACCAATCAGTGCTTTTCGATCCCGATCGCGTCGTTCAAATACTCAGTAATCTGACCATGAACGCTATAAAATTCTCGCCCGCTGGTGAAGACATCATCCTGCGGGTCGAGAGACCGTCGTTAGATAGCACTCGTTTTGCAGTCATCGACAAAGGCTCCGGCATTCCACACAATGAAATCGAAAAACTGTTTGGAAGATTTCAGCAGGTTGATTCATCGGACAAACGTCCTAAAGGTGGCACGGGTCTAGGACTATTCATCAGTAAGTCATTGGTTGAATTGCACGGTGGTCACATCGGAGTTGAGAGTGCTCCGGGACTGGGCAGCACATTTTGGTTTGAAATCTTTTAGCAAAAACCTAACCTGTAACCAACTTCGAGCAATTTTGTTTTGCCTGTTCGATCGTGCCTTCTATCCACTCTCTTGTTGCAGCGTACGGTACTAGTCGCAGGAAATTAGCACCGCCCACGGTGAGTATCGAGGTGCGCGCAATTTGCGACGCTGCAGCAGGTAACAGCTTGAGAAGCTCATTAGCCAGCAATAATCGGTGACTTGACTTCTGGATATCCTCATCGCTGAGCACTCGTGCCAACAGTATAGATTTTCCCGGATGCCAATTATGCTGTGTCTTCTTACCTTTTGGTGGTGGCGTATAGAGTGCACGCGCCAATTGCCCAGGACAGAGTATAAGACTGGGTCCCTGCCCAAATTGTGATTCGACTGCTGGCTCCGGCTTGACCACAAACGTCTGGCTCTTGACGATTTGCAAATCTTGTAATCCATCAGTTTCTTGCTGTCGCCAGTGCTCAGATGGTTTCTTCGAAACGGCGACAAGAAGGTTCTCGCCTTTAGCATTAGTGGTTTCGTGAATGTCTCGCTGAGCGGGGAAGTCATTCAACTCAAGCCACAGTTCAAACTCTTCTCGACTGCGCGCAATGGGCTCGTTCATGCGCAGATAAAACCGGTCACGCGTCAATGCACGATGCAGAAGGCCCGGAGCCAACAGCATATTCTGCACAGCCTTGCCGTTACGTCCAAAGGAAATACCGGCGTTGATCCCTAATCCATCATAGCTAGGCTCTGAGATCACGCGAGTAAACAAAGCTTCGCCAGACATCGACTTGACCGCGCACTCGTAGTCGAAAGCCTGGCAGTCTTGGTTTGTAGATGCTGTTGCCACATGCCCTGATGAAACGGCTGAGGTCGACCACAAGTGATCGTTATTGAGCACAGGCACGCTCCACATCGCTCTTCTAAGTTTCGTAGAATCGATCGGACCGGAGGCGAGCAAGGCATCCTCCAACTCAACTGAATTTGCCAGTTCGCGCAACGCCTCAAAAAATTCGCTTCCAAGCTCCAGTCGGTGCTCTTCGTCATCGTGCTGAATAAGTATGCCGGTTATCTTGTCCGGCAACGAACGCACCAGTGTTCGACCATTATGTCGAGCTGATTGAACGGTTGTTGGTTCATGACAAAACACCTGCAGGAATTGACCGCCTGTTCCGACGCGCTCGGTGCGCCTTCCAGTTTTTTTCGATACACCGGCGATGAGCCGTTTGTACTGCCCTTGCTTGACGTTAACCAACTCGAAATCGCCATCATCTTTGAGCGCAACGAACCAGTTGTCTGCCTCGACAATAAATCGCAGATTGGACGCACCAGCGTTGTCTTCGACATCACCGGATTTGACTCGAGAGCGGAAGTCTTCGAATTTCGCTTGCTGAGCAGCGAGCTCTGCGTCTGACAGTCCCGACGTTCGCGCAGTGCCAATCA
>JBBQFO010000107.1:0-15202 GCA_038322035.1 Candidatus Obscuribacterales bacterium
TCATTAACCATTATGACAACCATTAGAACAATCAGGGTGACGAATCCCCATTTAACAATCTCACCTTGAGCTCGTTCGCCCATTGGACGACCGCGTACAGCTTCGAATGTCATAAATGCGAGGTGACCACCGTCTAGTGCTGGCCATGGCAGCAAATTGATGATCGCCAGGTCCATACTGATCAAAATGGTGAAGAGGAAAAGCTGGCTCCAATCTTGTTGTGCGATGTCGGCACCGATTTTTACCACCGCAAGAACACCGTGCAAGTCACCGATACTGACCTTCGGATGACCTGGAGAAGCCTTCTCACCGCCGCCTCCGACCAATCCCTCCACCATCTGTCCAAGCGCACTCATCATGCTGGCAGTCAACGTATAGAGCCGCACCAGAGCTTGCCGTGCGATGTCGAAGAAATTCCCTTCCACTTTCTTGTATGTTGCTGGACCCTTGCCTTCCAACTGCATGCCGACTTTGCCTTTCTCGCTAGTCGTCACGTCGATCGTCATCGGCTTGGAATCGCGCAATACTTGTATGTGCACCAGTTCATTGCGGTGCGAGCTGAGAGCTGTGACTGTTTCGTCTGTGCTGGCGACAGGCTTGTCGTTGATGGCAACGATTGTGTCATTGACCTTGATACCTGCTTTCGCGGCAATAGAGTCAGCCGGAATCAGTTTCGTCACCACTGTCGGCTGCGACTGTTGCCCGACTGAGAGGAACATGACAAGCATGACCAGGTAGGCGAATAGGATATTGAAACCGACGCCAGCGAAGGCTACCAGCGCTCGTTGCCAGATCGGAAACTTGCGAAACGGCTTCAGTGGAACGCCGAACGCATCTTCGGAGGCCGCTGATTCGTCGCCCAGTTCAGGGATGGCTACATATCCGCCCAACAAACAGGCGTGGATGCGGAACTCGGTACCCCACTTCTGCCCAACCACCCAGTGCGGTCCAAAAGGCAACCCGAAGCCGAACACCGGCGTCTGGAAGCCGAAAAACCTGGCAACCGAAAAATGCCCGCACTCGTGCACGATGATGAGCGTGCTGAGGATTGCGAGCATGACAAATACTGCAAATACCTGGACCAACAAGAGTGAACCTCAGATGCCGACTGAATCGGCTAAATAATCAATGGATACGTCTTTATAGTAATACGTCAGAATCTGAGCTGCATTATACCCATGTTCAGCGAGCGCTCTAGCACCCCACTGAGACAGCCCGAGACCATGTCCATTACCGCGACCGAGGAATTCCAAGGTGTTGTCTTTGCAAACGATATTAAAGTTGGTGCTCGGAAGCTTGAAAATCTTGCGCAGACTCTCTCCCGAGACAGTTTTGGAGCCGTTTGCACCGACCAAAATGGCGTCTTTGACGCGATTGGACGGGGTTCGCGACACAATTGAAAACGTAGTCAGTTGCCCGAGATCCGCACCTACGGCACGTGCAAGCTCGTCGACCTTAACTTTCTTGTTCCAGGCGAAATGGGGTGACATATCGTCATAATCAGGGACCATGCGCAAGTAAGGCACTGGACGCCCCCACACGTTCTCGGCGACTTCGGTGCTGCCGCCACTGGTACTGTGAAAAAATGCGGCAACTGGCTTGCCCTGGTGCTTGAGGATTAGTCCTTCGGTTTCAGCGACGGCACGATTCGAGTTCGGATTTTCGCTTGAAACGCCGGAGTAGACTTGGTCATCGATAGTTGCACGCAGGTCGTAACCGTCTCTAGAGTGCTTGCCTATGTTGGCAATTGCATACGAACGAGCCGCCACTGCCTGTGCCTTCAGTGCCTCAAGCGGCCAGCTGGATGGCATTTCGCTTGGTAATACGGAGAGAAGATAGTCTTCTAAATCGACAATATTGATCGCGGTGATACCGTTCGAGTCGCTGGATGCATCCTGTACCCCTGGCTTGAGCCAGATTGCGCCGCGGTAGAGTTTTCCATTAACAACGACGACTTGATTTCCCTTTTTGTCGCTTTCGGGAATCACCATATATCCGCTAACACCATCGGCAGTATCAGTTTTGAACTGTTGCGGTAGTAAAAATTTGTTTGACTCGGCTCTTGGTGCCGACGGGAAGTAGGCAACTTTGCTGATCGTCGCAGGCGGCTGACCATCGGCAATGTGGGCACCATCGACGTTGTTTTTTCCGGTAAAGGAAATGTTTTTGGTGCTGTCGATGTTCAACGACCATTGACTCTGCGCTGGCAGAGAGGCAACTACAGCGCCTGTGCTGGCGTCGCGAACTTCGGCACCATCGAGGGCTTCAATGTCGACGCGACTTGCTTTTACAAAGAGTCCGATTTTGATGAACGTGTGCTTGGATGGTGTCTGCACCGGCACATAGCGCGTCGTGGATGTTTTGTTGACGGCAATTTGCTCTGGAGCAAATGTCGAATCATCAGCGAACGAAGGCGAAGCTATTGAAAGACAGAGAGCAACGAGGATGGATAATCCGCTAAAACGCCACAGGTTGCCAGCCAGGGTGCGCTTGTTCTTAATGCCTGCCGCTTCCAGGAATGCTGCATTTTGCCAGTTATTACTGGTCGATTCTTCGGGCTGGGCTTCGAATTCTTCTAATTCAGCATCAAGGAATGCACTCACAGCCGCGATGCACGCAAAAATTTCAGCCTCATCTCTCGATTCGGTTGGGCGGACGTCTTCTTTTAGGGATTTGATGTTCAAGCCGCTCTGCAACATGGTGACATTATAGCTATTAGTATGCAGTAGCTAAAGTGATTCCTACGTAAGACCTAGGCTACCAGACATTGCGGCGGTTGGTAAGGTGATTAATTGTTTTGCTATCAGACACTACAAGCGGGTGCTTAAATTGATGCACAAAAAAATGCATCAATTTAAGCACCCGCTTGTAAGGCCCGAACAACATATATGCGACATGCATTCAGTACATTTCTGGTTGAGATTGTACATTTCTTGTCGAGATGGAGCGCAATCGCAGCACTCGTCCCGACTGGTTCGAGTTTACGAAGGACGCGAATTAAAATAAATTTCGAGGCACTGATCAAAGAACGCGCTCCCCGGAAGTCGAAGAGCGCGTCGTAGTTGCAGATTTCGTGTTCTAGCGGGTGAACGCAGCCAACATTTTTTCTCGCAGCATTGTGAATTTCTTTGGCAACTTGTCGGCTAGTTTTTCAAAGAATTCTTTGTGCGATTCGACTTCTGTCAGCCAGAGCTTGGAATCCACTTTCATCAGCTTGTTGAACTTGTCTTCAGTTACTGATTTGCAGTCAGTCCAATCAATATCCTGGAATCTTGGCATCCATCCCAATTCAGTCTTCACGGCTTCGGCTTTCTTCTCAGTGCGGTTGAAAATCCACTTCAGGACGCGCAGGTTTTCGCCGAATCCAGGCCACATGAACTTTCCTTTTTCATCGAGTCTGAACCAGTTCACGCAATAGATAGGTGGAGCTGAGTCAACTTCAGCGCCCATTTCCAACCAATGTGTGAAATAGTCGCCCATGTTGTATCCGCAGAACGGCAACATTGCCATTGGATCTCTGCGCACCTGTCCAACTTTGCCGATTGCAGCTGCAGTGGTTTCAGAACCGAGCGTTGCCGCCATGTAGACACCGGAGTCCCAGCTCAGTGACTCGACAATCAGTGGCACTGTGGTGGCTCGACGTCCGCCGAAAACGAAGGCGCTGATTGGCACGCCGGCTGGGTCGTTCCATTGCGGATCCAAAGAGGGGCAGCTTGTCGCTGACACTGTGAATCGAGCATTTGGATGAGCTGCTGGTCTGCCACTTTCTGGAGTCCAGGCTTGACCCTGCCAGTCGGTCAATACCGCTGGTGGTGTATCCGTCAAACCTTCCCACCAAACATCACCGTCGGCAGTAAGAGCAACGTTTGTGAAAATGCAATTGTCTTTGAGAGTGGCAATAGCGTTCGGATTGGTCTTCTCAGAGGTTCCTGGGGCAACGCCAAAGTATCCAGCTTCAGGATTGATGGCGTAGAACTTGCCGTCTTCACCAGGCTTAATCCAGGCAATATCGTCACCGACTGTGGTGACTTTCCAGCCGCTCAGTTGAGCGGGAGGAACAAGCATGGCCAGGTTTGTTTTTCCGCATGCGCTTGGGAAAGCTGCAGCGATGTATTTCTTGACGCCGTCAGGAGACTCGAGACCGAGAATGAGCATGTGCTCAGCCAACCAGCCTTCGTCACGAGCCATTGTGGAAGCGATTCTGAGCGCAAAACACTTTTTACCAAGTAGGGCGTTGCCACCGTATCCGGAACCATACGACCAAATTTCACGAGTTTCAGGGAAATGACAGATGTATTTAACTTCTGGATTGCAGGGCCAGGCAACATCCTTTTCGCCAACTGACAGAGGCTTACCAACCGTGTGCATGCAAGGAACGAACTCGCCGCCATCGGCAAGAACATCAATCACCGGTTTGCCCATGCGCGTCATGATGCGCATGCTTGCTACCACATACGGTGAGTCAGTGATCTCAACACCGATCTGGGCAATTTTGGAGCCGAGCGGACCCATGCTGAAAGGGATTACATACATAGTGCGACCGCGCATGCAGCCATCGAACAAGTTGGTCAGAATTCCTTTTGCTTCAGGTGGTGCCATCCAGTTGTTGGTAGGACCGGCATCAATTTCTTGTTCTGAACATATATAAGTACGTTCTTCGACTCTGGCGACATCAGAAATATCAGAACGAGCTAGAAAACTGTTTGGACGAATTTCAGAGTTGAGACGGAGCAACATCCCGCTATCAACCATCTCTTTGCAGAGCACATCAACTTCTTCTTGCGACCCATCGCACCAGTGCACCTTGTCGGGTTTGCATAACGCAATTGATTCGGAAACCCATTTTGCTAGCTTGATGTTTTTCACGGCGTAGCTTGTTTGAACTGACAAGGTGGTCGGAGATGAGAGGGTGTTTATCATATTATGTCGCAATCCTTATCGGGGAAATAACCGCTTTAGATATGCGAATCATAAGGCTGGACTTCTTTACTTCACGTAGATTTACGCTTTTATTCATATACGGACAGAATCAGTTACCAAGCAGCTCGTCAGCACGTAGTAGCGGCAAATTTTTGCTCATTTTAAAATCAAAGATCTGCCAGCATTACCAAAATTTCCACCAAGAACCTTTTGGTTGCAGCTGAGGTAGAGTAACCTCTTTGAAATTGGGCAAAGACTCATAGAAAAGTCGCGTGCCGCTTCTGGTATCGCGTAACCACCGGTCCGCAATCGTGACAATGAACTCGTCGAAGGAATCAGCGACAGGTGAATATCCAAATGGATCGTGATTGCAGAAATACATTTTTTGATCGAGACAATTGAAGGCAACATAGTTACCGCAGCCATCGACATTTTCGGCAAGCGGAATTAAGCCCTTCATTTCACCGAGTGACTGATCAAAGGCATACAAATTGGCAGGAGCGGTGACATCGGCCTGAGCCCACACCCCCGAACCCAGAATTTGCACGAATTTTCCGTAGCCAGGAGGCAATTTGCAGTTCAGGCGTGTCTCTGCTTTTGAAATGTCATCGTCGCCGATAACCTCCGAATCGCGAACGAAAAGTTCTTGAGCGCCAACCATTTTGGAGCTATTGCTTCTAAGGTATTCTGCGAAGTCAGACGTGATTCTAATTCCCAGAAATTATGCACATTGTGCTAACCGCGTAACGCTTCGGCACCGCCGACGATTTCGAGCAATTCTTGAGTGATACTGCCTTGACGCGCTTTGTTGTAAACGAGACTGAGCGAACTGATCAGATCTCGAGCGTTGTTCGATGCATCAGTCATCGCTTTCATTCTGGCGGCGAGCTCTGCAGCTGACGCTTCCAGCAATGTTTGATAAATCACGTTCTGAAGATACTTTGGCAGTAATTCCTTTTGCATGACTTCATCAATCGATGGCTCGAACAATCTTTCTGGGCGCATCATCGAATGCTTTGCTTGCTCAGGAAGTTTGACCGGAATGAAATTGGTATCGATGATTTCAGAACGCATCATCGAGATGAACTTGGTACCGATAATTTCGATTGAATCCACAACCTTATCCGTGAAGAATTTGACGGCGGTATCAGCAATTAATTCGCTTTCCTGAATTGTCGGAATGGCCGGCAACAAGGTGTAGATTTTTAGTTTTTCAATTTTGATGTGTTTGAAAAAGCCAGCCGCCTTTAAACCAATCAAGATCAGTTTTACTTCTTTGCCTTCAGCTTGAAGCTTCATGATGCGCTGCATCGTTTCACGGAAAACAGTGGTGTTGTACGAACCGCACAATCCTCTGTCTGAAGAGATCACGATCAGACCCACTTTTTTGACATCTCGCTCTTGAAGAATTTCCATTCCTTGTAAGTCGATCGGTGCCAAACCCGAAAGTGCTTCTTGCAACATTCTCACTACAGCTGAAGTGAAAGGTCTTGAGGCTTCCACTCGCATCTGGGCGCGACGCACCTTCGCTGCGGCAACCAGTCGCATCGCTCGGGTGATTTTTTGAGTTGCTTGAACGCTCTTGATCCGTGTGCGGATCGCCTTGAGATTTGCCATTACCTGCTCACCTGATTAACCGCGGAAGAATTCTTTGAACTTCACTAGTGCGTTGTAGAGTGCTTCTTCCTCTTCTTTAGTCGGCTTATCACCGGCATTGAGTTTTGCCTCTACATCTTTCGCTTGCGCTGAAAGATACTTGAACCATTCTTCTTTGAAGCGAGGAATGTCTTTTTGTTCGACGTCATCCAATACGCCGCGGTTAGCTGCATAAAGGATCGAAACCTGCTGAGCGAGAAGCAACGGACGATATTGTGGCTGCTTGAGGACTTCAGTCAGCTTCTGTCCACGACGAATCTGGTCTTGAGTGGCTTTGTCCAGGTCTGATGCGAATTGAGCGAACGCTTCCAACTCACGGAATTGAGCCAAGTCGAGTCTCAACTTACCTGCCACCATTTTCATCGCTTTAGTTTGAGCGGCACCACCGACTCGGCTCACCGAAATTCCGGCGTTGATAGCTGGTCGAACACCGGCGTAGAACAAGTCTGTTTCCAGGAAGATCTGTCCGTCTGTGATGGAAATTACGTTAGTCGGAATGTAAGCAGAGACGTCACCGGCTTGAGTTTCAATGATCGGCAACGCAGTCATGGAGCCGGCACCAAGCTTGTCGCTCAGTTTTGCGGCGCGTTCCAACAAACGGCTGTGGAGATAGAAAACGTCTCCAGGATAAGCCTCACGACCTGGTGGTCTTCTGAGCAGCAACGACATAGCGCGGTAAGCGGCGGCATGCTTCGACAAGTCATCATAAACGCAAAGCGCATGTTGACCGCGATTCATAAAATATTCGCCGATTGCAGCTCCAGTGTATGGTGCCAAGAATTGCATAGCTGGTGACGATGTCGCAGAAGCGTCAACGATGACGGTGTACTCCATAGCGCCATTGTCTTCAAGAATTTTTTGAATACGACCGATGTTGCTTTCCTTTTGACCGATTGCAACATAGATGCAGACTGGGCGGTTTGGCTGCGTCTTCTGATTGATGATCGCGTCGATAGCGATAGCGGTCTTTCCAGTTTGACGGTCGCCGATGATCAACTCACGTTGTCCTCGGCCAATTGGAATCATTCCGTCGATAGCAGCGATACCGGTCATCAATGGCTCGTGTACTGATTTACGTTGAACGATTCCAGGACCTTTGCCTTCGATTGGGCTGAAGTCTTTAGCAACAATTGGACCCTTGCCGTCGAGTGGCTGACCGAGTGGGTTGACGACACGACCGAGCATGCATTCACCGACTGGAGTCGATGCGATTTTGCCTGTTGTTTTAACAGTCATGCCTTCGTAAATTTTTCTGCCTTCACCGAGAATTACAACACCGACGTTGTCTTCTTCAAGGTTGAGAACCATTCCGGCTGTGCGCTCTTCGTCTTCGAATTCGACCAATTCACCAGCCATGGCTTTTTCCATGCCGTAGATGCGGGCGATCCCGTCACCAACACTGAGAACGCTTCCGACGTTGGATACGTTCAGCGTCGATCGATATGTATCGAGCTGCTGTTTTAGGATGGAAGTGATTTCATCGGGGCGGATTGCCATTTTGTTCTAACCTCTTGTATTGATGCGGTCTTTGGATTGCGGTGGGAATAAAATCTAGACTGAAAGTAGTGCTCGCTCGATGCTTTGCAATTTGCCTTTGAGACTACCGTCGATAACTTGGTCTCCGAGTCTGAGTACAACTCCACCGATTAGGGTTGGGTCGACTTTGACTTCGAGTTCCAGTTTTTTACCGAGATGCTCAGTCAATCTTGCTTTGATGTCAGCGATTGCCGAGTCACTCAATTTGTCAGCGCAAACCAAGCTTGCACCGACGATATTTTTGCGATGATTCAATGCTTCGCGAAATTGACGTTCGATTTGTGGAAGCAAATTCAGACGTCGCTTATCCAATAGAAGCTCTAAAAGACGCATGGTCAGGTCATTAACTGACTTGCTGAAAAGCGAGATAAGCAACTCTCTTTTCTTTTCGCTTTGAATTGCCGGATGTCCGAGAATCAAATCTAGATCAGGTACCTCAGTGGTAACTTTATTGATTGCCACTAGTTCGCCGAGAATTTTGTCGGCCAATGTGTCGTTGCCGTCTTTAACGGCAATTTCCAAAACGGCGTCTGCGTATTGGCTGGCAACTGTAGCTAACTCTGTTTTCATTGCTCTTCCTCGCTTCCCAGATGCCTAGTGCGTCTTGATTTGCAAACGATCTTCGTCTGAAAGACTCGATCGTTGCGATGTAGAACTATCAAGTTGCTCCATAAACTGATTGAGCAACTTACCTCTGATGGTGTCATTCATCATTGAAG
This sequence comes from Candidatus Obscuribacterales bacterium, assembly GCA_038322035.1. GTDB lineage: Bacteria > Cyanobacteriota > Vampirovibrionia > Obscuribacterales > Obscuribacteraceae > PALSA-1081. The sequence goes on from JBBQFO010000107.1 coordinate 8,832, forward strand.
GAAGTGCTTGTGTAGTCAGATGGATTGCCGCTTTTGCAGCAGTGCTACGCAAATCAGTGACCGCAACGGCACGTTCGCTAGCAATTTGATTTTGCAGTTTCAGCGTCAAGTCTGCCAAATCTTTTTCAGTTTGCTTTTCGCGTTGAACTTTCAATTCTGCGGCCAGGGCCACAGCTTCACTCTTTTTCTTAGCCACTTCTTCTTCAACATTGGCGACTTTCGCTTCTTGCTCTTTCAGATACGCTTCACCCTGAGCGCGAGCCTCAGCTGCTTCACGCAGAGAGCTGTCGATGCCTTCTTGGCGTTTAGCGAACATTGGTGGAGTCACTTTATTCCAGAGGATAACCAACAAAACAACCAGCACGAGCCAGTTGATTACGTTGTTCTCAAAAATGTGTGCGACTGCCGCATATCCAGTCAACTGCTCAGCCGATTCAACTGCAAACAAAAACATTATCTGGCTTCCTCCAAGGCACGCTTGATGGTGCCTGAATCCAAACTGACCGAGGCGTTATCGCCAATCAGTTTTTTAGTAATGCTTTCAACTAGATGTCGCTCTTGATCGACGAGTTGCTCGATCAGAGCACCTCTTTCGCCAGCAAGCGTTTCTCTAGCTGCTTGAATTTCTGCTTGACCCTTATCTTGAACCTTCTTCAATTCGGCGGTCCGAGTCTTTTCAGCCGAAGTGGTTGTCTCAGTAATCAGTGCTTGTGCTTCTGCATTTGCTGCATGGATACGAGCTTGATACTGGGTAACCACTTCGTTTGCACGTGCACGAGCCGAGGAAGCAGCATCGATGTTGTCTCGAATGATTGCTTTGCGTTGCTCGAGTACTTTGCCTACCGGCTTCAGGACCATCTCATTGAGAAGCCACATGAAGCCGAGGAACATTCCTACGAAAATCACTAAGGTCAGATTTATGTCAAACATATCTTGGATTCTACTGTTTTGTTGAGAAGACTTAGACCTTGGTGCCGTTCAAATAAAGAAGAATGGCAACAACGAAAGCGAGCAGCCCGAGCGCTTCCATCAAGGCTGCGATGATGATGGCGTTAGCCAACAACTTACCAGCCATTTCAGGTTGACGAGCCATACCTTCAAGAGCGCGAGCGCCTGCTACTCCGATGCCGATTCCGGGTCCGAATACGCCAACAACAGCGATACCAGAACCGATCAAGGAAGCGCATTTCACCATTGTCTGGGGGTCAACGACGGTTGCAGCTGTAGCTGCTTGTGCAATAAGTTGGTGTTCCACAACGTTCTCCTCTGAACTCACATAGTGCTTTGACTTTCGGCGCGATATGCAAATCACGCTAGAGACTAGCTTGCGTTGTCACGCAAGTTGAGAGTCTCCCCTCGAGTCGCCTTAAATTATATCAAGTCAGATCAGTGCCATAGCGTTGTTTGAAGCGCATGTTGCCTTAATAAAAGCTGTATTTAGCTTAAGACTAAAGTGGTGGCGCTTGAAACCGAATACGCCGAGACGCAACCTGTGTAAGCTTTTTCGACTATCTAACAAAATTGTTTAGTGATGTTCCGCGACTGTCAGTCCGATATAAATCGAAGTCAAAAGCGCAAATACGAAGGCTTGAATGCAACCGATAAAAAGCTCGAATCCCATGATGGCGGTCGGAATTAGAATTGGGCACATAAGCAAGAACGCGCCGCGCATCAGCTCGTCGGCGGTAATTACAACCATTAATCGAAGTGCGAGCGTGGAAGGTCGAACCACCATGTCCATCATTTCTATCGGTGCCATCGGTGTCAGGAAAAGGGTCTTGGCATACTTGCCACCATGTTTCCAGAATCCAGAACCGAGATAAACGACCAGTGCGACAACTGCTAATCCCAGAGTGACATTGAAGTCTGTGGTTGGTGACGCGATTTCGAAAGCTTCTGCGTGTGGTCCAACTTCAGCGTTCAGTTTCGGCCAGCCAGGAATCATTTCTTCGAAGAGCTTGTAAGGACCAACGCCCAAGAAATTTCCGGTCAACACAAAAATAAATATTGCCGCGATCAACGGAAAGAAAGGCTTGTAATGAGCTCCGATCTGACCGTGTGCTAAATCGTCGACGAAGAGATAAATGCTCTCGACAATTGCTTGCATCTTTCCGCCCGGTCCATCAACTTTCATGCTGCTGGCGACGATCGAACCGACAGCGAGAATTCCCACCATACAGATCGCGCTCAGTCCGATGGTATCAGCGTGGATGGTACCAATCATGTCGGTGGGAGTGCCGACGCCCAATTGGTAGAGAAATAGATTCTTGCCTAACATCTAAAAGTGATCCCGCAAAAAATGCCGATAATTTATCCTAGGATGATGACCGCCTTTGCCCAGGCGCCTTCGACTTGGCATGATACCAGATGGAAGCCGCAGCAAATAAAGGCTATCAGAATCTATTTCGTTTCTGGCGACGAAGGCGAAAGTTAGTAAAACAACGTCATAGAAAAATGCAGCATCATCAGCAAAGTTCATGTAATGCGGATTTTAATTTGGTCGATTTATTCCAATATCTATGGCGATAACGATAAGAGCTGTTCGATATTAGTTCGCGGCCTTAGAAGCCGGTGCTTAATTTGATTCCTTGACATCTCAAAAAAAGTTCCACCCCATAGAGATGTCAAGGCATCAATTTAATCACACGGTTGTAAGGGTTTCGAACGAATGGTTGTAAGGTTTTCGAACCATGCGGCAGTCACTGCTTTCGCAGTAATCGTCCTTCACTACTTGCCAGATTTGTCTGCGGCCAAAGCCTTCATAACCATGCGCCCCAAACCTAGACACATGCCGAGCAAAGAAAGCACGATCGCCAGCCAGGGAGTTGTGTGTAGCTGCCCATCCAACCAGAAACCGCCCCAGGCGCCAAGCCCGACCAGTACGCCGATGGCCAAGACGGATTCGCCCGCTCCGGCTAACTGATCAGCTGTTTCTTTGGGAATGAGTGCCATGAATACTATCGTAGGCGAAATTCGTTACTTTGTACGTTTTTCGTGACCTAGAGCCCTTTGCAAGCATCAAACGGCTCGGTCGGACAATTCCAGCAAGCGTCTGTTTATTTTGAATGGCTAAAAGAGGATCACCGCGCTGAATAGTGGGCATAAGAGAAGTTAGGGTTTGCTATGCTTATTTAACTAATGCTAACAACCGAGATCATCAAACCCTCGTGACCAAAGTCCACTCGGAAGGAGTTGTCAATCAATGTTCGAACGCCTAGGAAACTTGTTCAGGGCTATGTTCAACGCGATTTTGGGAAAGATGGAAGACCCCCAAATCATGCTGGAGCAAACCTATCAAGATTTGCAGTCCAATTTGATTCAGGTGCGTCAGGCTGTAGCTCAAGCGATTGCCACTGAAAAGCAACTCGAACAGCAGCTACAGAAAAATAAAGACCAGGCTGAGACCTGGCAGAACAGAGCCGCCATGGCCGTTCAACAAGGCAACGATGACCTGGCAAAGCAAGCGCTGCAGCGCCGCCAGCAGTATGTTCAAGCTGCAAACGATCTCGAAACTCAGCTCAAGTCGCAGCGGGATTCCACAATCACCCTGCGTCAGCGCCTAACTGACCTGGAAGCTGAAGTGCAAAAGGCTTATACAAAGAAGCAAGTTCTTATCGCCCGAGACAAGGCTGCACAAGCGACATCGAAAGCCAACGAAATCTTGTCGAAGACCACCTCGTCTGGCGCGATGTCAGTAATGGAAAAGATGGAAACCAAAGTTCTGGAGCGGGAAGCGAAAGCTGCTGCTATGTCTGAACTGAGCGGCGACAACCTCGATAAACAGTTCAAGAATTTCGAAGGAAAATCTGATGTCGAGATGGAATTGCTTGCCTTGAAGCAATCTATGGGCGTCAAGGACAACACAATTCAGGTCAAAGAACCGGTCTTGATCGAAACAAAATCAGAAGCAGACACTGTCGACGCCGATCAAGTTTAGTCTGAGCTGCGAATCTTCTCTTAATGGGCGCTAGAAACGGCGCCCATTTTGTTTGTATATTTACGCCATGAACAAAGCCCTTCAATTTGAGCTGGATGCCGTTTGTCCGTGGTCAGGCGCGCGAGCCGGTCGCTTCACAACACCGCATGGTGTGGTTGAAACGCCAGTCTTCATGCCGGTTGGAACCAATGGCGCTTTGAAGGCAGTGACATTCGATCAAGTGCGAAACTGCGACGCACAAATAGTTTTAAGCAATTCCTATCATTTGTATTTGCGACCTGGTCACGAACTCGTTAAGGAAGCTGGCGGCATCCATAAATTTATCGGCTGGGATAAGCCGATTCTGACTGACTCGGGCGGTTTTCAGGTTTTCAGCCTGGACATGCTGCGGCGCATCACAGAAGAAGGCGTGTTTTTCAAAGACCACCGCGGCGGACGCGAACACTTTATCGGACCAGCTAAGTCGATGGAAATTCAAAATTTCATCGGCGCCGATATCATCATGGCTTTCGATGACTGCGTCAAAAATCCTGCCACTTACGATGAAGCGTTAGCGTCGATGGAACGCACTCACAGATGGCTGCAGACATGTGTTGAACACCATGCACGCGCCGATCAACAGGCGTTGTTCGGCATCGTACAAGGAAGTATGTACGAGGATTTACGCTCGCAGTCAGTAGCTGCGGTAACGTCACATGACTTGCCGGGATTTGCAATTGGTGGCGTGGCGGTCGGTGAAGATCGATCCACGATTGAGCGAATCGTCGGGTATACGACACCGCTTCTGCCAGAGCACAAGCCACGCTACTTGATGGGTGTGGGCACGCCCTGGGATATTTCTTATGCCATCAGATGTGGTGTCGATATGTTTGACTGCGTGTCGCCAACTCGGTTGGCACGTCATGGTGCCGCATTTACAAGAGCGGGAAGAATTTCCTTGCGTACATCTAAGTACGCCAAAGAATTTTCACCTCTTGAAGATGATTGTCAATGCTTCACATGCAAGATGCACACGAAGGCTTATTTGCATCATCTCTTCAGACAGAAAGAGCAAGCTGGCGGAACCTTGCTTTCGATTCACAACATTCACCATTTGATTCGCCAGGCCGTCGAATGCAGGCAAGCAATTTTGAACGGCAATTTCAAACAATACTTCGAAGCGCAATGTCTCTTGCATGAATCGGATCAGGTGGCGCGTGCGGCAGCGCAAATGCGCTAGTGACGTTTTGAAAGCGAGGCGAATGACTTTATATATGGATGGAAATCGGCATTGGCAAAATCGTCTGCTGACATCCCAGCGTCGCAGCTTTCTCCTCTTTTGATTGCTCTCCTCATCCTGACAGTGACGTCTGGTGGTGTGATTCCTTATTTAATGTCCTTGTACAGCACAATCGGCGACGGGCTATTCATAGCGGCGTTCTTAGCCACTTCTGCGGCTGACAGCAACAGACTCAGGTCGAGGAAGTCTTCTGGAATCGAGGCGATGCCGAAAGCGAAGGAAAGTTTGTCCATATCCATACCGGGCAGAAGCGGTGAGGCAGCCAGTGTTTTCATGATCCGGGTGGCGAAAACTGCAGCACCACTTGTTTTGGTATTAGGCAGCAGAAGCGCATAATCAAAGGTTTCGTAGTGCGCCATCATATCTACGTGGCGCTTGACTCTGCTGATGCGACGAACAGCCTCACTGACTGCGGCAAGCGGCAGTGGCTCTCTGACCGGGTCTAAGTTGCCGCTAGCCATTCGCATTTGAAACACGACAATCGAAATCGGGCTGGCTGATCGGTATCCTCTAAAATATTCTTGTTCCAAAAAATACAGGAAGGCAGGATACGTGAACAATCCAGTCTCCGGGCGGCGCAAACTCATCATCACGTTTTGAATAGCGCGCTTATCGATGCTCTTCGGTTCGAGAGCAGGACGAACAGACTTCGCAGCGCCAATCGATTGCGATAGCGCGATCAGATCACAACGCATCATATTGCACATCAGTGGAATCCACTGGCTGCGCGGCAGACGGAGCTTCTCCAACATACTCTGCACAGTCTTTCCATCATCGATTGAACGATAAAACTTCTTCTGAATATGCATCGGGATTGGTGCACCAGATGCCACCATCGATTCAAATTCTGGCTCGCTTAAGTTTTTGTATTTGCGCTGCATCAGCGCCTCTGGACGCAATCCGCTGTTGCGCAAATAAGTGGCGTTGTCGATCAACTGCATACCTTGCAACAGCAAGCTATCGAGGTTCTGTCGAATGGTTCGCGCATCAGTTGTTACTTTCGCTTCGAAAGAAAAATCGCCTTCCTTCCAAGTCAATATTTCGAAGATGCTCTCTTCGCCGACAGTATCAGTAGTAAATGAATGAACAGGAATGCCGTCTTTGAAATAGACTTCAGCGCCGCGGTTGTTGCTGATGATCTTCAGCCGTCCGTTC
>JBBQFO010000108.1:0-15118 GCA_038322035.1 Candidatus Obscuribacterales bacterium
AAGCTGATTGTTTTGTGGTGCACTGAAAAGCCGTGCGCGAAAACGAAGACTTTATCAGCATTTAAATGCGGTTTGATTTGTTCGTTATATACGTTCGGAACATGTTCATCTGGTAAAAGAAGAACCAAAACCTCACACTCAGCAGTTGCCGACTCGATATCGATCGGAGTGAAACCATCCGCAGTTGCTCGTGAAAATGCTTCCCCGTTTTTTCTGGCGCCCACTTTCACAGTTAAGCCACTATCTCTCAAATTAAGCGCCTGTGCGCGTCCTTGATTGCCATAGCCGATCACTGCGAAGGTGTATTTTCTTAGCGTGTCAAGCTCAATGTCTGTGTCGTAATAAATTTTGGCCATTAAATGCTCCAATTGGATATGGTTTGAGAACGCTGGCGTTAAGAGTTTTGATATAGACGTCGAATTATATGTCGATTGCAACAAAAGTTGTTGACAGTGTTTAGTTCTGTGGATCCGCATGACAGCTTGGTTTCACGTTGATGTAAATAAAACATTAAAGCATTTGGAGTTACCTTCATTACAAATCAGGTTAAACCTGATCGATTGGTATTGTGTTCGGATCGCATCGTGTCTATGCTGATGTGGTGTTGTTCAGGCGGTGTCAACCAATGTATATCTTGGAACTTTAGCCTGATGTGGTGCTGCCATATGCGGTGCCTTTTTAATCCGGGGGACTAACATGGTGGTTTCGGCCCAGTCTCAATCTACGAGCTATTCGGCTTTTCAATCTATTGCCCAAATCAATTTTCAGACAGGTGAACTGTGCATCATCGGTGATGGCGCAATCAGTTTAGCGGCAGGATGCATTTTGTCTGGCGGCAAGCAGAATCTAAGGATTTGGTCGCCTAAGCAAAAGTCTGTTCAAAACAAGCAATTGCCGGTCGAATTCGAAATTAGAGAAAGAGGTTCTCATTCTGTTGGAATGCGCGTAAAAACTGCGTTTTCTGTAGTTAGTGACGACTGTAAGACTGCTCTGGGAAGTGCGGAGGCTGTAGTAATTGCTACACCTGCCACTGAATATGGTGTGTTGGCGAAGACCCTGGCACCGTTTTTGAAGATCGGGCAGACCATTTATCTGGTCAATGCGCCGGTCGCTGGCGGGCTCGAATTTTCGAATCGCATCAAGAGCATTAACGAAGACCTGCAACTCAATATCATTGAGCTTGGTGGACTGTTCGATCACGCAAAAATTGTCGACGGCGTGCTGTTGATCACTGGTCAACGCGAAAAGATCAGCATGTGCGGTAACTCCCGCAATGAGACTCGTCGCGGTCTGGAGATTGCTAACACCCTCTCTCGTGAATTAGTTCCTTGCTCAAATGTCCTCGAGCGTGGTTTCAGTGAAGTTGAACGCTTGATCAGACCGGCTCTTCTGTTGTTCGCTGTTCTCGGTGCCAGAGGCAGAGATCTTGATTGCATCTCCAATTCCGTCAACCCCGCTCTGACATCGGTAGTGGTGGCAATGGAGACAGAGTTGGCCGCACTTGCAAAGGTTTTCAAGTGCATCGTCCACAATTTCTTCGACCAGCTCAACGATTTTAACGGTGCGGAAGACGCCGATTGTCTCGACCAGGCTTTGATTAGCGTGGCTCGCAGCTTGTTGGTGCAGAGTTTGTCTGCTCAAACAAGCAGTGATTCAATCCCTGTAGAAGTGGCTATTGACATCTTGAAGCGCGATGTCTGTGAAACTCTGGTTTTGATTTCCGAGCTAGGACGCTTGTCAAGAACGCCTGTTCCTGTGATCAATAGCGTCATTCAGCTAGCTTCGACAGTTTCCAAAACTGATCTCGAAAAACAAGGCCGCACATTGGGTGACCTTGGGCTGCTAGGTTTCGATGTTCACGAAGTTGGCGAATTGATTAACGCATAATCAGAAAAGTGTTGAAAATGGTGGCTGGACATAGCTTTCGCTTGCTTGTTTATTGCGCTAGCTAGCGTCACTTTTTTTCTTGCTTAATCCGAAACCGAGACAGCGTCAAGTTTGGGCTTACCAAGCGCGCATTTTGCCTTCTGTGAACACCATTGCTGGCGTCAAAATTGGTTGTCATGATAATTGCATCCTTAACACTCTTGTCATTAGTCTTAAGTGTTTCTTTTATCTCCGCACATCTAGGCTTTTTTACTTTCACTCTTTAACGCCCTCCCCTTTCCACAGCATCTCCCGAAGTCTTCACAGAAATTGTGGTGACCCAGTTTTTAGTACCAAAATTTTTCCGACACCGATCGTTCCAAACCAACGGTCGATAACACCCGTGACTAGCAAGTGATAGCGGACTTCTCGCGAAGAACCACCACGTGCTCGACACAGGCTTACCCGAAATGAGGCATGCCTATGTTCAAGTTCCCACACTTGGATGTTACGGCGCAGCTCGGCATCACGCCCATCTGCATGGTTTCAGACTCCGAGATCTGGACCCATCTGGTAACACCCACAGTCAAAGGGCTTCTCGGCCCGATTGTTTCGCAAGCTGCACCAGAACTGCTCGACACCGTTCAAGGAAAATTCTTCGGTGACGAAGTATCGAACCTGAACGACCACCGACTTTACGGCGGCAAGACAGGTTTCGTGCGGTTCCCGTACAGTTACAGTTTCTACAAGACCCTCAACGGTGCTTTCATCGTCAAGCGCGACGGCGTCAAGTTCGAGGCATTCTGCTGGTATGGCGACATCGACCGCACCCCTGAGCTCATCCTCAAGGCTGCGCTTCGCGATCGCCGTTTCGACGGAACGCCCAGAGCCAATGACACCGCCCTGGTGGACTACCCGTACGACGACCCGCAGTTCAACACACCTCTGCATCCCTCGCTGAAGTCTGTGGAGCTGTCGATTTACGGTTTCATGCCCGGTTCTCGTATCGCTGACGCAACTGGTGAGCCGGAGTTTGACCGCTTCGTTGCTAGCCCGTTCTCGTTCCTCGATCGCCCCGCGCTTTTCTTGACGTATTTCAAACGAGCTTGGAACACCAAGCGTTCGCCCGGTCAGCACTCGGCGCCCATCAAGGACGTTTCGAGCCACTCGCTGCCTGGGTTCGAGCGCATCGCCAGAGCCCACGGTTACGACCTGATCGAGATGGCTGCTAGCCACTATCACGTCGCGAAGTGGGCACAGTCCGGCGGTTACGTGTTCGCGAGCTCCGAACAGGCGCGCACTTTTGCCGCCATCAATGAGGCGCTCGCAGCCATCCGGTCTGCAGGGCACCCACTTACCCGCACACAGCAGTCTTGGGCTTGCGTAGCTCAGAGCCTGCCCGTTGAGCATATCCCCGCGGACATCAACATGCGCGGCCCTATCTGGATGCAGGACAACCTTGGTCAGCAATGCTTGTGGGTGCATAAGCCCATGACAGAGCGCGCGCGCCAAGCGCTGTTACCACCCAGTTAATCCGATGTGGAATCGCCAGCTGGCACCAAGTCTGGTGTCCGCTTCGCGGTGCCCTTTTAACCGAATTTTGAGGACCACCTTATGAGGAAATTCACCTTCCAAAGGCTCGACGTGCTCGAGTCTCTCGGCATCACGCCGCTTACTTTAGTCACGGACGAACAAGTCTGGACTGAACTTTTCACACCGATGACGAGAGCTCTGCTCGGCGAAATCTTGGACTTCACCAGAGGTACCAAGGAAACCGTCGAAGGAGACTTTCCGGGTGACAAAGTTTCGAACCTGAACAACCACTTGCTGTATGGCGGGCAGAGCGGATTCGTTCGTATGCCTTACCACTCGACGGTGTACAGAACCACCAATGGTGCCTTCGTCGTCAAACGCGATGGTGTCAAGATCAAGGCGTTCGGCTGGTTCGGTGATTACAAGAACGGCAAAGCCGAGCTGATCTTCATGTGTGCGCTGCGGGATCGTCGTTTCGACGGCACCAAGCGTGCAAATGACACCGCGCTGTTGGACTTTGAGTTCGACGACGAAAAGTACAACGCCCGCCTCGCAATTGACGGACAGCCAATCAACGCTTCGGCAGTTGAGCTTTCCGCCTATTGCTTCATGCCTGGCTCGCGCATCGTCGATGCGTCGGGCGATGCGGAACTCGACCTTTTCGTCGAGAAGCCGTTTACCTTCCTGGATCGTCCTGAATTGTTCTTGCAGCTGTTCAAGCGCGCCTGGGAGACCAAGCGTTCGCCCGGACAGAACTCGAACCCAATTCCGGACGTCAGCAAAGTTCTGCTGCCGTCGTTTGCACGGATTGCCAGGAAGCTCGGATACGACTTCATCCAGAACGCGCCCAGCCATCTCCACGTGGCACTCTGGACGCGGAAGTACGGCTACGACTACGTTGATCCAGCGCAAGCGAAAATGATCGCGGACCTGCAGGCCGGCATCAAGCGCATCAAGGCGAATGGTGTCGTGCTCACTCGTTCGCAAGAGTCGTGGGTGTGTGTTCTCCAAAGTCTTCGCGAGGACCTCATTCCCGAGGAACTCAAACTGCACGGACCGAAATGGCCGCAGGACAACATCAGCCAGGAGAACCTGTGGATGTACCAGCCGCTGCACGATGGTGCCAAGCTGTTGTATCCGAAGAAATAAACTCGGTTGTTGAGCGCTCTCTTCTCGAGGGTGTCTAACAGCGATACGAAGGCAAGGTTCGGGCACAGCCCCGTTCCTTGTTTTCGTGATTTGTAATACTATGCCATATAGAATCAAGGATTATGGCACCGTAAATGGTGTCACTTTATCACAAAAATGGTTCGACTGTTCGTACTCAAACGATAGGAACTGGTCGTTCAGTTTCGGGATTCAGTGCAGCTAACGTTGGTCCGATATATTTTCCAGGAATTTCACCATGTCTGACCGTAGTTGAGGCAAATACTATCGATCGCCCAGACATTGCTGCAGCGTGCCTTCCAACCTGTCCATTACCGCCGTTGTAATCTAATTTGTAATTATCTGTCGGCAATTCATTTTTTCGCAGCAACCCAGCGACAAATATGGCTTGCGATCTGCTGTTGCTGGAGGTCGAGGTGTTTGAAAAATTGTAGAATTGCTTGCGCCCGGTACTCAAATCACCAATGTTTGATTGCAACCAACTGTCGAATCCATGTCGGTCGTAGAGTGAATCAAGAAGCGTAATGCTGTGTACTTTTCTGGCTATAGCAGGGTTCTTGTAAATTTGGTTCTCAGTCGGTGAGTAGCCTGCAGAATGGGCGATGATGTCTATCTTGTCCACTTTGCTTAAGGAAACTCCATGCAGGGCTGGTGTCTTTTGCAAAGCTTCCTGCACCATGTTGGTGAATTTATTTTGTTGTGCTAGCGGTCCGGAATTGCCGCTGCGAGATCCAGGAGTTGCCTGCCATTCCGGCAGTAGCAGCACTGTATTTGCCTGCGCATGTGACATCATTTCTTTGATCTTTTCGCGTTGCAAGGCATTGCCGACGGTGCTCTCGAATCCATGATTGTAGACAACCAAATGGACTGGTTTGGAAGAATCGAAGTCCTTGCGAACGTAGACGAGAGCATCAGCCCCAGCGTGATTCGATGAACGATTCTCCAATTTTAGTTCTTTGAACTCACCATCGGTTCTAATCTGTTCAAAGTTTTGGATTGAAGGTCTCAGTTGATTTTCAAATCTTTCCGTTCCTGGTCTTTGGAATTGATTTGATTCATACGGATTGGGCTTCCGATAAGAATCCGAGTCATGATAGGGCGTCGACTCCCTGTAAGGACTAGGCTCTCTGTAAGGAGGTGAATATCGGTAAGGATTGGCACCTTGGTATGGCGGATCAAACTGCCTAGCCGCTTTTGGATCGTCTCGATGCTGATCTAGATTTAGGGGTGGCAGCCACGGCCTACTCGCGATCGAGGTCCCGTATCGCTCCAGAGCTGACGGCAAATCGCGATTCCGACTCGTCTCTAGATTGACGTGATTGTTATGATCGACGTTGATATGCAAATTCGGCAGATAGCCATCGTTGTGCAGATTGTGTTCGACTTTGTGCACATCATGCTTGAACTTTGCTGAATCGACGACGCCACAATTTGAATCAAGTTGTTGCAGCTTGCGCAGTTCGTCGTGTATGACTGAATGGCTTTGTTCGCCATGCTGAAGCCTCGCTTCGATTTTATCAGCGATACGCGTTCCGTTATCGTCGTTTATTCGGTCTGTCAATTTGGTAATCCCTTCTGCGAACATTGTATGGACGTGTAGTTACCAGTTTGTTACCAGCTCAAAGCCCTCTAATAACTCGTTTTTTCAGGTACAGTGAGCGGTGCTGGCTACTTCCTGTGATTGGTCATGTCACTGGGTTTCAAGTTGCCTAGCGGTGTTTCGGTATCGAGCACTTCAAAATCTTTGCCGTTGCGACTTCGAATCGCTGTTTCCTTTCGGATCGTGCCATCGCCCCTCTGAGTGAAAAAACCCTTGTCTGTGTCGACTGTGTAGCTTCCATCTTGATTGTGCTTCGCGATCATTCTGCCTTTAGGGTCAACTACATCGCCGTTCAATCTGGCATGATTTGGACGCTGGATTTCGATAGCGACGTTGTTCTTGAATGTCAGCTTATGACCGTTGCCTAAGTCGGTTGGTTTGCCACCTTCGGTGGTTGAAATGACGACGCCGTTTCCATAATCTGCCGTGGTTGTTTGAGCACCGTCGTTTTCAATTGAGTGTTTGCACTTGATACCGGCGTCGGCTAGTTCTCGACTCCCTGCTAACTTTCCGGTTCGATATTCGTCAGAGTTAGCAAATTCAATTTTTGGAAGCACTCCTTGTTTGAGCAAACTGTCACTCAAGTCGTGTTGTGTCTGCGGAAAGCCCTTGATGTCAGCGAAAAGATTGAGAAATTTGCAACCTGGTGTGACGGTCTCCGACATTTTTATGTGATCCAAATTTTCCTGATTGCCCATTTTGAAATCCTCCAATGGCCAAGGCTAACCCCGCTTAAATCGGGGATCTTTATTGGCGCTGCGTGTTATTCATTGGCGCCGTTTGTCGTTAAGTCGATTCCTTTTTATCCAATCGAACGTCAGTGCCCCAGGGGGTGAATTCCCAGTTCGTGCCGTTATCTCCGTGATATTCAAGACGATCGAGATTCATTTTGAAGTCGCCGTTCCAAACTACGCCAGAATCTTTGTTGACCCATGAGGCGTGACCGTCTTTGACAACGCGATCCCAGTGCCCAAGATTTCCGTCAACCTGATCGAGCTGACCATCGGTGTAATGGAATTTTCTTGATTTTCCGTCTCCGGATGGTGCTTCAACAACCTTGTTGTCTTTATCGTAGGCTGTTTTGCCGTTTTGGTCAGTGAAGGCGAAGGACCCGTCAACGTTATATTCCTGATGAACGTGAACATTTCTCTCATCATTGTTGTAGTCAAACGAATAATTGCCTTTGTCATCGACTTTGAAGTTTTCTACTACATCGTCTTGGTATCTTCCTTCATTTTGGTGCTGAGTCCACTTGCCGTCTGAATTTTTAGTGAACGTGTACGATCCGGTTTTTACTTCATACACTTCGCCGTATTCATCCTTGGTGACTTCAACTGGTCCGCGTTTTTCTTCAGTTGGTGCTTCGCATCGTCCACCGTGTTCTGGTTTAGCGGAATCCGCCAGTTGCGCCAAGAGTTTATCGTTTGATGGTAAGCCGCAGAGTTCAGCAGCATTTGACGTGCCCGCACGAAATACATCCAATGATGCCTTGCAGGTCATCGAGTCGCCGAGCAGATTAGGTGTGATTACCGATTCCTTTTTACCTTCGTTAAGTTCAAAGTTGGTCATGCTGCTTTTAGAATCACCCATGATATTAATCCTCCAAACGCCGCTGTGTGTCTATGAAAACAACAGTACAGATGTTCTGTATACAAGTTGTTTATGTGACCTTGTGCACAAGAATTTTTCTGAAATCGAATCAAATTCTCGTCATATAAGTTGGTTCGCTACAGTCATGGAATTGGCTGATAGCGTCACTAGAGAAGTATCTAGTTTCGTTATCAGCCGTCCATTTCTGGCAAAAATTAGTGCCGGTGTTGAGTTGGTTGGTTACCGAACTGACCGGATATTATCTCTGTTTGACTACGTCTCCAGGACGCATGTTGCCGAGCGGTGAACTGGTGTCGAGCACCTCAAAGTCCTTGCCATCGCGACTTCTGATCGCAGATTCCTTGTGCACCGTGCTAATTATTCTTCCCTTTGGATCGATAACTTCACCTTTCTTGTTCATGTGATTTGGTGCAACTGCCTCGATCATGCTTTGCTTGCGCTCGATGTTGAAACTATATCGACGCCTTGTATCCAAGTTGTTTATGTCTGGAAGGTCTCATAATTGTGGCTTCTAATCTGCACTGAGATGCGGAATGGCCATTTCCCCGGACGTTTTAGGCGTCCCCGCCCGCACCAACACGCGCTATGGAGAACCAGAAAGTGCTGCCGCCCCCCGGGGTAGGGCGCACGCCGATGGTTCCGCCGTGCTGATCGATGATTGCTTTGCAGATCGGCAGCCCTAGCCCAGTTCCCTTCACTTTGGTTTTCTGTTCGGATGGAACTTGCTCATATTTTTCAAATACCTTTCCTTCGTATCCTTCCGGAATTCCTGCGCCATGGTCGATTACCTGCGCTTCAGTAAATTCACCGTTTTCGACCAGCCTGATTTCAACTTCAGAACTCTTCGGCGAGAATTTGATCGCATTGGATAGAAGGTTGACCAGCACCTGCACAAGCCTGTCTGAGTCTGCCAGTACTTTTACAGAATGTACCTCTGTCAACTTTAGGGTCACCTCGTGGTCCTCTGCGAATCCGCGCACAGCCTCGATAGAATTCTCGACAGTGGTGGCAAGATCGACATCTAAATAAGTCATGCTCAACTTACCCGCTTCCATTTTTTCAATATCGAGCAAGTCGTTGATCAGCATAATCAATCGCGCCGCCCCTGATTCGGCGCTCCTGACGCGTTTCTCGCCGCTTTCATTGAGCTGACCATAAATGCCGTGCGATATCAGTGTTAGGGTCGCTTGCAGCGATGTTAGAGGTGTGCGCAGTTCGTGACTGATGACGGCTAGGAACTCTTGTTTCAACTGTTCCAATCGCTTTCTGTCGGTAATGTCGTGAGCTACACAGAAAAGCGCGCGCTCAGCCTCCACCCAGCGCACCGACCAGAGCATGTGCACCCGCTGCTCCGCTGGTCCGATCACCTGATTTTCGATGGTCACCAATCCTGTCTCGTATCTGATTTGTGCAATGGCTTCGCGAAACTTCGGCACGTCTTCTTTAGCGAGAATGTCTGCGTAGTGCCGCCCCTGCAGGTCCTCTGGTGCATAGCCCCACACGGTTTGAGAGGCTGGATTGACGGCAGCGAATCTTCCTTCTGAATTAATTGAGCAAATCACATCGACGGCGTTGTCTAAAATCGCGCGCTCTTTGCGAGTTGCCTCTGCCAGGTCCGCGGCCATTAAATGGAAAGAGTGATCGAGTTTAGCCATCTCGTCTTCACCTTCCAGGGTCGCCGGCAGTGGTTGATTCGAACTGAGTAGGAAAGTGTTTTCCATGAGCTTCGCCATTCTCGACGTGGTATTTCGCATGAAGAAAACGAGTAAGGCGCCGACGACTATGGCGGCGATCACACCTGACAGCAGAAACACTCGGATTCGACTGATGCTGAGCTCCTGTTCCGCCTCCGTGGTGACGTTTTTGGCAGTTTCGGTGGCGACGAATTCATGGTGTTTGTTCGTAAAGTCTGTGCCGGCTCTATTGAACTCCTTGTAAATTGCGGTGCCTTCCAATGCACTAATGGTTTCTTCCGCCTTTAGTCTGCGTGCGAAGTCTTTTAAAAGTGACATGCCTTTCTCGGCTGAACCTTGGAGGTCTTCCAGGGCTGCTAGTTCCGAAGGGTCGTCTTTGAGTAGTTCGCGAAGATCTGAGAAGTTTTCTTGACTGTGTGATAGATGTTGCTCGAAGCGTTGTCTTGAACTATCGCTCTTTGTGTACTTGAAGAACATCAGCTGCGAGCCCGCATCGTAGTAGTCTTTGAGGAGCGAGTCTGCTTTCGAGATAATTGTTTTGGATCTGTCGACTTCGTGCGTCTTCTGCTCAGCTTGAATCAACAGAATGGTCAGTGAGCTGAGATAGAACAGCATCAACGCAATCGGCACGCCAACAAGGATTAAACCCTGGTGCCAAAGTTTTAGATTGATCCGCATGACATGCCCCTGATTCCCGTCATCATATGGTACTTGCTAATATGTCAGTCGTTAGATCTGAAGAGTCGCTTGGCTGATGGCAAAAATACTTATTGTTGAGGATGACAAACAGCTCTCCGAGCTGATCGTGGACTGGTTGACGGGTGAAAAGCACACACCAGAGGCTGTCTTCGATGGACAGGAAGGATTGCAGCGCCTCAAGTTTTACAAATATGACGTGATCATTCTCGATTGGGAACTACCGGGGCTGTCAGGTCCTGAGATTTGCAATCAGTTCAGGCAGGGGGGTGGACAGACTCCGATCCTGATGCTGACTGGTAAGAAGGAAGTCGCAGATAAGGCTACTGGGCTGGACGCGGGCGCCGATGATTACTTGACTAAACCGTTTCATATGATTGAGTTGTCTGCGCGTTTGCGGGCATTGTTGCGTCGTGCATCCGTGGATGTCAGTCGCACGATCCTCTCTGCCGGGCACATATCGCTAGATCCAGTTAGTAGAAAAGTAACCTCTCAAGGCAACGAAATTGCACTTCAGCCAAAAGAATATTCTTTGCTGGAATTTTTACTACGACACCCGAATCAGCCGTTTAGTGCAGAGGCGATTTTGGATCGAGTCTGGTCTTCAGAGTCTGATGCCTCGCCCGACACGGTGAGGTTGCAAATTATGCGACTGCGCCACAAAATCGACGCTGAGGGAAAAGAATCGATGGTGCGCACGATTCATCGAGTCGGTTATATGTTGGTGCCGGAAGTTTTGTGACTAAGTCTGCCCTTTGCTTAATTCGTCTGTGACGATCTGACGGACTAAATTTCCGTCAGCCAATCCTTTCATCTGCGGCATAACCAATTTCATAATGCCGCCCTGATTTCGCTCTGCCGGCTGTGCTCCATCAATGATTTTGCGCACAGCTTCACGCACGTCACCCTCCGATTTCTGCGCAGGAAGGTAAGCCATCAAGATTTCGCGCTCTTTGGTTTCTTTCTCCATAAGCTCAGTGCGACCAGCTTTCGTGTACTCAGAGATTGAGTCGTTGCGCTGTTTTACTTGTTTCTGAATTACTGCGAGTTCTTCTTCTTCTGTCAAATCTTCTCTATTGGCTTCAGTGCGCTTGTATGTGAAGGCCGACAAAGTCGATCGTAGTGTGTCAATTCGTAGCTGGTCTCTTGCTTTCATCGCTTCTTTTAGGTCGGCCGAAAGCTGCTCTTTGAATTTCATCGTCTTTCCTTTCGCTTGATTGTTGTGAAATTGTCTCTAGTTGTTCTCTAAAAATGTGATCGCAGAATGGGTCAGAATCGCCGCTCCAATCGGCAAACAATTCTCGTCAATGTCGAAAGTCGGTGTGTGAATTTTGCGTCTATCGCCGGCAATTTCCGCACCGAGAAAGAAGTAGCAAGAAGGCAGACTGGCAGAGAAAAAGCCGAAATCATCAGCGCCCATCTGCAGTGTCGCAGGCAGCACATTGTCGCCACCAATGATCATGGCAGCGCTGGTGCGAACCAGTTCTGTGATGGCGGGATCGTTAATCACAGGTGGGTTGTCCTGAACATAGTCTAATGAGTAACCGCCACCGAGAGTGGTGGCGATGCTGCAGGCTCGATGTAATTCGTCTCGCAACTTTTCGTGCAAACTTGCGTCGAAATATCTAGCAGTGCCGGTCAGAGTGACCTCTTCGGCAATTATATTGTGTCTGTATGTGGCGCTGCGAATTCCGCCCAGAGACATCACTGCAGGATCGAGTGCTGACTTCCTTCGCGATATTATGCTTTGAATCGCTTGCACTACTTGAGCCGACAGAACTATCGCATCCACTCCGTCTTGCGGGTATGCACCGTGGGCCTGACTGCCTCGAATTTTGATGTCGAACGAATCGCATGCTGCAAGAAACTGTCCATCCTTAATAGAAATCTGACCCATGGGAATGTCAGGAAAGACGTGTAACGCAATCATGGCGTCTGCGCCATCAAGCGCCTTCTCGGCGATCATCATGGCAGCGCCTGATATGCCATCTGCATTTACCATTTCTTCTGCCGGTTGGAAGAGAAATCTGACACGCCCATTTTTTATTGTGCCCGATTTAAACGCTTCCGCGATCATTGATGCAGAACCCAGTGCACACGCCACGTGTGCGTCATGTCCGCAGGCGTGCATAACACCTTCGTGGCGAGAGCCATAATCGGGACCGGGTTGCTCCTCGATTGGTAGCGCATCCAAATCGGCTCGTACGATAATCGTTTTGCCACTACCCATGTCAGCTATCAAGCCAGTTCCGGCAATTCCTTTCGTCACCGAAAATCCCATTTTAGTTAAAGAATCCGCAACCAGTTGGCTAGTTTTTACTTCGTTGAAACTCAACTCCGGATAAGAATGAATCGCCCTTCGCCATTCGACTAGAGAGGGTTTGGCTGTCTGAGCGCGGTCCAGTAGCTGTTGTTTGAACGCAGCTTCAGTTGATTTCATCAAGATGCACCGTTACGCAGTAGCGAGGTAATCGATTGGGATACGCAAAAGTTCGGAGACGAATATCTTAGCCTTTTCGTAGATGCCTTCGCAGTGGCTTTCGCGAGGACCCTCGATATTTAAGACGTGTATTTTATTAGTGGTCAGCCAATCAACTATCACATCGAAGTTCAGTTCTGGTTCATTGAGATCAACGATGAGGAAAGGTTTCTCGTAATGTTCACAGCTGTTTTGGGTTAATAAGCTGCCACCAAGAATAGTGCCCCAGGTGATTTGCAATGTGCCGTCCGAATCTCTTACATTCCACTCTGTGCGTTGGTCATATTCTGCCGCCATTGTTTCGTTCAACGGATAGATATCAGGAATAACGCCGTCTTCTGCTTTGCGCGTTTTGGGGCACCAACCGCCGACGCTGACGCCCGCCTCTAGAGCGGCATCTAGGGCTGCTCTGTCCACGCCAGTTTGTCCACCTGAGATCAGTTGAGTGATCATGAGATTGCCTGATTTTTCATTCGATGCTCACAGTTTACTAGGAAAGAGTCTTCTTACTAGACCCTGTTGGTCGCTGTTTAGTTGCACCTCACTGTATTACTATAATCTATAATAAATTGAACACCTGAAAAATGTTGTTGGTTCAATTAGGCTAGTGCCCACGTTTGAGTCAGAGCAGCAAGGGAAATCAGTTCCACGCAACAGGATTAACCAGGCGATTGCCGTGCAGAGCAGCGCGTCTCTCTTCCTCCGGTTGAAGATGGCGACGATCAAGATAACTGCTTCTGTGCCATGCAAGGAGGTCCTTCATTGAGCGATTAGGAGCTTGTTCGGAAATGCGTGCCGAGCGAATGGCATGAAGTCATGTCGCTCGGCGCGCAAAAGGTATCGAGAATCAGACGTCGTCGATGTGACGATCGCGTTGGTTCTCTTGGCGGTCTGGGTTGGCGGAGATATGGCGATCGTCGGATTCGCGGGGCTTGTTGCGCTCCTCGATCCAACCATTAAGCTCATAGAACCCGAAACTGCAGAAGAACCACAGCACGAATCCAGAACCGATTGACTGACCGGCAGCAGCGACAATGTCCTCACCTTTGAAGGCGGCAGAGAATACGCTGAAACCGAATGCGAAACACATGATCCAGAAGGCGAACAGTCCTCCGTAGACCACTGATTGACCTAAGCGTCCCATGGTGTTACCTCACTACATCGCTGCGCGATGCGTTAAAACTGCAAGAATTCCCATCTAGTCGTGCAGGTGTAGTCAGCATGAGCATCACTGTCCTACCAGGCGCGGTGGGACAAATGGGGGAATTAGCGATGCAATTGCTGTTTAGGTGTTTGGAAAGATTTGAGAAGAAGAGAGGAAGATGCTTGTCATCGTAGGTCTGTCCGTTTGCTGGTTCAAGAGGGCGCTGCTACGAGTTTTGATGTAATGCTTCTTAACCTCAATTGGAGTCGAGCGAAACCTTTACGGGTGGTGCGTCTTCGCGCTTTGGACTCTGGACCCGGTGTCTAGGAGTGCAAATCAGTCTGCGCTACAGATGTAGCGCGGCTGACGAACTATGGTCGAAGGTGTTGACAAGTGGCCGCCTGTGAGCACGACCGGTTGTTCCGCTGTGGTTGGTTCCTGGTCAAACACCATTTCAAGTAGATACTACAGGTGGTGCTCAATTTGAACCAGTATATCCGTTGGACATGTCGAGATGTGACTCTAGATTTAGTGGCAGTTTTTTTTTGACTTTTCAAGATCTATGGAATTTCAGATGCACCGTGGGTGGTTCTTGACCCGGTAGATTCCGACTGGCAAGGGATTTAGAGGCAGTGTCATGTTTTATCGGTATGGTGCTGGTACTATATGCGCCATCAAAGATGTGGTATCGCCGGTGAAGATTGTGGGTGATGACG
This sequence comes from Candidatus Obscuribacterales bacterium, assembly GCA_038322035.1. Taxonomy (GTDB): domain Bacteria; phylum Cyanobacteriota; class Vampirovibrionia; order Obscuribacterales; family Obscuribacteraceae; genus PALSA-1081. Next base: position 14,507 of record JBBQFO010000108.1, read on the forward strand.
AATATATTGTGTTATCCTTCCGAGTGTGTTGAGGCGTCACTAGAAGGAGCATTTATGAGAAGAGCACCTCTTAACGCTATTGTCGCGGGTGTTCTGTCAATCGGACTTTTGTTGCCCGCCGTAGCTCAAACTTACAATGGCCAAAGGTTGGAAGGTCACGTGACCTACGTTCCGATTGGTACCACGCTCGATGCGTGTTTGACCAGTCCAATTGACAGTTCAATTTCGAAACCCGGTGACCTATTCAATGCCAAAATGAATGCACCTTTGTATTTGGGCAACGACCTCGTTTTGCCTCCAAATACTGCACTTGAAGGCTCCGTCACTTCTGCCGATAAAAGCGGATTGGCCGGTAGCAATGGCAAAATGACGATGAGACTGACTGCAGCTGTGACACCGGATGGCATACGTTATCCGCTCTCAGCCTTGATCACAGCGAATCAGCCAAGTGCTGATCTTGTGCATGAAGATAAGCAAGGTAATTTGAAAGGTCGAACAACTGGCTCATCAGTAAAATCAGGCATGGTCAGAACCGCTGTCTGGACGGGTGCTGGCACGCTTCTCGGCGTGATCTTCGCTCCTATTGTTGGTGGTGCAGTTGGTGCCGGAGCA
>JBBQFO010000109.1:0-14975 GCA_038322035.1 Candidatus Obscuribacterales bacterium
AGTTTCCGTTACCTTTAACCAAGTTGAAGCTGATAGGTGTCTTGATTACAGTGAACGTGCTGAGCGGATTTTCCAGACACGAGTAAGCCGCAGCTCCGCCATTTGCTTTCAATTGGACAGTGGCTTGGTTGTGGTTATCGACCAAGATAGTTTGGAGCGATCCTGATGCCTTACCTGGAGTTTCGAAAAATTCGCAGTCGGTGAAAAAACTACCGAGAGCGAGCCCTTGTACGCCGGGATTGGATTGTGTTGAAGCACCTTGAGTGCCTGCCCCGTGCTTTCTGAAGCTGTTGGCAAAACTTGCTTGTGTACTTGCGAACAAACTAAAAGCGACTAAAGTTGCCGCTACAATTTTTTTCATGACATCTTCCATTAGAGTGTTGCTACTTCGGACTACGCCACAGCGAAGGTTGAACCCCGAAATCTCTCCGCTGCTCTTATACGCTGAGACGCCATTTCGGGAATTAAATTATAGCAGCGCTGTTAAGCGTTCTCAGGGATGTCATGTGTGGATTTAACAATCAAATGCGTTGCGTGATTGATACCGATTGCGATACCAGCAGAAAAGACAAATATATGTTTTGTTTTTTTTGACTGGGGAAAGCGAATTAGTCTTGTGCGCCGCTGGCGAAATCTGGGCCGTTGTCCGACATATTCCAGCGCAATAATTCTCTGCGCCATTCCAAGTCGGCTTGCGCTTCTTTGATCAAGCTTGCCAGTCCCTGGAAATCAGCGAACGACAAATCGATCGCCATTCCTAGATCGAATGTTAGTTTGACGCGCTCGCAGTTAGGTGTGCAAGCCATGCAGACAATGTGCTCAGGACCACAGACTTCGAAGACTTGGTTCTCATCGCATTGCATCGGATCTTTCTGCCAATTCAGATAATCCAAAAATTCATCAACTTCCAAACTCTGTTGAATCAGCAATACCAGAGCTTGATACTGCACGTTGTTTAAGTAGATCGTGACTTCCTGCCGTCGGAAATCGAGTGCAAATTCGCCGTTTTCTTTGTCGAGATATAGATCTGCGAATGCATTTGCAAAACTAATCTGGTATGCAGTGCTTGTTTTCATTTACCAGTGTCCCCTCAGGTCCTCCGTACCAGACAGTTTCAACCCTTGAGCCATCTTGCTACATCTCGTGCATGATAAGTGATGATCAAGTCAGCACCTGCGCGCACAATGCCGGTTAGGGACTCGAGTACAACCTTCCGCTCATCAATCCAGCCGTTAGCTGCGGCCGCTTTGACCATTGAGTACTCACCAGAGACATTATATGCCGCGATTGGCAGTTTGGTCATTTCTCTGGCTTTTGAGATGATGTCGAGATATGGAAGCGCTGGTTTGACCATGACAATGTCGGCGCCTTCTTGAATGTCCAACTCAATCTCTCTAAGCGCTTCGCGACCGTTGGCTGGATCCATTTGGTATGACATGCGATCGCCAAATTGTGGAGCCGACTCAGCTGCTTCGCGGAAAGGACTGTAAAGTGATGAAGCGAATTTCGCACTGTACGCCATGATCGGCGTATGCTCGAAACCAGCTTGATCAAGTGCGGCGCGGATCGCTGCGATGCGACCATCCATCATGTCTGACGGAGCAATGACATCTGCACCGGCTTCTGCCTGGGCGACTGCCGATCTTGCCAGAATCTGTAGCGACGGATCGTTGAGCACGCGACCGTCTGCGACGATTCCGCAGTGTCCATGATCCATGTACTCACACAAACATGTGTCAGCAACTACTACCATCTCGGGAAAACGTTGTTTGATTTCGCCAATCGCTTTGTTGACTATGCCGTCGCGTTTCCATGCGCCGGATGCTTCGCTGTCTTTTTTGTCTGGAATTCCGAAAAGCAGAATTGAAGTGATTCCGGCATTAGCAGCCTCATCTACCTCGTTCAACATCTGATCGATGGTTTGTTGAAAGATTCCTGGCATCGAACTGATTGGCAACTTTTTGTTTGTGCCTTCGATGATGAAGAATGGATAGATCAGTTTTTCAAGATGAAGATGCGTTTCTCGGACCATGAGACGAGTGGCGGGAGTGGCACGCAGTCTGCGCATCCTCATGCTTGGATAGTTCTGAGAACCTTGCGCAATTCGATCTTTGGTGAGTGTCTTCAAATCAGTCATTTTGCAATCCTGAATAAAAAAGGAATTGACGCGCACTGTGCAGAGCTGTGCCGCAGGCTGTCGGTAGGATAACCTCTAAATATATCCTTTTGGCGTTGTGTACCGTGCTTTTAAGGGCTTGTGTGGCAGAGATTTAATGCTGCCAAGAACTGTTCATTCGCTGGCGTTGGTTTTAACGAAGTAGAGAATGGCTTCTACAAGTCCGTCGAGATTGAACTCTTCAGCCTGTCCTTCGCATTTGCCGAGGTATTCAACAGCTGTTGCGGTTGTTTGGGGTCCAATCGAAACGATTGCGGTTCGTCGCAAAATCTGTCGAACGCTTGATACGTCGCTGTCTGCATAAATGGAAAATGCGCCGCGTAAAATTTGTGCGAGATTGCGCACCGATTGAGAGCTTGCCACGGTGATGATGTCGACTTTTCCTCTGATCAGCATCTCGGTAAGTTGGGCTACGGTCTGATCTACGAGGCTTGGCGGAACAGTTTGATAAGCTTGCACGACCTCTACTTCCGCACCTGCAGCTTGAAGTTTTTCAACAATAATGTCGCGACCTATGTTGGTTCTCGGCCAGAGAATTTTCTGCCCAATCAAGTTTGGATAGCCGGGAAACTGATCGACAAATGCCTCACTGACGTAGGCACCGCCTGGCTGGAATGAGGCGTTGATGTTATTGCGGTGCAGCGCCTCTGTCGTGGATGGACCGATTGCTGCGTACTTGCCTGTAAACATTTTTGTGCTCGGTCTTTCGGCCCATCGCGAGACAAAGTATTGAACAGCATTAGTCGATGCGAACAGGATCCAGTCGTACTCGTCGATTCTCGCTAATGCCTGGTCGACGCTGTCCCAATTCGCTGGCGCAATTATTTCAATCGTCGGTAGTTCGATCACGTTTGCGCCTAACGCAACTAACCTTGTCGTCAGTCCACTCGCCTGATGACCAGCGCGTGTGACGACGATGCTGATGCCAGTCAGTGGATGAGTTTTATCCATTGCTAATTACTTTCGTTGCTAAGGAGGTGATATCGCCGGTGGTACCGATAGCTTGAGCTCGCGAAGAATTCTGTCTGCACCTAACTCTTCAACGCGCTCCGCGAGATTGTTTCCTAGTTCAATGGCCATGTCAGTTGTTGACTCGAGAGAAACTCTAATTACTTCTGTTCCGTCCAGCGCGGCAACGCAACCCGTCAGGCGCAATCGTCCGTCACGCAGCGTCTCTCCAATTGCCCCTACGGGAACTGAGCAGCCGCCGCCTAGCTTATCCAGGAATGTTCTTTCGGCTGTAATTTCGGCTCTCACTTGTTGGTCTTCGATCACGCGTAAAAATTCCAGAACTGAAAAGTCGCCTTCGCGGCACTCGACTGCCAGTGCACCTTGTCCCACAGCCGGGGTGGAGACTGACATATCTAGATACTCGGTGATCTTACTGGACAAACCTAATCGGAGCAGTCCCGCTGCTGCCAGCACCATCGCATCGCATTGTCCTTCTGAATGCTTACGCAGTCGAGTTGGAATGTTGCCGCGGATATCGCAGAATTCCAGATCTGTTCGCAATGCTCTGATCTGTGCAGTGCGTCTGCGACTCGACGTGGCCAGGCGCGTGCCTGGTGGCAGTGTTTTCAAAACAGTATCATCATTGCTGACTAAAACGTCTCTTGGATCTTCTCTGTTCAGCACGCAGGCAAGCACAAGATCCTTGGGTAATTCGGTTGGCAAATCTTTCAGGCTGTGCACGACAAAATCAACTTTATCGGCGTAGAGAGCATCTTCCAACTCTTTGACGAAAACACCGCGACCACCAAGTTCGGCGATCGGCTTGTCTTGAACTTTGTCACCACCCGTAGTGATTGGCACAACTTCGAATTTGAGCTCGGGAAATTTCCCCGACAGCGCAGCGATGACAATGTCTGTCTGTAATCTGGCTAGTTGACTCTCTCGCGTTCCAACTCGCACGCACTTTTGCTTGCTTGAACTGGAAATGCTCTTGGTCACTTTTCTGTACAGACTGCGTCTGGTCCAATCACTGTCTTGCGCGGAAGTTTCTTCGCAGTGCTCAATGCACCGAGTGGGTCCAAGTTAAATAAGGTGCGTAGTGCTTCCGCTTGCTGTCTGAGAATTTCATAGTCTCGTGTCGCTTTCAGTTGCACGGTTGGGTGATGCAAGATTTGATTGACGATAGCGCGACTGATTTCTTCAATCTGAGCGGGATCTGTAACGTCAGCCAGACTTGTTCCGCGTGTTTTTGCCATTTGCTCAAGACGAATCGATTCGATTTTTTCTCGCAATCCTGCAATCGTCGGCACGACTAGCAAGGACCTTTGCCAGCCGTGGAACTCGTCTAGTGTTTCGAATACGATTTCTTCGGCATCCGCAACAAGTGCCTCGCGCTCTGCCAAATTCTTTGTCACTAAGTCGGTCAGGTGATCAGATTGGAACAGAGTCACACCAGGAAGCGTAGCGATTGTTGGTTCGACGTTTCGTGGAACTGAAATATCAATGATGCAGAGTGGTTTTTGCTCTTTGGCACGGTTTGCTGCTAACAGTTCGCGTTCGAGAAGAAACATTTGTGCACTTGTCGATACAACCACTAAATCTGCAGTGGCAGCAAGTTTGTGTCGGTCTTCGAATTCGAATTCGGTTTCAAGACGGTGAACGTTAGGCAAGGTGTTCTTCAAAAACTGTTGAACGCGCTCTTTGCTGCGGTTGATCAAGAAGACTGTTCCGCTGCCTGAATCGGAGAGTAAAAGTTTGACGCAAATCTGTGCCATTTTGCCAGCCCCGATGACAGCGATTCGCTTGTCCTTGAGATCACCCATGGTGGCACGAGCCAATTCCAGCGCTGCCGAGCTGACTGAAACAGCTCTTCGTCCCATTGATGTCTCGGAGCGGACGCGCTTGCCGCATTGCAAAGCAACTTTGAAGAGATAGTCGAGCACAGGTCCGGCTGTTTTTGCTTCTAAGGCGGCTTGATGCGCACCTTTGACCTGAGACATGATCTGCCCTTCGCCCAGAACCATGCTGTCGAGTCCGGAAGCGACGCGGAAAAGATGGAGGGCGACGTCTTCTCGCAAGAGTCTGAAGTTTGGCTTCAATGCGCCATGATCGCTTACTGCCTGGGCTGAGTTGAAAAATGACTCGATTTCTTGCCAACCAGCTTGCACATTTGAGACAACCGCATAGACTTCGGTGCGATTGCAGGTGGACAAAATCGCCGCCTCTTTGACGTGAGGCAGGTGTGAGAGAGCCATTAGGGCGTGGCTGACACAAGATTGAGGAATCGTGAAGCGCTCACGAATTGCAATCGGAGTGTTGTGATAATTCAGTCCACAGACTACGAGATGAGTCATTCTAAGGGGTTTCCAGGTCGACCGCTAAGCCGCTTCGATTTGTACTTCGCATCCTGAATCGACCTCAAAAGCCGCTGAAAATCGGTGCAGGTGATGTCCGCCAATTATATCCACGCAGATAAGCTCTTTTTCTGAACTTGATGTCAGCGTAAAGAAACTACAAACATGCCTTTAGCTTACAAGTTCAGGGGCAAGACGCGCTAGTAGTGGGCGGCGGTGGTATCCCTGCTTGACTTGAGAGCGGCTCGGGCGAGGAAATTGGCTTCATTAGAAGATTATCGGGAGGATGACGGGACGCGCCTGGACAGATCCAGCTCGGGGCTACTTAGCCGGTTTGGGCGGCTGTCTACCCGCTTGGACGGTTAGTTTGCTCGGTTCAAGCACTCCCTGACTCTGCTGTTGACGCTCACCCTCCGTGTGGAGGGCCGAAGTTGCGTCGGCAGTCGCCGCTGTAAATGAAGCCAGCGCGGATTGTGTGCGAGCCGACCAGCTATCGAGCTCAGTCGAGAGCTCTGGATGGATTCTCTTAGTAAGCCAGTAGAGCCCATTGGTCAGGCGAATGGTTGGGCGCGCCAGACCGTCGTGCGGAGGATCTGGCAGAAAGAAGACACGGTTGGCTTTGACAGCTTTGAGCGCTGACCATGGATGTTTTTTCAAGAATTCGTGGTCTTTGCATTCGAAAGGCATGACGATCACATCTGGGTTGGACAGCACTAATTTCTCAAGAGAAAAATGGGGATAGCCGGCTTGCAAATTTTTAGAAACACTATCGCCACCACATACGGTGATCACTTCCGTCAAGTAGCTTGCTTTTCCGAGTGTCAAGAGTGGTTGAGGCCAGACGCAATAGAATACTGCCGGTTTCGTTTTCGCTTTAGAGGTCAGGTTTTTGAGTTCCGCAACGCACTGATCGAACTTTGCTGCTGCCTGGTCACCACGGCCTGGATTGTTGGCCAGTGCCGCCAGTTCTTTCAGATTTTTGGAAATGTCTGAGAGGTGATCGTTCTTGAAGATCGAAACGTTATAGCCGTTGTGAGTCAGCTGTCCCGCTAGCGCCTCTTGCCCGCTTACGCAAACGATTTTGTCTGGTTTCAGGCCTGCCAGTCGTTCCAGATTGGCGGCAATGAAGTTCCCTACGATGGTTTTATTCTTTGCCGAACTTGGATAGTCGCAGTACGAGCAGACGCCGATTAGTTTACCGCCAGCGCCCATGGCATAGAGCAGCTCGGTATTTGAGGGGGCGAATGAGACTAATCGTGTCGAGGATTGTTTTGATTCGCTGCCGTATGCACAGTGACCGGCGAGTGCTGTCAATACACTCAGGCAGAATGCGGTGTAGATCGCGGCTTGTTTAGCCAATTTTTGATTTCTTCCAATCGGGAATTGTTGTCTGATGATTGAACCACATAAGTTGCATGTGACAACTGCCATTCAAAAATTGTCATGCGTACAATTCGATCTATCTGCCTCTGATAATCGGGTTCCGTCCATCTGAAGCCGTCCTCAACAGGCGGAAACATTGGTGGAATGTAAATGATATGGGAGTACCGTTCGGCTTGTTTGCGAGCTGCCTGGTAATAAATTTCCGTGTCGTAAGTCATTGCCTGGCAAATATTCCAGCGCTGCCACAGCACCCAACAGTCGATTGTCGATCGGTCCGAAATGAATGAGACCGCAGTATCTTCCGCTTCGATCTGGGCTTGCAAAACTTTGTTTTTAAAATCTTCTTGGTCGGGAATGTCGCCGATTCGTTGATAACCGAGGTCATGACAAATCTTTCTGCCTAACTCCGGGATGACTGATAAAGAGAGGAGCGGGGCCAGCATCTCCACCAAAGTGGTTTTGCCGACCCCGCTCGCACCAGTTACGATAATCCTTTGTTCTGAGCTCAATTAACTGAGGTTCTTGTTTGGTTCTACCGCTTGACTGCGAGCGGTGCCACCATCGATCACTTTGCGGTCGCGCTTTAGTGCGTCTGCAATATCGATACCAGTCAACCCTTTGATCATCATCATGCTTTGTGTTGCAACATTGAGAACGTCGTTGGTGATTTTGCTGGCACCACCGTCGTTGCCTGTTGAAAGTACTGTCATACTGCCGATCTTGGAGAGCGGTGCAGCAGCGGCGGCAATCATCTCTGGCAGTTTTTCGATGATCATGCTTGTCATAGCAGCGTCATTATATAGCTTGTAGGCTTCTGCTTTCTTGGCCATAGCTTCAGCTTCCGCTTGACCTTTGGCTGCTGTTACCGTTGCTTCAGCAAGACCTTGTGCTCGTGTCGCTTCTGCATGTGCAAGACCCAATGCTTTGGTGGCTTCGGAATCTGCCATTGCTTTCAATCGTGTGGCATCGGCTTGACCTTGAGCTTGCAGTTTCATTGCTTGAGCGTCACCTTCAGCAAGTAGTCTGCGCTTCTCTTGTTCGGCTTGTGCCATCAAACGAATTCTCATTTGCTCAGCTTCGGCTGGCTTGGTTACTTCGCTTTCCAGTGATACTTGTCGTTTCTGCACTTCAACTTGTTGGAGTTCAACTTCTTTCTGTGCTTCAACGATTCTGATCTTCTGAGTTTCTTCAACGAGCTTCTGTTGTGTCTGCGCTTTGACGATGTCGTATGCCATGTCTGACGCGGCTTTCTTGTTGGCTACTTCAGTTTGGAACTGGGCTTGGTTAACTTGGAAGTTTTTGGAAGCTTCAGCAACTCTTGTGTCAGCTAACAGTTTTGCTTTAGCGCCTTCTTCTGCAGCCTGCGCCTGGGCAATCTGCGAGTCTCTTTGTGCTTGTGCTTGCTGGATTTGAGTTTCCTTTGCGGCGTGGGCAACACCGATGTCGGCGTTTCTCTTCGCTTCAGCTGTTTGTTGACGACCGAGTGATTCCAAATAACCAACTGTGTCTTTGATTTCCTTGATGGTGAATGACACAACTGTCAGACCCATTTTGGCTAAGTCACCGAGCGACACTTCTTGAACACGTTGAGCGAATGAATCGTTGTTTTGCACCAACTCTTCTACAGCCATCGTACCGAGAATAGCTCTCAAGTGACCTACGAGAGACTCGTGGGCGATGTTCTTTATTTCTTCTTCGCTCTTGCCGAGGAACTGTTCTGCAGCAGTTGCAATTGAGATTTCGTCGCCTTTGACTTTAACTTGGGCAACGCCTTCAACAAATATTGGCACACCATTTTTGGTGATCATCGGAGCCTGGGAGTGGACGTCTATAGTCATGATTTCGAGGCTCAGAGTGCTCTTTTGTTGAACCATGGGTAGCATAACTGCGCCACCACCGACGATGATTTTATAACTTCTTCCGTCACGTCCTGCGTACATCCCGGAGATGATCATAGCTTCGTTGGGGCTGCACTTTTGGTAGAGGTTAACCATCAGATAGACCATGATGAAAGCTAACATGACTCCGACGCCTACGGCCAGTAGTGAACCGAACTCTAAACCAAACATATATGTGTTCCTCCAATGGGAAAGCGAGAATCATCTCTTTTCCCTATCATTCCCTAAAATCCGATCTCTTTAGACAGTTTGCCTTTCGATATTTATCCTGGGATTGTCTATGCAGCAAGCTGCCCGACTTATCGTTGTTTTACTGTGTGAGAACATCATATATGTTCAGTTGTCTTCCTCTTGGCAGCATCATCAATTCATTATTATTTGGCGTTCTTCGTCATTTTTTCTGAACAATTTCTGCATTCAGCTGAGGCAGTAGTGTCGGATAATTGTTTATCCGGGGTATTTTTTTAAGCAAACCTGCCTAGGGAAATTCACCATCAAATCAAGTGTCGATAAGTTCACCGGGCGACTGTTAGCGGAAATTACTGCATTGATTGTCGTTGTTTTGCAAGTTTTTCTTGTGGTGTTAGAGTGTCATCTTCGAAAGCTGGATCGATGAATGTGTCGGTCCAAAGGTCAACCAATACATAGCTTGGATGGTGATCGCAGATGTAGACTTTGGTGCCCTTTTTGATTTCTTGCTCAGGTAATTTTGCTTTTGCAGGAGATGCATAACGCTTGGAAGATACGATGTATGTTACTTCTCCGGTCCTGCCGGCTGGTATCGGTACCGTCACTTCTGCCATGCGGCCGATCAACTCTTGTTCGGTGGCAGCCGAAGATGAGTACATTCTTGAAAACGCTGCATTCATCACTGTTGTCACCACTTTTATTGCCACGAAGCCACCTATGAAAGCGGGCGCCAATGTCGCATAACCTAGAATCGGGAAGCTCGAAATGAAGAACAGACCAGTCAGTCCAAAGAATGCCAGGAACGTGGTTATGATCGTAGGGTTGAGCGCGCTTAAAAGCGCTTCCACCGGACCGCCTTTCTCTTCTTCTCTGGTCGGTGCATGAAATGGTCCTGTGCTCGCCTGCAATTGAATCAACTCATTAGCACCAGTGTTGGTGCCATGTCCGACTGCGGAATGAGTGCCACCATGACCGGCACCAGCGTGACCAGTTTGACCAATTGAATGACCGCCTGTTGCACCATGTGCCCCTGCGGACCCGCTATGTCCTACCGCTGTGTGACCACCAGCTCCGCTGTGGCCGATGCCAGTGTGTCCACTGGCACCAGCACCGGCACCACCGTGACCGAGTCCGGTGTGTCCGCCTGCGCCGCCCACGTGTCCGCTATGACCTGCACCCGCATGATGAGCGCCCAGGAAGGCGCATGCCACCAAAAACACAGATCCGATCGCCGCGCATACAATATAAATTTGATTGATCAATGGCAAAGGTATCATGCTGTCACCTTTCTAATTAGCTGATGAAACGTTGTTCCAATTCGTCGTGTTCAGGATCGTAGGGCTCAATGAAAACAACATGTTCCTTTGAGCCGACGATTAATACTTTTGAGCCCTTTTTGAAATCCACACCAGGCTTTGCTGGTTTTGCGGTGGCTGTCATTCTTTTCGCGTTCAAGACATAGGTCACCTCACCGACGCGGCCTTCGGCGTTAATCGGCACATTTACTTCGGCCATTTGTCCGAGCAAATCTGATTCCTTTTGATGGGTTGAGCTGAACATATTTTTGATCATCCATTGAGTCATTGCTTTGAAGGCCGCCGAAACGGCGATGCTCACCGCAATTGCTGGAATCAGTGTGAAATATCCTAGCCACGGTGCATTGAAGCAAAGCACAAGACCGGTCAATCCAAAAAATGCAAGATAGATGCACACGGTCATGGGACTGAGCAAAGTCAGAATAATTCCGAAAAATCCTGAAGCAAAAGTGCTCGTTGGAGTTCTGTGCACAAGCATCGGTCGTCCGGACACAGGCAATACCCTGTAGTGACCGTTGTTGTCGCCAGCGTTGAAATCACTGCCACCGCCGCCTTCATCGCCCGCGCTGAAGTCACTGCCACCGCCACCATCATCGCCCGCGCTGAAGTCACTTCCACCACCATCGTCGCCTGAGCTGAAGTCTGAACCACCGCCGTCGTCGTGGCCGCCACCATCGTGCCCGCCTTCATCGCCGATGTGTCCCATGACGAAGCTGCCGATCACAAAGATCGAACCGATCCCGGCACATACGGCATAAATTTGACCTAGCATTCCCAGAGGAATCATTTCGGTGATCGCCTATTCTATTTTCTCAAAAACATTGTCTGCCCTAGCATTTGAAGTACCCTCAGCAGGCGACTTTATAACGCCAAGACTCTTATGAAAAGGCTAATATTGGCATGTCGATCGCGTTTTTCTCTTTTGCTTTTGCTGGTTTAATGGGCTAATCGACTGGCTTCTGAACGATCTGCTTTTGCTCTTTCGTACTTGCCCAGCGCGTCAAAAGCAAGCGCTCTTTTTTCGAAGTATTCAGCTTCCGGATGTAGTTCAATTGCAACGTTGTAATCTTCCAGAGCCGCTCCCGAGTTGAAAATCTGTTGGTAAGCGTCTGCGCGTCTAATTCTCGCTTCGACGTCGTGTGGCTGTTGCTCAAGGAGGCGCGTTTCATGTCGAATTGTCCGGTGTTCCGCCTTCTCTCCGTATTTGACGACATCCGAAAGCGTGTCTCCAATTAGGTTTTCGGGATTTCTATTTGTGGCAACGAAGTAGACTCCACCGCACACGACAAGCGCCACCAGCACTTGCACAGGGTCGCGCAGGAAGGCGCCGAAGTCAGCTGCCTTGTTGTCTGGAGCGTTCCATCGCCGTGTATCTGAGTATTTCTGTCCGCAATGACGGCAGGTTGAGAACTCTGTTTCGTCAACGATTCGGCACCTGGGATTGGTGCATGTTTTCTCGATGGGGTGGCTTTCGCTTGTGCTCATTGTCTTCACGGGATGGCGGTTGAATCGTGCCAGCTGTTCATGATGTGACACAGTGGTTTATCCTAAGATAGACGACGCATTCCAGATCGGTCTATGCAGCAATCCGTCGACTTCGCGAGCTGTTACGACTTTTAGGGAAGATATAAGTCAGGCAAAGCTGCCGGACAGTCTGATAATGCCGCCACGCTGGAACGTTTTGTGGAAATAATTCTAACTCACAACAACATGGATTTCGATTCGCTTGCCGCTCAGTACGGTGTTTCGAAGCTTTATCCCTCGGCGCGAATGATTCTTGGTTATCCGCTGGTCGGCAACGTGCGCAATTTTGTCGCGCTTTATCGCAGCTCAATGCCAGTCACTCAGATGAAGTATGTCGATGTGGAAAATGTTCAACGCATTTTCATAGTCGATTGTCAAAATGTCGATCGATTGGATGAGAGTGCCAAAAAAATGATTACCGAACAACATATTCCGCATGTTGTTTTCGATCACCACCAATTTGATCCTAATGGGCTGGGACCAACTGCCCATGCCGATTCTGTCATTGAGCGTGTTGGGTCTGCAACCACTATTGTTGTCGAAAAGATTATCAATAGCGACATTAGTCTCAGTGCATTTGACTCGACGCTTCTGGCGATTGGAATTTATGAAGACACCGGTTGTCTTACTTACAGCGGCACGACTGAGAAGGACGCTACTTGCGTTGCCTATCTGTTGAAACACGGTGCTGACCTGGCAATCATCAACGATTATATTCGTCCTAAAATGAACGATGATCAGATCGGGCTGCTTGAAGATTTGATCAAGGATGCTCGGATAATCACCGTGGGCGGTGCAAAGGTAATTCTTGCAGTCGGTACACGTACAAAATATTTCGATGGACTGGCTTCGTTGACTAGAAAGTTGACTGAGGTTGAGTCGGCTGATGCTGCCTTTTCCGTTGTCTATATGAGAGACCGGGTGCACATTGTCGGTCGCAGCGACTCGCAACTGATTGATGTTCGTTTGATTGTGCGCAAGTTTGGAGGCGACGGACATCATGGCGCCGGTTCGGCTGTGACTCGCGATGGCACAATACAGTCCCTCTCTGCTGAAATTGAAAAGATGTTGCGCACACAAGTGAAACCTGAAGTAATAGCGGAAGAGATTATGGTCTCTCCAGTGCGCACAATTCGCTCCAGTATTACGATGGACGAAGCTAGTCGCATAATGCTACGTTATGGTTTGGATGGTGTACTCGTCGCCGATGAAGATAATCTCGTCGGAGTTGTGAGCAGGCGAGATATCGATCAAGCGAAGCATCACAAGCTTGGTCACGCTCCCGTGCGCGGTTTTATGAGCAAGCCTGTCATTTCAATTGATAAGAAAGCGCCGCTGAGCAAGATTCAAGAAATCATGGTGACGGAAGATATTGGTCGACTGCCAGTTTTGGATGATGACAAACAATTGGTGGGTTTGGTCTCGCGTGGGGATGTTCTGAAAACGCTTTACGGCGACAGCGGATCGCGAACTTTTCTCGTGCCTGAATGGGCCACTCTCTTGAAGAATGACTTTGCTGCATCGGGTCGGACTGTGCAGCTAGACCCTACCTCCGTTAATCTGCAAAAGCAGATGAACACTCTTGATGCGCCAACTTCATGGCTCTGTACGCAAACTGGAACTGTTGCAGCGCAACTGAATATGGTGGCTTATGCAGTCGGTGGTTCTGTTCGGGATCTGATCCTCGATGTGCCGAATTATGACCTGGATTTTGTTATCGAAGGTCCGGCGATTGAGCTAGCCAACGCTTTGGAATCTGCATATCCAGCTCGTCTTGAGGTTGTGGCTCGACACGAAAGATTCCAGACTGCGAAGCTCTGGTTTTTTGCGGACACAAGACGAGACATTGATTTTTCCACAGCAAGAACTGAGTTTTATGAATTTCCCGCTGCTCTGCCAACTGTTGAAGCTTCGCAGCTTGAGCAAGATTTGTTACGTCGCGACTTTACCATTAATGCGCTGGCAATTTGCCTCAACCCGGGTCGATACGGCATGCTTGTCGATCACTTCGGTGGGCTTGATGACATAAAGAAGAAGACGATTCGAGTTTTGCATGCGTTTAGTTTCATTGAGGATCCAACGCGCATTATTCGTGCGGTGCGATTCGCCAGTCGTCTTGAGTTCAGCATCGAGCCTAAGACCAAGGAGTTAGCCAAACGCGCCGTAGCTATGGGCATCTTCGACAATCTGGGCGGTAGCCGAATGCGAGATGAATTGCGTTCTATTCTCGAATCACCGCGGCGTATCCGGGCGTTAGATCTGCTGGCGGAACTTGGAGCAAAGCTTCGCTATCTTGATGCTGAGTTGGAATATCAGCAAACCATCCGCACACTGTTGCGGCGCGCTGAGGGTCTACTTAAGCGTTACACGCTCACGCAACCGTGGATTGTTTATCTCGCACTTTTGCTTTCGGAGCTCGATGAACACCGAATCGATGTTGTTCTGGAGCGCCTGCATTTGACGAATGAGCAAAAGACAATTGTGCGAAAAGGACTGGCGATTCCTCGACAGTTGCCGGAGATTGTCGAGACTTTGAACAAGCAAGGAGTAAAAAATAGTCAAATCTATTATTTGCTCAAGGGCAAGCCCGAGGAGTCTCTCGCGATTGCGGCATGTTTGGCTCGACCTGGTGCGCCGCTGCGTCGGATGATCCGGTTGTATCTCGAACATCTTGAGAAAGTTCAGATTGAAGTAAGTGGAGCCGATCTGGTAGAGCTTGGTGTTCCTCCTGGTCCTGAAATTGGACGCGCATTAGAAGCCATTCTTGAGCGGAAGTTGGATGGCGTCATTAAGACACGTCAAGATGAACTGAATTTCGTGCAAGAAAGATTTCATCTTCGCACTGCGTTGTAGCGATGTGCATCAGGATATGTTAAAGACTTTGCCCTTCGGGTTGAATGGCAAGTAGTGCCCTTTCGGCAGGAGATAGGCGTGGTCGCGTCTAACCGCCAGATTGTTCTCACACTCTCCATCCGTGATGATCAGGATTGGACCCTTCTCTGGGAAGTCTCTTTCTTTATGCAGCAGGTCTATACCTGGTTGTAGAACGGTGCCACCGCGCCCTCGCACTTTGACGCGGCCGGCGATAGCATCTGGTGACATGTAGCCTTGGTCGTAAGCAATGGCGTCGCAAAAAATCACGCGCGCGAATGGAACGTCTCGTGAGCTGCTATAACTCGCAATT
>JBBQFO010000110.1:0-14867 GCA_038322035.1 Candidatus Obscuribacterales bacterium
TTTCCACTTTCTGCAGCGGGTAAAGAGCTCCGATTCTATTCTCCATAAGGCGCAGTTCTTCATGCTCTGCTCTGATCCCGGTATGCTGGCAACGGTCACGAGCCCCTCTGTTGAACTGGCCGCTAATTTAATGGGTGCGGACAAGTATTTGTTGATGCCCGAGTTCGATGCCGAGAAACTGGTGGCTGAGCTTGAAGAACTGTTTCCGGCGATTCCTTACAAAGAAGTCGCTCTGTAGTACTGGCACCAGTAAGCTTTCTCAGCTTATTTCAATAAGAACAGCGACCACTTCCCTTTCTGTTCGATCAATTTGATTTCACCGGGATGCACGAGAAGTAGCGGCACCACATCTTTGCTGGCAAGAATCCAGTGCGGTTTATCACTGTCATGTATAAACGTTTGATATTCCTGCTCATTTGTGATCATGGGCACACTCTCTTTCATGTAAAAGGGTGCCGCAGTGCAAGTTCGGGTGAATGTCGATAGTCGTACATTTTCATTGCGTGCTCTATGAATAAGTTGACGTAGAGGTTGATCTTGTTCGATGTCGAATACTGAAATGGCGGTGGGGATTATTAGTGCTACTCCAACAACTGAGCAAAACAGCACACCTTGTACGGCTGACTCAATCTTGTTTTGCCAAACTTTGAAGCTAAAAACGGCCCAGCCGATGGCTAGGGCCAAGGTGCCTAGCACCAGGGGTGAAATGTATCCAGCTTTGAGTTTTTCTGGAAGGCTTTCTGAAGCGATTGGTAGCACACCTGCAGCTATGAACAAGAGCGCTGCGATGACAACACCGGCTATGATCAGGCTTCTGCCCGATTTGTCGCTACCCCATCGGTCGAAATATAGGCCGACGATAATCGCAATTGGTGGTACCACTGGGAGGATGTATGTGGCGAGTTTTGTTTTCACCACCGTGAGAAAGCCAAATACGACGACACTCCAGCATAAGCAGAACAATGCGAGCGCATCCGATGGCAACGCAACCGAGCGCTTCGTCAAAAGATTGATTGTCATCCTTGGTGGCAGGAACTGAAATATGATCCACGGACACGTGCCCAAAACAATGACGGGGAAGTAGAACCAGAAAGGCATTACGTGATTGACGAGACCGCCCAGGCGTCCCAGATTTTGCCTAATGAAAAATTCTTGGAAGAAATCACCGTGTGTGACTATGCTCTCGACGACGAACCAGGGTAATGCGAGAGCCAGTGTTAGAGCCATCCCTTTCAACGGCTCTAGTTGAAGAAGTTGTCTAAAGTACCAAGCTGGTTTTTTTAAATTGACACCACTGATAAGCATCAAGTATGCAGTGAAAACCATTGCTGTCAGGGCAATTGGTAGTGGACCTTTGGTCAGGACTGCTAATCCCAAGCTGACGTATCCAAGCCAAAGAATTGGAGATCTATCACCGTTTAAACGTCGTATAAAAATCAGCATTGTCGTTGTTAGAAAGCAGCAAAGTGGCATATCCGTGAGCGCAAGCATTCCCACAATAGCGAATAGAGGACTTGTTGTCAGAACGATTGATGAGTAGAGTGCAGCGCGGCGGCTGACGAAATAACGTGACATGCTGAAGACGATTGCGGCTGTTGCAATTGCACAGAGGGCGGAAGGCAGGCGGGCCACCCATTCGTGAACGCCAAAAACTGAGTAGCACGCGATCATCATCCAGTAGATCATGATCGGCTTTTCGTAGAATGGAATGTAGTTATAGTGAGGCGTGATGAAGTTCTTCATCTCCATCATTTCACGAGCGCCTTCTGAATATAGTCCGTCGCTGGGGTCGATGATTCCAAACGAATTCAACCCAGGCAACACTACGAGCGCGCTTGCGAAGCAAACTATAAGCAGTGAAATACGATCGGCACGAGACCATTTGCTGTCGAAAGTCGAAACAATTCCGTGATCAATTGGAGCGTCTGGCACTGATCAACCTGCTGAATGATGGAACGAAGATTCGCGTAAACAGTGTTGAGAATGTTAATCCACCGATCACAGTAATAGCTAGCGGGCGATGTAATTCAGCTCCTGCACCATGCCCCAACCATAGTGGAATCAAGGCCAGTAGCGTGCACAATGTGGTCATAATGATTGGACGAAAACGGACTGAGCCTGCTTCAATCAATGCTTCCTCTTGAGACATTCCACGCATTTGTAACCGATTTGCATATTCTAGATAGATAATGCCGTTTTTTACTTCCAGACCGACTAGTAAAATCAATCCCATGAATGACGAGACGTTGAATGGCGTGTTAGTAAGAATCAGTGCCGTTTCTACGCCTAGAAAACCCAGTGGTAGCACTGCTAAAATCGCCAGCGGTTGGCGAAATGAGCGAAACTGTATAACCATCAGTGAATAAATTAGTGTTGTCGCCAACAACAGAACTGACCAAAGCTGAATGAAAGTTTCTTTTTGTGCTAAATACAGCCCGCCGACGTTGATATTTACTCCTTGCGGAACTGAAATCGTTTCGACGACTTTGCGCACTTCTTCGATCGTCGAGCCGAGATCTCGTCCACTTATGCTCGCTTCAACAGCCACATAACGTTGCTGATGCTCACGCTGAATTTCTGTCGCACCGCGGATGTGTGTGATTTCGCCCAGAGAGCTGAGGGGAAGCACGGCGCCGTTTTTTCCAAAAATTGGCAATTGCGCAAGTTGGTCTGCATCCAAACGAAGTTTATCGGGTAGCCTCACCCGTACGTCGATGAACTTGTCACCCTCTTTGAGTTGAGTGGAGATGCGCCCTAACAGTGCGTCTTTGACCTGGTCGCTAACATCCAGTGGTGCCAGTTGCAGGCGCCCAGCCCGCCAAGGATCAACTTTTATACTGTATTGCGGCGAATAGTCCTGGCTGGTCAACGCCACATCAACAAGTCCGGTAATCTTCAGAATCTTTTGCTGCACTTTCTCTGCAATCGCTCTTATAGCAGTCGGATCTTCGCCAAAAATACGCAATTCAACTGGATTCCTCGATCCCGATAAATCATTCAGTTGATCGGCCAGGATTGGATGTACTTCAATTTGAACTTCCGGAACTTCTTTGGCAATCAGATCACGCTGCTCGTCCATGACTTGAGCCGTTGTTCGAGTACGTTTTCCATTTGGTTTCAAGACAACTAAGATATCGCCTGTGTTTGGCTGGGTGGCGAATAGTCCGAGTTCTGCGCCAGTTCGGCGCGTCCAGGCAGAGACTTCTGGGGTTTTGGCGATGATGTCTTCAATCCGCTGGCAAACTCGGTTTGTTTCAGCAAGAGATGTTCCAGCCGGCATCAAATAATCCATAACATAGCTGCCTTCGTCCATGGTGGGCAGGAAGTCGATGCCTATTTTGCTGAATACCAGAAAGCTCGTAGTGAGAATCACAGCTGCTGCAGCTACGGCGATTATTGGTGGCAAGTTCAAGATATTTGACAATATTTTGCGATACCGTGGACGGTTCTCTCCATTGACTGACTTGTCGGGACTGGCTGCTTCTGGCGGTGTGCTTCTATGCTCAGGTGACGTCATGAATTGTGCGCACATAATCGGAATGATGAAAAGTGCAAGAAAGAGCGAGAAGGCTACCGCACTGGCCAGAGTCACTGTCAGTGCAGAAAAGAATTGTCCTGTTACGCCCGTGATCAATCCGAGTGGTAAAAAGACGACAAGAGTAGCTGCGGTCGAACTGATTACAGGCGCGGCCAGTTCGCCGACAGCGGTAATGGCCGCTTCGTTGGGTGCGAGCCCTTCCCCTAGACGTCGATGAATGTTTTCAACGATCACGATTGCGTCATCAATCACTAGTCCCAGAGCAATCGCTAGACCACCAAGCGACATCAAGTTCAGACTCTCTCCGAGCAATGCCATGGTGGCAAAAGAAGCGGCAGCGCAGAGAGGAATTGTTAATGCGGCTATAAGAGTGCTTTTCCATGATCGCAGAAAAATTAGCAAGATCGCAGCGATGAAAAATATTCCCACTCCGATCTCGTCTAGAATTGAGGCTAATGCCTGCCGCACAAGCGAAGATTCGTCATAGACTTTCTTGATTTTGATACTAGACGGTAGCTCTTTTCGCAGAGTAGCGATCTCCGCTTCTACCGCGTCGGAAACCGCAACAACGTTGCTGTTAGGCTGGCGAAAAATATTTATCACCAGACCTTCCTTGCCGTCAGCGCTGATGATGCTCACAGGATCACGGTAGGAATTTGATACCGCCGCAATGTCCTTCAGGAAGACGGGATCGGTTCCCTGACGCGTGATCACTAGATCACGCAAATCTTCTGGTCCTCTGGCCTCACCTGGTCCAACAACGAGATTCTGCTGATAGTGCTGGTCGACTCTGCCCAGAACATCAATGCGGTTCGTTCGCGCGATGCCATTTGCGACATCAGAAATACTGAGTCGATTACTCTTCATTTTGTCCGGATCTACTTCAACAGCAATCTCCGGAATTTTGCCTGCTTGTGTTTTGACACGCGCCACACCTGCCACTTGAATAATTCGCGGCTCCATTTGATAGCGCACTATTTGGTATAAATCTGTTGCAGATATATTGTCTGAGGATATGTTGTAGTTCAAAATAGGAAAAATCGCAGGCGAAACAGGTTCCACTATCAAAGCCACATTTGGTGGCAGAGTATTGCGAATTTCGGCGATACGAGCTTGCAGTTGTTGCCAGGCGAAAGTCATATCCGTGCCTGGTTGAAACTCGATTGATAGTTCGGTGGCTCCACGAATCGTTTTGGAGCGAATCCAGCGGACATGGTAAGTCTGGCTTGCTGCTTCTTCGAGCGGTCGAGTCACAGTTAGTAAGACCCTATCTGGATCAATGTCTCCAACTGAAGCGATGACGGCGATGCGAGGAAAAGCGAGATTAGGATAGACATCGCTCGATAAAGAATTGAAGGCGAGCACACCAATTACGCACAATACCATCAGCATCAGATACATGGCTCGACTCTGGCGCATTAGCAACTCTAGAAGCCGAACGATCATTTCGCCTCCGCAGGCTTGCGTTCTAGCTCTGCACCATCTGCGACACCGTACGCGCCCGCCGTGACTATTTCATCTCCGTCGTTGAGACCGCCTGAAATCGGCACGCTGGTGCCGGTTTTGATACCGGTCTTGACCTTGGTCAACTTCAATTTGTTGTCGTGGACAACCTAGAGAAAACTTTCTGATGGATCGTCGTGACCTGGCACAATAGCCGTTTCGGGCACCAAAATCGCGCTTACTCGGGCGGTTGAAATGGAGACATTTACCTGTTGTCCTTCTTTTAGATGTCCGTTGTTCTTTGTCAGCACTTCGATGGAAACAGTATTGTTGGTTGGATCTACCATAGGGCTAATAGATTTGATCTGACCTCGGTAAATTACTCCAGGTTCAGCGACAGTGGTAATGTCAGCGGGCTGCCCGACTCGAGTGTTCGTAGGAGAGTCCGCAGGCATGTTGGCGTTTACCATGACTTGATTGAGATTGACGACATGAATAATTGCAGTAGTTGGATCTACCGAACTACCGATGTTCAGGTAGCGGTGCGCAACGATTCCTGAGATCGGAGTATACACGGACATGAAACTGAGTTGAGTTAAGACTTGAGCCGGTGCCGTCTTTACTTCGGCAACTTTTGCTTGAGCCGCTTCAACTTGTGATTTGGCCAAATCCACCGCACTGCGAGCTGCTATAACGTCTTTCTGGGCGATAATTTCTTTGCCAAATAATGCTTCTGTTCGCGTCAAAGTTTTTTCAGCAAGATCGAGATTGATTTTCGCTTGTGCCACTCCATTCAGTGCTGTTTTTTGCGGAGCGTCGGCGACCAGCAGCTGAGCACGAAGTTGTCGATCGTCAAGGCGAGCAATCAGTTGTCCTTTACGAACCACTTGACCTGGCACGACTGTGACGGCGATTAGTTTGCCTGCCATGTTCGGGCTGATTGACACGGAGCAGTCAGGAAGCGCGCTAACCTTACCCGGAAAAGTAATTGACTGGTTGACGATCGAGCGTTGCACTCGTGTCGTCGGCAGACTGACCAGGGTTACTTTTTCTTCTGTGGCATCAGTGGTTTTTTCTACAGTTTTGTCAGTGGATTTCCGGTCCGTCGACGAACAACCATATAGAAACAGCATGGTGGCAACGAAAGCCAGTGATCTGCTGAATTGTTTTGCCACCATTATGGAACTTGCCCTCCGCGTGCCATCATCTCTGAGATAATTGGATGCCCGACAGCTCGCTCCAGCTCCACCAGTGCTTGGAAATAGCGAGTTGCAGTTTGTAAGAAGTTTAGTCGCGCGTTTAGTGCGCTTTGCTGCGATGTGATTGCAGCGGTAAGATCTAAGGCCCCTTGCCGGTATCCAGTTTCACTGAGCACCACTATTTGAGCCTGTTTTGGAAGACTTTCGTTGAATAGAATATCCATCTGCCGTTCCGCCGAATAGCTGTTACTGTACGCTAAATTTACTTCTTGTCGCACCTGATTGAGCAAAGCTAATCGCTGCTGTTGCAGCTGTCTGAAGCCCATGCGGGCTGTCTGTGTAATGCCCTGCCCGTGGTCATTAACGGTGATCGGTACAGTGAGAAGAATCAGAGGTTTGTTCAAGGCATGACTGCCAAACCAACTACCACTCTGCGCGGCGCTCAACGTCGTCACGGTACTCAGTCCGATGCTTGTCTGAACGTCGGGCCAGAAATAGGAGTGTCCTAGCTTGACTCGAGACTCTTGCACGGCTTGGTCAGCCGCAATCTGACGGAATTCTGGACGTGATTTAATTGCCTGATCGACTAACAGATCAAAGGCAGGTATATGTGCGGAAACTTTGCCGAGGGTTAAAAATTCGGGAGGCGCGATATCTAATGGTTGTTCAGGTAGTCTGCCGAGAACAAGATTCAACTGACGCATCGCTTGTTGAACGCGCACTTGTACTGGTGCCAGCTGCGCTCTGGCATCCGCTACCGCGGATTCTGCTCGCAATACTTCCAATCCCGACGCATCGCCTCCTTTTTGGCGATCTCGCGTAGTGGCCAGAAGTCTTTTCGTAACGGCCACATAGTCTTCCATCACGGCCAGCGCCTGACGCGCCACCGATAACTCGAGGTAAGCTGATTCAGTATCCTGCCGAATTTTCCAGGCCATCGTGCGAATGGTGGCATTGGTTGAATCGATTTGTCTTTTAGCGACTTCGATTCGCCGCTGCCGCTTGAAGCCGAGTTGGGTAGTAGTTGTGAGCACTGCGAATCGGTAAGTTAGCTCGGCCGGCTCCAATTCAGTCTGGTAAGTGGGGTTGATCCTTATTTTTGCCTGCACTACGCCTGCTTGTGCTACCGGTCTTTGCGCCTCGGTTGCTGCCAAGGTCGGATTTGCGTTGTAGGCTTCGTCAAGTGCTTGCTCAAGTGAAATGTGACCAATCAATGGCGATGGAGAGGGCGTTGGTTGAGGGATTGGTGGGCGAAGATCTTCAGCAGCCATAACCCGCTCGAGACAGGGACAGCTGCAGATGCCGGCAACCAGAATGACCAAGCTTAAAACTCGATGAACTGTCATTTTTCGAGGTTACTCGAAACTTGTGAGTAACTGGTAAAGATTGCGCTAGGTTGCCTGTTCTGATACGTTGGAGCTGTGTAATTGTGAGGCTGTAGGCAGCGAGACAGTGAATACGCTGCCCTTTCCGAGTTCGCTTTGCGCTGAAATGTTACCCTGATAACGCTCAACTAAAGCTTTTACTATCGCTAACCCCAACCCCTGACTGCAGTCCTCATAGTGGCGAGCTTTGTCTGCACGCCAGAAGCGGTCGTAGACCTTTTCCAGGTCATTCTTGGCGATGCCGATGCCGTCGTCTTCGACTTTGAGAGTGGCGGCAGAACCCAGGCGCACTGCATGAATTCGAACTGTTCCATTTTGCGCGCTGTACCTGATGGCATTCTCAACTAGATTTGAGATCAGTTGATACAGGTCGTCAGGATCGCAGTCAAGCTCGATCTCTGGTGGAATATCCAATTTGATATTGGTGCCCTTGCTTTCGCTTAGCAGTTTCAATTTTGAGACGGACTGCTGGGCGACTTGTTGAAGATTGGCTTGTGACGGAACTCTTGCTGTCTGTTCAGTGCGACTGAGGCAGAGCAGGCCCTCAACTAAACGTTGCATTTGTTTGCTGCTTTGTTCGATCAACTGGAATTTTTCCTGGTCTCCACTGCGCATTCCTTCAGCATGTTTGAGAGCGACGGCGCTGTTTGTGCGAATTGCTGTAATTGGATTGCGCAGTTCATGTGATGCATCGGCGGCGAACTGACGTAGTTGTTGCATGTTTCTGAAAACCGGATTCATCGATTGACGGACGAGAAATGCAGTGCCTATCCCGCTTACGATCAACGCAGCCAGCGTGCCAAACAACAATCCGGTCTTCAGTCCTTGAATGGCACGATCTTCTCTATCTGACGATTGCGCGACGCGAACATAACCGAGTAACTGCCCATTTATTACCACAGGCTTCGTGTACATTGTTCCGCGTGGCTCAGTCAATGCGACAAAACCCTCAGTGGTCTCCAGCGGAACGGTGACTTTAAAAGAACCTTTTTCGGCTGCCAATTTTTTTTGGAAATTGAACCATTCCAGTTTCATCGTATTTAAGAGCTGTGATGATGAGTCTGGCAACGCGCTGACAATCAAATCTGGTCGAGCTGAAGATCGTTTTTTCTCTTTGTCATCATCAAAGTCTATTGATGCGACCACGGCATCGACTAAGCGCCTTAAGTCGGCGCGTGAATCTGCTTTGATTTGGTTGCTGACGATAGAGAGAACCAGAGAAGCGAAGACGATCAGCACTGCTGCGAATACACTGATGCACATCAGTGTCAACTTCAATTCTGTCTTAGCGAAAATCGACATTTAGTTTATAGCCAAATCCGTATATAGTGCTAATCAGATCGTTCGGACAGCCAGCCGCTTGCAGTTTTTGACGAAGTCCTTTGATATGCGTTTTGACCACTGCATCACTCGGCGTTTCGTCAAACGACCAGAGCCTTTCAATCAAATCATGTTTGCTGAATGTCGTATGCGGATTGCGCAAAAAGTTCATCAATAGTCGATATTCAGTCGGTGTCAGTTCAACCGTTTTCTCACTGTAGGTGACAACGCAAGCACGCGTATCTACCGATAGTGCCCCCAGGCGGATCAGAACGCTAGCCGAGGTTCCTCTGCGCAAAATGGCTCGCACTCTAGCATTTAGCTCATCGAGGTCGAACGGTTTTACTATGTAATCATCGGCACCAGAATCAAGCCCAAGTATTCTGTCTTGTTTTTCACCCATGGCGGTAAGCATCATAATCGCGCCACCAAAGCCGGTTTCGCGCAGGCGACGGCATAGGTCTACTCCGCTTATCTTCGGTAGCATCAAATCGAGCAGAATTAAATCGTAATTTTCACTGAGGTGCATATCCCAGGCGGCTTGACCATCCTGAGCCAAGTTGACGATCATGTTCTGATGCTGCAATTCTTCGATCAGCGGCTTGGCGATGCGGATGTCGTCTTCAACTAGCAGAACTTTCAAATTGTCCTCCCAATCATTCGCTTAAATTAGTTAGCGCACAATAGTGCCGCGCCGATGATGCCCGCGTAATCGCCGAGTTCGGCTTTGACCACTTCTATCTTCTTTGATGGGATCTTGAGACAGCGGCGTTTGGCTTCCTTTTCGGCGACTTCTAAATAAAGGTCAACAGCTTCAACCAACCCGCCACCAAGAATAATTCTCTGAGGGTTGTAGAAATTGATCACACTGGCCAGCCCGATGCCCATGAACTGGGCGCAGTCAACAACAGCTCGCGTCACCAGCTGGTCGCCTGATTGAATCGCTTGGGCAATGGCTTTCGAGCGCAAAATGCCTTTTTGCATATCCACTTTATCTCGTATAACTGAATCTAATCCGCGTTGCAGATCGACGAGAATATTTTTTGCCACGGCAGTGCGCGAAGCGTATGCTTCCAGGCAACCAAACGAGCCACAGCCGCATTGTTTGCCGTCTGGGAAGAGGATCATGTGTCCGATTTCACCAGCCGTTCCAGTTGAACCTTTGATGATTTTGCCGTTTCGAACGATACCAGATCCGATACCAGTGCCAACGAAGATGCAAACGAAGTCGTCGCATTCTCGTCCCGCTCCGAAAGATAATTCACCAAGCGTCGCCACCTCAACGTCATTGCCTAGTTTGCTCGGCATGCCGTAGTGCTTAGACAATGGCTCGGTGAGAGGTAAGTCGTTTGCGCCGATGTTGACTGCGGCCAGCAAAATGCCTTTTTGGCGGTTCACCATTCCAGCCGCACCAATGCCGATGCCGACAATTTTTTTCAAGTCGATATTCGCTTCATTGAGACTGTCGTCGACAACTGAGATGATTCTCTTGACCACGTCAAGCTCTTCGTGGACCTGTCGCGTTTTTTTCTTGGCGGCGCTGACTAGCCGACCGGTCTCTAAATTGACCACTCCGGCTGAGATTTTAGTTCCGCCAAAGTCGACTCCAACAGCGAATTTGTCTGGCATTTTTTTTATTACATCTGGATAGTAAGACCCCGCAATTCTATTACAGAATGCGGGGAAAAACGACAAGATCAAGCAGACAAGTGCGAGCTCTTAATGAAATAGACCAAATAGATGTTTCTTCGGCGGCTTGATTGGTTCTTGAACCGGTGATTGCATCAGATCCTCAGGTGCTTCCGGTGGAGCCATGACAGGTGCTTCGATTGTCGTAGGCCTCTGCACAGGAAATTCACCGCTCTCGTCCTTCGCTAGAGCTGGATCTATAGGCTCGGCTGTTTGATCATCAAACTGATTGGCATTTTGCATTGCCGCGCGCAGATCGACAACTGCGATCGAGCTAGCCACGTGTCTCTGATGAGAGTTGGCGTTTCGAGTTACTGTATTGCCGCGTACTACCATCGTGGTCGAACCCCCACCATCTAGATTCATGGCGTTGACTGCGCCCAGCTTGTGAAGGAACTTCGCTACATCCCAGAGTGTATGAGGACCTTCGATGGTGGCAAGCAAAAGGTGATTGTCGGCAGTGACACCAGCGGCGGTGCGAGCATGAATTTGTGCACCGGTCCATCCTTTGCGGAAATTTTCTGCTTTCAGGTCGAGGAAGAGTCGACCGTCCTTGATCAACATCGGTCCACCACTGACTGCTTGAACGACATCGTGCCAGTCACTTGGACCGGTGTGCCAGGACAAATCTACTTTATCGCCGACGTTCAATTTCGAGATTTCGCCTGTCTTGGAGTCGCTCAAGACATAGCCCCCATATGGGATGGTCATATCTCTGAGGCTCTTGTCTTGAACTTCACCCTGGGCGTTGACAGCAACGACGCAACCATCATAAGCCATACGCACGAAGCTTCCCCAGCGACGGGTGTAGACGACCAGGCGGGAACCATGTCGTCTCGGTTGATTGATTGTGTTGCAAAATAGCGAGGGCACTTCTGGATTGTCAGTTGTCAGTGTTCCTCTCAAGCTGACGCGATCGATTTTGACGGCACCGTTTTCGGTGATGCCCATCGAAACTCGGTCGTAGAGCGGCCCTGCGATCCACTCACCGTTGATGATCAACGTGCCTAGTGGTGTGCCATTGCTCTTGAAATAGTTTGCGTTGATGGCAGCAATCGCATTATTTTCGCGGGCGTGTGCAGCTACATCTTTCAAGCGATCGAATGAATCGCCAGCCAGGGTTGGTTGCACCTTCACGGGCGCGGTCTTCATGTCGATGTCGATTAAATGGATTGAAAGAGGTCCGCGCACGAAGCGATGAATAACGCCTGGAGCCAGCGTTTCGGAAGCCATACTCTCTGTGAATTTCTGCGGTTGAATAGCTCTAGATACAGGTTTTGCCACCACTTTTTTCTTGGCCGCAAGTTCTTTGGCTTTGGCTGATGCTTTTGTTGAGTTGCGTGGTGCCTGGTAAGTGGCGCGATTTTGAGCTGGTGCAATTCGTCCGATTGGAGCTTTGCTGGGCACTCGTCGATAAGGGACGAGGCGCGTGTTCACTGCTCGAAAGACATGCGGGGTCAGCATTCCAATCGATTCGGCTTTAAATCCGAATGACGCAGACAGAAGAGTAGATAAGGTCAATAATCCGGCAAATTTTCGCATTGGCCGAATCAAATCATTTTGAACGTCTTTTGGCATCAAAGATTCCTTACCGGTTTACAACTTTCCTCATCTTCTTTATACCCAAAGTGCTCACCAATAAACAGTATTGACAAATCGAAACAAGGTGTCCGAGCGGCATATACTCTTGGTTTTCAGGTGGTAGAATGCTAGACCTTTTGGCAGAAATATAAGCTCATGCGCAAAAACAATGCAGCTTCAAACCTGCTCTGTTAGCCAATCTTTTCCATTGTGAAGCGGGCGTGAAGTAGCCACCGGGGGCGCCGTCATTTTCTTGAATCGATAGCCCTTACTTTTCTTCCGACGGAAAATATTTTTCGCGATAGGCTTTTATCGCTTCTTCTCTGAGCGATTCTTCTAACAGCGGAAATCCCATTTCGATCCGTTGTTGCAGATATCCCCGAGCGATTTTTTCGGAAAGCTTGCTGATTTTGATGATATTTGCCATGCGTTCGTCTCTTCCCAAAACGCCGCGCGCATCAAGCAAATTGAAGTAATGCGAGCATTTCAAAATCTGCTCATATCCAGGCATAATCAGCTTCTTGTCGATCAAGCGCTGTGCTTCTTCCTGGTGCAGGCTGAAGAGCTGTTTAAGCAATTCAGGATTGCTCTCTTCGAAGTTGTACTTGGACTGTTCGATTTCGTTATTGTGGTAGAGCTCGCCGTACTTGATGCGATCGTTCCACTGCAAGTCGTAAACGTTGTCTACGTTTTGCAGATACATCGACAATCGTTCCAATCCATATGTAATTTCTGCGGCCACCGGTTTCACTTCCAGGCCGCCGGCTTGTTGGAAGTAGGTGAACTGGGTGACTTCAAGACCGTCGAGCCATACTTCCCAACCGACTCCCCAGGCGCCAAGGGTCGGCGAGGCCCAGTTGTCTTCGACAAAACGGATGTCATGCTTGAGCGGGTTGATACCGAGGGCGCGCAGGCTGTCCAGATACACATCCTGGACGTCATCTGGCGATGGTTTGAGGATCACTTGATATTGGAAGTAGTGCTGGAGGCGGTTTGGATTTTCCCCGTAACGTCCATCAGTTGGACGTCGACAGGCATCGGCACAGGCCATGTTCCAGGGCTCTGGACCGAGAACACGCAAAAACGTGCCAGGGCTCATAGTGGAAGCGCCTTTCTCAATGTCGAAAGTCTGCATGACGGCGCAACCTCGGTCGCCCCAGAACTGATTCAGCTTTTGAATGACTTGCTGAAAGGAAAGAAATTGGTCAGTAACGGCGTCTTCTGCTCGCAAGCGCACTGCTTCTTGCATCACATAACCTCGGAATTTGAGACGATTTCGCTGTGAAATCCAACAGGGAAGCTAGTTTATCCTAAGTACAGTCGATGCATCAAGCGAGCCGACACAATCAAGGGTCTGGCTTGTCGCGCATCGCAGTCTCGGACATTGGTTTCAGATAATTCAGATAATGGCAGCCGTCTGCTCACCTGCAAGCACCTCCGGCGGGGTACTATTCACACTGATGGATGTCTAGGAAGTAAAATTGCCGGGCATAACGCACGTGTCTCCCCTTTCTGACGCACCTTGAGTCAGTCTGATAAATCGGGCAGCTTGCTGCATAAATTACCCTGGGGTAAACGGGTTTGCATAAGGAGTAAATGTGACGCAAGCAGAGACCAAAGCCGAGAGTTCGGCGGAGTTAGACGACGGTGTGGAACAACCTACTGCGGCACCTACTGCGGCATCTAAAGCGCAAGGAGAGACGACTTCTCCGGCTAGACTAGCCGAACTTAGCGGCAAAGCTCAAGCACTGCTTAACAACATCAACAGCGTTTTGGTCGGTCAACAACAGGCAGTCAGACTGGCAGTGATCGCCTTTCTGTCAGGCGGTCACGTGTTGATTGAAGACGTTCCCGGTGTAGGCAAGACCCTGATGGCGAAGACCCTGGCGATGTCTGTGACTGCGGTCTTCAAGCGCGTTCAGTGTACGCCTGACTTGTTACCTTCGGACGTATGCGGTGTTAGCATCTTTGAACAGAAAGAGGGCACTTTCAAATTTATTCCTGGTCCGATCTTTACTAACATCCTGCTGGCCGACGAAATCAACCGAGCTACTCCTCGTACTCAGTCAAGTTTACTGGAAGCGATGGAAGAAAATCAGGTCACCACAGACGGTGCTACTCGGAAATTGCCTGAGCTGTTTTTCGTTATTGCAACGGAAAACCCGATTGAATATCACGGTACATTTCCACTGCCAGAAGCGCAGTTGGACCGATTTATGCTCTCGCTGTCGCTGGGCTATCCAAAGTTCGAACAAGAAGTCGAGATCTTGGACAAGACCCTGGATGAAAATGCCTTCCAGGTGAAACCGGTTTTGTCTGAAACTGAAGTTTTGGAATGTCGGGCAGCGGTTCGTAGCATATTCGTTGAGCCGTCAATTAAGCGATATATCGTCAACATCGTCAGTTCAACGAGAAAGCATCCACAAATCGTTCTTGGAGTGAGCCCCCGAGGCAGTCAGTTGTTGATGCGTGCTGCGCAAGCAGTGGCGTTTCTCGACGGAAGAAATTTCGTTCGACCCGAAGACGTTAAGGCTCTCAGTCCATTCGTCCTTGGGCATAGAATCATTCCTAAAGTGAGAGATAATCGGGTTAGCCATGCAGACCTTATTGAAAGGGTTCTGGAACAAGTACCAGTTCCGGTCTAAATTTGTTGCCACTCCCGAGGGCGAGGAATGGGGCTTAAAAGCCCTTCGCATTGGGTTTCGAGATAGT